>NZ_KI912664.1:24637-25175 GCF_000519345.1 Deinococcus pimensis DSM 21231
GTCCGGGGGCACGGGAGGGAAGCGCGGGCGCTCGCCCCGCTCGGCAGGGGGGCGGGCGTCCGGGACGCCGGGTCCGGACGGAACCGGAACACGCCCACCGTACGGGGCGCGCGGGGGCGCGCGTCATGAACTACTTCGATTCTGAGACCGCTCCAGAGGACGATGAACGCCGCCGCGTCCGGACGTTCACGAAGGGCGGCCATCTTTCGGAGGACGCTCCCGCCTCCCGCGTGTCCTAGCCTGGAAGCATGACGTCCACCCTCAAGCCGGAAGCGCGCGGCGCCCCACCCGGCTACCTCGCGGAGCTCGTGAACGGCGCCACCTGGCGTCACGTCCTGTACCACCTCGTGAGCTTCCCGCTCTCGCTGGTGTCCTTCGTGCTGCTCGTCGCGGGCCTCGCCGTCGGGACGGGCCTGCTCGTGATCGTCGTCGGCGCGGGCGTGCTGCTCGCCACGCTGTGGTTCACGTCGGCCTTCGCGGACCTGGAGCGGGCCCTCGGGCGCTCCCTGCTGGGCCTGCCCCTCGCGCGGTCCCGGCG
>NZ_KI912664.1:25275-30020 GCF_000519345.1 Deinococcus pimensis DSM 21231
CGTCGGGGCGGGCACCATGGGCGCCGGCATCGCCGAGCTCGCGCTCACGCGCGGGCACCGCGTCGCCCTGTACGACGTGTCCCCCGAGAGCCTCGCGCGCGCCCAGGCGGGCATCGTCCGCAACCTCGAGAAGCTCCACGCGCGCGGACGCCTCCCCGGCGAGCCCGTCGACTACCTGATGCACCTCATCGGCGTCACCACCCTGGAGGGCCTCGGCGGCGCCGACGTCGTCATCGAGGCCGCGCCGGAGAACCTCGCGCTCAAGCGCGCCCTGTTCGCGGACCTCGAACGGATCTGCGCGCACGCGGTCCTCGCGACGAACACCAGCACCCTCCTCGTGAGCGCCGTCGCCGCCGGGCTGCGCGACCCCGCGCGCGTCGTGGGAATGCACTTCTTCAACCCCGCGCAGGTCCTGCCGCTCGTGGAGGTCATCCGCGGCGAGGACACCTCCGAGGAGGCGGTGCGCGTCGTCACGGACCTCGCGCGCGCCCTCGGCAAGACGCCCGTGTTGTGCCAGGACACGCCGGGCTTCGTCGTGAACCGCGTCGCGCGGCCCTTCTACGGCGAGGGCCTGCGCCTCGCGGGCGAACGCGTCCTCGACTACGCGGGCGTGGACCGCGTGCTGCGCGGCGCGGGCTTCCGCATGGGGCCCTTCGAGCTGATGGACCTCATCGGCCTCGACGTCAACCTCGCGTCCACGCGGAGCGTCTACGAGGCGTCCTTCCAGGACCCGCGCTACCGCCCGCACCCCATCCAGGAACGCCTCGTGACCGCCGGACGGCTCGGCCGCAAGACGGGGCGCGGTTTCTACGACCACGCCGGGCCGCGCGAGGAGACGCCCGAGCCCGCCGCGCCCGAACGGCCCCACGTGACCGTGCATGTCTTCGGCAGCGGAACGCTGCGCGCGGTCCTCGACGAGAAGCTCGCCGCCTACCCGCGCGCCGCCCTCGCCGACGCCGACTGGATCGTCGACTGCTCCGAACGCCTCACCGAGAAGGAACGCCTGTGCGAGCTCCGCCCGCGCGCGAAGGTCCTGTCGCTCACCTACGGCGGGAGCGCCACCGTCGTCGCGTCGTGCAGCCCGCACCCCGACCGCGTCGTGGGCTTCTCGCTCGTCGCGCCCGTCACGGACGCCACCGTCGTGGAGGTCTCGCCCGCCCTGCAGACCCGCGCGGGCCTCGCGGAGGAGGCCGTCACGCTGCTGCGCGCCGTGGGCCTGCGCGTCGCCGTGACGGGGGAGACGCCCGGCGGCGTCGCCGCGCGCACCGTCGCGATGCTCGCGAACGAGGCCGTCAGCGCCCTCGCGGACGGCACCGCCGACCGGGACACCATCGACACCGCCATGCGGCTCGGCACGAACTACCCGCGCGGACCGCTGGAGTGGGCCGAGCAGATCGGCCTGCGCGGCGTGCTCAGCGTCCTGGAGGGCCTGCACGCCGAGACGGGCGACGACCGCTACCGCCCGCACCCGCTGCTGCGCCGCCTCGTGCTCGCGGGCCGCGACCGGTTCTGAGGAGCCGTCAGCCGTCAGCCGTCAGTCAAGCAGTTTTCCCGCCTCTCGTTCCATCTCGCGCAGTCAGGCCACACTGACAGCTGATCGCTGACAGCTGACTGCTTCCAAGGAGCCCCCATGCCCGAAGCCGTCATCCTGTCCGCCGTCCGCACGCCCGTCGGGAAGTACGGCGGCGCCCTCAGCGCCGTCCGCCCCGACGACCTCGCCGCGCTCGTGCTGCGCGAGGCCATCACCCGCGCGGGCGTCCCCGACGACGTCATCGAGGACGTCTACTTGGGGTGCGCCAACCAGGCGGGCGAGGACAACCGCAACGTCGCCCGCATGAGCGCCCTGCTCGCCGGGCTGCCCGTCACGGTGCCCGGCGCGACCGTCAACCGCCTGTGCGGCAGCGGCCTCGACGCGGTCAACATGGCCGCCAAGAGCGTCCTCGCGGGCGAGGGTCACGTGTACGTCGCCGGGGGCGTGGAGAGCATGAGCCGCGCGCCCCTCGCGATGCCCAAGCCCGACCGGGCCTTCCCGACGGGCAACGGCACCATCTACGACACCACCCTGGGGTGGCGTTTCGTGAACGCCCGCATGAAGGACCTCTACGGCACGGAGGCGATGGGGGAGACCGCCGAGAACCTCGCGGCGGAGTACGGCGTCACCCGCGAGGAGCAGGACGCCTTCGCGCTGAACTCGCACCGCAAGGCCGTCGCGGCGTGGGACGCGGGCCACTTCGACCGCGAGGTCGTGAGCGTCACCGTGCCCGGAAAGAAGGGGGACGTGACCGTCACCCGCGACGAGGGTCCGCGTGCCGACACCGACCTCGCCGCCCTCGCGAAGCTCAGGCCCGCCTTCCGGCAGGGCGGCAGCGTCACGGCGGGCAACAGCAGCAGCCTCAACGACGGCGCGTCCGCCGTCGTGATCGCGAGCCGCGAGTACGCTGAGGCACACGGCCTCACGCCGCGCGCCGTGATCCGCACCTTCGCCGTGGCGGGCGTGCCGCCGCGCGTGATGGGCATCGGGCCGGTCCCCGCGAGCCGCAAGGCGCTGGAACGCGCCGGGCTCTCGGTGAGCGACCTGAGCGTCGTGGAGCTCAACGAGGCCTTCGCCGCGCAGGCCCTCGCGGTGCTGCGCGACCTCGGCGTCGACCCCACCGACACGCGTCTCAACCCGAACGGCGGCGGCATCGCCCTCGGGCACCCGCTCGGCAGCAGCGGCTCGCGGCTCGTCACGACGCTCCTGCACGAACTCGAACGCACGGGCGGTCGGTTCGGCCTCGCGACGATGTGCATCGGCGTGGGGCAGGGCATCGCCACGGTCATCGAACGCGTCTGAGCGCCCCGCGCCCGCAGTCCCTCGCCCGACCCAGGGAGGTCAAGGATGTTCAACCCGCAGGCCGAAGCCATGCCCCTCGCGGAACTCCGCGCGCTCCAGCTCGACCGGCTGCGCGCCACCGCCTCGCGCCTTCACGAGCGCGTGCCCGCCTACCGCGCGAAGTTCGCGGAGGTCGGCGTCACCCCGGACGACCTGCGCACCCTGGACGACCTCGCCCGCTTCCCCTTCACCCGCAAGGTGGACCTGCGCGACCACTACCCCTTCGGGCTCGTGAGCGTCCCGCGTGAGGAGATCCGGCGGGTGCACGCGTCGAGCGGCACGACCGGCAAGCCCACCGTCGTCGCGTACGACGAGAACGACCTGGGCGTGTTCTCCGAGGTGGTGGCGCGCTCCCTGCACGCGGCGGGCGCGCGGCCCGGCATGGTCTTCCACAACGCGTACGGCTACGGCCTCTTCACGGGCGGGCTCGGCCTGCACGGCGGCGCGGAGCGGCTCGGGCTCGCCACGATTCCCGTGTCGGGCGGCGGGACGGAGCGGCAGGTCACCATCATCCGCGACCTGCAGCCCGAGGTGATCGCCTGCACGCCCAGCTACGCCCTCGTCCTCGCGGAGGCGCTCGCCCGGCAGGGCGTCGGGCCCGGCGACACGAACCTGAAGTACGCCGTGCTGGGCGCCGAACCCTGGTCCGAGCGGATGCGCGCCGAGGTGGAGGCCCGCCTGGGCGTGAAGGCCACGAACATCTACGGCCTCTCGGAGATCATCGGGCCCGGCGTCAGCAACGAGGACGTCACGGAGCAGCGCGGCAGCTACCTCTGGGAGGACCACTTCTACCCCGAGATCGTCGATCCCGACACGGGCCTGGGCGTGCCCGACGGGGAGTACGGCGTGCTGGTCCTCACCAGCATGAGCCGCACCGCCATGCCGGTCCTGCGCTACTGGACGGGCGACATCACCCGCCTGCTGCCCGGGCCGAGCACGACGGGCCGCACGAGTCGGCGCATGGACATGATCCGGGGGCGCAGCGACGACCTCATCATCCTGCGCGGCGTGAACGTCTACCCCAGCCAGCTGGAGGCCGTCCTGGTGGACCTCGGGGAGGTCAGCCCGCACTACCACGTCGTCCTCACCCGGACGGGCGTGATGGACGAGCTGACCCTGCGCGTCGAGAGCGAGCAGCGTGAGGCCGCGCTGCGCGACGAGATCGTCCGCCTCGTGAAGAACAGCGTCGGCGTGACCATCACCTGCGAGCTCTGCGAGCCCGGCAGTCTGCCGCGCAGCGAGGGCGGCAAGCTGCGCCGCGTCACGGACCTGCGGGAGGCCCGCTGACGTCCCCTACCGCCAGCGTTTCTGGGTGCGCCAGAACGCCACGTCGCCCGTGTCGTAGCTCGTGGCGGTCCCGCGGTACGCGCGCGGCACTCCCACGGCGCCCAGCCGGTCGTCGCCGTCGCGGAGGGTGAACTTCACGTTCGCCTTCGCGCCGCGCAGGGGCACCCCGACGTCCACCGTCACGGCCGCGCCGCCGTCGCGTTCGTACCACAGGTAGGCCAGGAAGGCCTGCTTCAGCCAGTGCGACGTGCGGCGATCCACGGCGTACCCGACGCGCGTGTCGTTCACGCCGGGAAAGTCGCCGTCGTAGAAGAGGACGTTCCGGGGCGCGCGGATCTGCAGGGCCACCTCCGGGTCCCCCCGGAACCACGGCTCGTGCGTGTCGTACAGGATCACCTTCGTGACCGTCTCGTAGGGCACGCCGCGCTTCGAGATCGCCTGCGGCGTCCCGGTGGGTTTCGGCACGCCGTCCTCGCCGGGCGTGAACAGGGGCAGCGGACGGCCCGCGTCGTCCGCGCGTTCGCTGCGGCCCACCACGAGGACGGGCCGCGCGGGTGGGACGGCCGCGTCCAGGGTGAACGTGTGC
>NZ_KI912664.1:30120-32032 GCF_000519345.1 Deinococcus pimensis DSM 21231
GCCGCGCGGCCACCACGCGCCTGCCGGGCGGCTCCGGGCCGCGTCACGTGGCCTTCTCGCCCGACTCGAAGCTCGCGGTGGTGACGCTCGAACTCGCCGGAGGCCTCGCGGTGCTGCGCCTCGATGAAGGCGCCCCGGAGCTCGTGCGCGTCGTTCCGCCCGCCGAGGAGGGCGACCAGCCCGGCGAGGCGGCCTTCAGCCCGGACGGGCGCTTCGTGTACGTCTCGGTGCGCGGACGCGACGCGCTCGACGTGTACGCGCTGGCGGAGGGAGGAGAGCTGGAGCGCGTGCAGGGCGTCCCCACGGGCGGGCACGTCCCGAGGCACCTCGTCCTCACCCCGGACGGACGCTTCGTGCTCGTCGGGAACCAGGAGGGCGGCACCGTCGCCGTGTTCCCGCGTGACGCGGACTCCGGCCGCGTCGGGAAGGCGCGGCTCTTCGAGGCGCCCACGCCCGCCGGGCTGCTGCTCGTCTGAGGTCTTGAAGCTTCTCCCACCAACGCCGCGCGTGGCGTCTGCCCTAATGCACGCATGACCACCCGTTTCGCCGTGTACCTCGTGCCGCCCGCGCAGAGCGCCTTCTTCCGGCTCGGAAGCGCCGTTCTCGGCTGGGACAGCCGCGCCGGGCAGCCCGTGCAGCAGCCGCCCGGCCTGCGGCCCGAGTGGACCGCGAAGGCCGGGCCCTTCGGGTTCCACCTCACCGTCACGGAGGCCTTCGAGTGCGATCCCGCCGACTGGGACGACATCGAGCGCGAGTTGCGCGCTCTGTGCGCCTGCCTCTCGCCGGACGCGCACCTCGCGCTGTCGGGCGGGCGGACCGAGGTGTGGGACGGCGGCGAGGTGATCGTCCTGCGCTACGAGGCGAGCGAGGCGCTCGTGGTGCTCCAGACGCTCCTCGTGGCGCGGCTCGCGCGCTTCGTGACCGGATCGAGCTTCGACGACCTCGTCCGGGAGGACCCCTCGAAGTACGCCGCGCCCCACGAGCGGGCCCGTCTGCGCGCCCTGCGGACCCCGCGCGGGCTCGACACGTGGACGCCGCACTTCACGCTCGTCGAGCCCTACGAAGGCGAGGACGCCGAGGCGCTCGCGAGCGACCTCGAGGCGCGCTTCGAGGGTTTCGGCACGCTCGACTTCGACCGCGTCACCCTCATGCGGCAGGAGGACGACGGGCCGTACCGCGCCGTCCTCGACGTCGTCGTGGGCCGCGAGCGCGACGTGACGCCGGGGAAAGCGTGAGGGAGCGCCCACGCTTCAAATGTATGAGCGTTCAAACCCATTAGACTGAAGCGCAGATGAACCTCTCCCGCGTCATTCCCATCAAACGTGCCGCGCACGTCTACCTCGTGCAGGAGGGCAAACTGCTCCTCGTCACGGAGCGCATGGACGACGGCAGCATCTTCTGGGGCCTCCCCGGCGGCAAGGCCGTCGAGGGCGAGTCCCTCGCGGACGCCGCCGTCCGGCAGGTCAAGGTCGAGACGGGCCTCGACGTCACCGACCTCGACTTCGTCAGCCTCCTCGAAGGCGAGATGCTCTCCGGCAGCAAGCACCACTGCTTCGCGAACTTCGCGCGCTTCACCGCGAAGTTCAGCGGAGACCTGAACCCCACCGACCCGGAGGTGCTCGGCGCGCAGTGGGTGGACTTCGCGGACGTCATGAACCTCGTCCGTTACGGCCCCCCGCCCGAGGTGGAGGAACGCCACCCCCTCATCTGGATTCCCACGCGTGACTTCCTGAACGGCTCGGCGCGCTCGTACTACCCCATCTGAGACGGGCGGGCGCGCGCCTGCTAGAGTCCGGTCATCATGACCAGTCACGACTCGCCGGGCCGCGCCCGGCAGACGCGCGTGTACGTCCGCGGCCTCGGCGGGGAACGCCCGCGCGTGCCCGTCCGCTTCGACGACCTCGAGCGCGCC
>NZ_KI912665.1:0-1458 GCF_000519345.1 Deinococcus pimensis DSM 21231
GTCGCGCGCGTCGGCCTCGGGGGCGCGCAGGCCGCCGAGGCCCGCGACGGGGCCGGGGTGGAGGAGCGTGACGTCCTTGGGACGCACGCGGACCTTCCCGCCGGGCGTGTCGAGGTCGAGCTTGTCGCCGTCCGTCCCGGAGATGCGGGCGGGTTTCTGCTTGTAGAGGACGAGGGCGCCGGGGGTGAGGTTCACCCGTGCATTGTGGCGTCCCGCCTCCATGAGCTCAACCCGGACCGCCGATGAAGTGAGGATGTAAAACTAGACTTGACATTCTGGTAAGTCAAGGCTTACAACTAGGGAGGAGGTCGAGATGAACGAGAACGAATCCTTTCGAGAGCGAGTCCAGGCCCTTGTCGCCGAGGGCAAACTCACCCCCGAGGAAGCCGAGGCCCTGCTCGGGAGCCGCCCCGACCAGGAGGCCGTGTCCACCGCGCCGCAGACGCCCGTGACGCTCGACAAGACCGAGGGCGACACGCCCTCCACCGCCGTCACGCAGATCACCCCCCTGCAGGAGTCGCCCGCCGTGCCCTTCGACGGCGACGTCCCGCCCGTCCTGCACCTCATCGTGGCGGGCTTCAGCCTCAGCGTCCGCACCGACGAGAGCGTCACCGCCCCGCACCTGCACGTCAGCGCCCCCGGCCGCGTGCAGCTCGCCGGGACGCCCGAGGGCTGGCTCGTCAAGCGCGTCCCGCTGGAGTGGCAGGACCGCGGCGAGGGCTGGCTCGACCGGCTCGTCGGCGGCTTCGTCCAGGAGGGCAACCTGCGCGCCGAGCTCGTCGTGCCCGCCGGGATCACCGAGGTGAACGCGAAGGTGCAGGGCGGCAACCTGGGCCTCCCGGACCTGAACGCGCCCGTGAACGTCAAGGTGCAGGGCGGCAACCTCACGCTCGGCAACGCCTCGGACCTGCACGCCCGCGTCCAGGGCGGCAACCTGCGCTGGAACGCCCTCGTCTCGGGCGGCACGCACGACGTGAAGGTGCAGGGCGGCAACGCGAACGTCCAGCTTCAGCCCGGCAGCAGCGTCCGGCTCGACGGCGAGGTGACGGCGGGCAACATGTCCGCCAGCGGGTTTCCCGTCACGAAGACCTCGCGTGACTTTGTGAACAGCACGTACAGCGGCGTCCTCGCGGACGGCCGCGCCAGCCTCGCCCTGACCGTTCAGGGAGGCAACGCGAAGGTGGTGGCGTCGTGAGGGACCGCATCAACCGCATCCTCGACCTCGTGAAGCAGGAACGGCTCGGGCAGGACGACGCCGCGCAGCTCCTCGAAGCCCTCTCCCCGAAGCTGGCGCTCTCCCCGGAGGCACGCCCGCACCTCTTCGGGCTGCTCTCCGCGTCCGACTTCGGCGTGGACCGCGTCACGGACATCCTCGAAGTGCGCGCGGCCCCCCCGCGTCCCCGCGTCGTCGTGGGCGGGCGCGGCGTGGCGGGCCTCGACGACCTCGGCGAGCGCATC
>NZ_KI912665.1:1558-3838 GCF_000519345.1 Deinococcus pimensis DSM 21231
CGTGGGCCGCGGGCGGCAGGGCGGCCAGGGACAGGAGGGCGGCAAGCAGCGCGGCGCCGCGCGGGGCGCCCGGGAAAGGTTGTGGCATACCCCGAGAAGATCACGGGGCCGGGTGACCTTCATGAGACGGCCCTGATGCCGGTGAGTTCCCGCCGCGCCCGCGCCGCGCGGGTATATAAAGGGGAGTTCCATGACCGCTCCGACGCCCAACGCCCTCGACCGCCTCAAGCGGTGGCTGCTCGAACCCCAGGTGGGCCAGCAGGGCGCGCTCGTCACGCCGCCCGCCGAACCCGACGACCTCGTCGACGGGGGCGAGCGCGCCCCGCAGGCCGCGCCCCGCACGTACCCGTGGTGGCGCGTGATGTCCCTCACCGGGGTGGACTACTTCTCCACGCTGGGGTACCAGCCCGGCGTGGCCTTCCTCGCGGCGGGCGCGCTCTCGCCCGTCGCGACGCTCGTGCTGGTCCTCGTGACGCTGCTCGGCGCGCTCCCCGTCTACCGTCAGGTGGCGCGCGAGAGCCCGCACGGCGAGGGCTCCATCAGCATCCTGGAGCGGCTGCTGCCCTGGTGGCCCGGCAAGCTGATGGTGCTCGTCCTGATCGGCTTCCTCATCACGGACCTCACCATCACCGTGACGCTCTCCGCCGCCGACGCGAGCGTCCACCTCGTGCGGAACCCGCTGCTCTCGGGCCTGCTCCAGGACCGTCAACCCGGCCTGACGCTCGTGCTGATCCTGCTGCTCGGCGCGATCTTCCTGCGCGGCTTCCGCCTGCGCGTCTCGCTGGCCGCGCCGCTCGTGGTGGCCTACGTGGGCCTCGGCGCCGTCCTGATCGTCCGCGCCCTCGTGGAGCTCGCCGGACGGCCCGAACTGCTCTCGGCCTGGCGGGAGGGCCTCCTGCGGACGCACGGCGATCCCCTCGCGATGCTGGCGGTGGCCGCGCTGCTCTTCCCGCGGCTCGCGCTGGGCCTCAGCGGCTTCGAGACGGGCGTGACCGTCATGCCGCTCGTGCGCGGCGACCCGGACGACGCGTCGCGCGGCTACCGGGGCCGCATCCGTCAGACGCGGCAGCTGCTGCTCGTCGTGGCGCTCGTGATGAGCGTCCTGCTGCTCGGGTCGAGTCTCGTCACGACCCTGCTGATCCCGGCCGAGCAGTTCCGCGCGGGCGGCGAGGCGAACGGACGGGCGCTCGCGTACCTCGCGCACGCCCTGCTCGGGCCCGTCTTCGGCACCGCCTACGACCTCGTCACGATCCTGATCCTGTGGTTCGCGAGCGCGAGCGCCCTCGGGGGCCTCCTGAACCTCGTGCCGCGCTACCTGCCCCGCTACGGCATGGCGCCCGACTGGGCCCGCGTCACGCGGCCCCTCGTGCTGCTCTTCACCGTCATCTGCGTGGCCGTCACGATCATCTTCGGCGCGAGCGTGGACGCGCAGGCGGGCGCGTACGCGACGGGCGTGCTGGTCCTCATCACGGGCGCGTCGGTCGCGGTGACGCTCTCCGCGCGCCGCCGCTACGAACGCGTCCTCACGCTGCTGTACGCCCTCATCGCGGCGGTGTTCGTGTACACCACCATCGCGAACGCCATCGAACGCCCGGCGGGCGTGCGGATCGGCGCGGTCTTCATCCTCGCGGTCGTCGTCGTGTCGATCCTGTCGCGCGCGACCCGCTCGACGGAACTGCGCTACGAACGCATGGAGCTCGACCGCGCCGCCGAACGCTTCCTGATCGAGTCGGGCGGGCGGCCCATGCGCTTCGTCGCGCACCACCCCGGCCCGGACGGACGCCGCAGCGCCCGCTCCACCACCACGCCCGACGAGCGCGGCGACGAGTACCGCATCAAGACCCGCGAGGCGCGCGCGATGGTCCACCTGCCGCCCGGCGAGACGCCCGTCTTCATCGAGGTGCACGTCACGGACGCGAGCGAGTTCAGCGACGTCATCGAGGTGCGCGGCCTGGAGATCGGCGGGAACCGCGTGCTGCGCGTCGAGGCGGCCAGCGTGCCGAACGCCATCGCGGCGCTGCTGCTCTTCGTCCGCGACGCGACGCTGCAGGTGCCGCACGTGTACTTCGGCTGGAACGAACGCGGACCCGTCGCGAACGCCGCGCGCTTCCTGATCTCCGGAGAGGGCGACGTGGCCGTCGTCACGCACGAGATCCTGCGGCAGGCCGAGAAGGACCGCCGCCGCCGCCCCGTGGTGCACCTCGGCGGCTGATCCCCGCGATGTCAGACGAGCAGGGCGGGTTCCGGCCCGTCCTGCGCTTCCCCGGCGACGCTCGCGCC
>NZ_KI912666.1:0-3602 GCF_000519345.1 Deinococcus pimensis DSM 21231
GCGCCTCGCGGCGGCGGAGGTGCCCGGCGGGCGCTTCCGGGTGCATCCGGGGCCCGTGACGGTCATCAAAGAGGAGACAAACGCGAGCCCGCTGAGCGTGAAGGCCGCGCTGGACGCGCTCGCCGCGTACCCCGGACGGCGCGTGGCGGTGCTGGGCCGCATGCTGGAGCTCGGCGAGGACGAGCGCGCCCTGCACGAGGAGGTCGGCACGCACGCCCGCGCGCGGGCCGACGTGACGTACGACGTGGGCGAGTTCGCGGGGCTGCTGGGCGAGCGCGCCTACGACGGTACGCCCGAACTCATCCCGGCGCTCCTCGCCGACCTGCGCCCGGGCGACGTGGTGCTGGTGAAGGCGTCGCGCGGAATCAGCTGGACGCCCGAGGAGCGCGCCCGGCGCGGCGTGGGTCTCGACGACGTGGTGCGCGCCCTGCTGGAGGCGTCGCGTGCGCTGGGCTAGACCGCTGCACGCCGCCTCGGCGAAGGCCGGGGGGGCGCCGGGCGAAGCGAGGAGGCGTGGCGTTGCGTGCGGGATCGCGCGGCGGACCGGTCGGTCCGGGCTGGCGGCGCTCCTCGTGGTGCTCGCGGGCTGCGCGCCCGCCGTGACGAGGCCGCAGGCGGCGCTCACGGCGGCGTTCTCCGCGCAGGGCGTGGCCTGGGTGTCGGGCGGCGCGGTGTTCCTCGCGCGCGCGCCGCTCTTCCGTCCGCAGCGGGTGCCCGTGCCGGGCCGCGCGACGGACGTCGCGTGGAACGGCGGGAACGCCTGGGTGGCGCTGCCCGCCGCCGGGTGGGTGCAGCGGATCACGGGCGAACCGGGCGTGGTGCAGGTCGGGCGGGTCGTGGAGCTCACCGACACCCGCGCCTACCGTGAGGACGGCACCGCCATCAACTTCAGGGGGCAGGACGCTCCGGGCCTCGTCGGGGCGCCCGATCAGGCCGTCACGGGCGGCGACGGCCTCGACTACGCCGTGCAGGCGGGCCGACTGTACCGGGTGGACCCCGCGCGGACGCTGCTGCTCGACTCGCTCGGCGCGCCCCTGCTGGTGAGCACCCCCACCGGCGCGGGCCTCTCCACGGTGCCCGTGGCGTTCACGGCGGACAGCCAGTACCGCCTGCAGGGCGGGACGCTGGAGCGCGTGGACGCGGCGGGCCGGGTACGCGCGAGCGTCCCGCACGGGCCGGGTGTCGTGGGCGTCTCGGCGGAGTTCGTCGTGACGGTCTCTCCAAATGGGGAGGTGCGGGTTTTCCGCTACGATCTGACCGAGGTGAAGTCTTGATCGTCCGAGTTCCGTCCCCGTCCCCCCTGACCTCCACCCGTTTTCTGCCGGGAGCGCCCGCGTGCTGATCGCGGCGGTGCTGTCGTGGTTCCTCGTGGGCCTGTTCATCCGCGTGTCCAAGGCGCGCGGCTGGGGTCAGCGCGTCCGCCGTGACGGCGCGCAGACCCACCTCGTGAAGGACGGCACGCCCACCGGCGGCGGCGTCGGCTTCGTCGTGGCGCTCCTGCTGGCGTGGCTCCTCATGTACGCGCGCGGCGCGGAGCCGCGCGACCTCGCCGTGCTCGGCGTGACGATCGCGATGGGCCTGATCGGCCTCGTCGACGACGTCCTCAAGATCCGCTCCCGCATGACGGGACGCGGCGCGTCCGAACTGCGCGCCCGCGAGAAGTTCCCCCTGCAGATCCTCGTGGGCGCCGCGTTCGCGTACTTCGCGTGGCGGATCGGGCCCGCGCTGCCGGGCGTGCCCGCCGAGTGGCGCGCGCTCGTGGAGATTCCGCTCTACACGTTCATCCTGGTGGGCGCGGTGAACGCGTTCAACTTCACGGACGGCCTCGACGGGCTGCTCGGCGGCGTCACGATCATCATCCTGCTGCCGCTCGTCGCGCTCGGCGCCTCGCCGCTCGCGGCCCTCATGGTGGGCGCGCTGCTGGGCTTCCTGTGGTTCAACGCGCACCCCGCGCGGGTCTTCATGGGCGACATGGGCTCCCACGCGATCGGCGCGCTCGTGGCGGGCACGTACATCCTCAACGGGTCGGGGAACTTCACGTGGCTGCTCGCGCTCGCCGCGATCATCCCCATCGTGGAGGTGCTGAGCGTCGTGATCCAGGTGACGTACTTCCGCCGCACGGGCGGCAAGCGCGTGTTCCGCATGACGCCCATCCACCATCACTTCGAGCTGTCCGGCTGGCCCGAGACGAAGGTCACGCTGCGCTTCTGGATCGTCACGGCCGTCGCGACGCTCGGCGCGTGGGCCGTGATGAGCGGACGCCTGTAGGAGCAGAACAAGGCGAGGGCGCGCGGGGGATGCTCCGCGCGCCTTTCTCTATGTCTTCTTCTTACGCAGGATTTTGTAGAACCCGTGGAGGTCCGGGTCGGTGTTCTTCAACGTCGCCTGCACGAGGGTGGGCAATCGGTCGAAGGACCGCTCCTTGACCTCCACCCAGCGCAGGGCCGCGTAGGGCTGCCGTGTGGCGGCTCGCACCACGACGACCTGCGCGTCGAGGGCCGCCGCTTGCCGTGCGGCCGCGCTCATGAGATGTTGCCGCTCCTTGGAGCTCAGTGCCCCTGGCAGGATCAGCACGCGCGAGATGACCGCGGCCCTGTCGCCGGCCTTTTTCATCAAGGTCAAGCGGACGGCGGCCAGGATGCCCCCGCCCTCTTCTCGACGGGCGATGATCACGTGACCTGATCGTGTGGTGCGGTCGAGTCCGTACCAAGAGCGCGGCCTGGAATCAGCCCAACCGGAGGACTTGACGAAAGAGTGCAATTCGAGAATGTCGCTTTCCAGAGCGACACGAATGATGGTCATAAGAATACCGATGGTCTTCAATATTTCACCTCAACCTACCCTCCTCACTTCCCCACCCCGGGCATCCTCACACGCCCCCTAACAAAGCCTTCACGTCGCCCCTAGACTGAGCGCAACCAATGACGGACTCTCCTGATTTCCTGATCTACGGCCTGGGGCGCAGCGGGCGCGGCGTGGCGCGCTTCCTCGGGCGTGAGGGCCTGCGCGCCGAGTGGCTCGACGCGCGGCCCCAAGAGGAGGACCTCGCGCTCGCGCGGGACCTCGGCTTCGAACGCGGGGACGTCTCCCGCGCCTACCGCACGGTCGTCGCGGCGCCCGGCGTGCCCATCGACCACCCCGACCTCGCGCGTCTGCGCGCGGCGGGCGCGGAGGTGATCGGCGAGGCGGAGCTCGCGTACCGCTTCCGGGACGTGCCCATCGTCGGCGTGACGGGCACGGCGGGCAAGGGCGGCACGTCCAGCCTGATCGAGCAGCTGCTCGTCGCGCTCGGGGTGCGCGCGCGGCTCGGCGGGAACTTCGACCCGCCGCTGCTCGACGTCGTGGACGGCGCGGAGGTGGCGGTGGCGGAACTGTCGAGCTTCCAGCTGGAACGCGTCCAGGCATTCCGGCCGGTCGTGGCGGTCATCACGAACCTCGGCGTGGACCACCTCGACCGGCACGGCACGGTGGAGGCGTACCACGAGGCGAAGCGGCACATCACCCGCGCGCAGACCAGTCAGGACACGCTCGTCCTGCCGGACGGCCTGAGCGTGCCCACGCGGGCGCGGACGCTGCACTTCACGGCCGGGCGCGTGGCGCTC
>NZ_KI912666.1:3702-5029 GCF_000519345.1 Deinococcus pimensis DSM 21231
CGGCGGCCCTCGACGGGGCGCGGCAGACGGGGCGGCGCGTGCGGGTGGTGTTCCAGCCGCACCGCTTCCTGCGGACGCAGCAGTCGTGGCCGCGTCTCGCCGAGAGCCTGATGGCCGCCGACGAGGTGCTGCTGCTCGACATCGCCGGCGCGGGCGAGACGCCCATCCCCGGCATCCACACCAGCCTGATCGAGGAGCGCATGCGGGGGGCGGGGCACGCGAACGTCCGCTACTACCCCCGGCGGGAGGACGTCGTGACGCACCTGCGCGCCACCGTCGGCCCGGACGACCTGATCGTCACGATGGGCGCGGGGGACGTGTGGACGCTCTCGCGGGAGCTCGCGGACGCGGAGGTGACGAAGTGACCGTGGCGGGCCCGCCCCTGAAGGTGCAGCGCGAGCCGCTGTCGCGCTACACGACGCTCGGCGTGGGCGGCGAGAGCGAGGTGTGGACCGTCCACGACCACGCGCAGCTCGCCCTCGCGATGAGCGCGCCCTACCGCATCCTGGGCGGCGGCAGCAACCTCGTCGTGGACGACGCGGGCGTAGCGGAGCGCGTGATTCGCCTCGCGGGGGAGTTCGCCACGTCGGACCTCACGCGGGACCCGGCGCTGAGCGCCCAGGGTGAGCACGAGCACGTGACGGGCTGGGTGGGCGGCGGGGTGCCCCTGCCGGGCCTCGTGCGGCGCCTGCAGAAGCTGGGCCTGTCGGGGCTGGAGGGCACCGTCGGGATTCCCGCGCAGGTGGGCGGCGCCGTGTGGATGAACGCCGGCACCCGCTTCGGGGAGATGTTCGACGGGCTGCACAGCCTGGAGATCGTGACGCCGGAGGGCGCGCGCGTCGTCACGCCCGCCGATCTGGCGTGGGGCTACCGGAACAGCGGCATTCCCCGCAACCACATCGTGACGCGCGTGCGCCTGAAGCTCACGCCGTCCACCCCGGAGGAGGTGCTCGCGCGCATGACGCACGCGGACGTGGCCCGCAAGGGTCAGCCGAAGATGCGCACGCCCGGCTGCGCCTTCAAGAATCCGGGCGGGGTGAGCGCCGGGAAGCTCATCGACGAGGCGGGCCTCAAGGGCTACCGCGTCGGGAACGCGATGATCTCGCACGAGCACGCGAACTTCGTGGTGAACCTCGGGAACGCCACGGCGGCGGACGTGCACGCCATCCTCACGCACGTGCGCAGTGTGCTGGGCGAGGGGCTGGAACTGGAGTACGAGCTTTGGCCGTGACGCCGCAGGGAGACGCGCCCGGGGAGGCCGTGGAGGCGCAGGCCGTCCCGCGCCGGGCCCGGAAACGCGGACGTGAGCGCGCGCCGCGCGAGCGTC
>NZ_KI912666.1:5129-6838 GCF_000519345.1 Deinococcus pimensis DSM 21231
GGGCGCGCTGGCCGTGGGTGACGGCGCTGGCCGTCGCGCTCGCCGGGGGCGCCCTGGCCGGGCTGTGGTACGGTCTGCCCGTCAGGCACGTCGAGGTGGTCGGGAACCGTTTCGTGGGGGACGCTCGCGTGGCTCAGCTGGCGGGCGCGCGCAGGGACTCCGGCTGGCTCTTCTACGAGGAGTGGTCGGCGGGCGGCCTGAAACGCAGCCCCTGGATCCGCGAGGCGAAGGTCACGAAAACGTGGCCGGACCGCCTGCGGATCGAGGTGCGCGAGCGCGTGCCCGCCGTGCGGCTCGAACGTGACGGGCGCGTGGTCGTCGCCGACTGGGACGGCACCGTCCTGCCCGGCGCGCCGAAGGTGGGGCCCGTGATTCGCGGGTGGGGTCCGGACCGGACGCGTGAGGCGATGGAGGCGGCGAGACTGCTGTCGCGTTTCAATGTGGAGGCCGTCGAATACTCTCCGAGCGGTCTGACGGTAAAGACCCGGGATGCCACGATATGGAGCGGTTCGCTTGTTTCCTTGCGAAAGTACGGGGCCAGTGTCACAATGTTCCAAGCGAAGCGAATCAGCATTTACCCTTGGGGGGTGAGCGTCCAGGAATGAAGGACAACTTGATCATCGTGGGACTGGACATCGGCACCACCAAGATCACCACGGTCATCGGAGAGATCGGCGCCGACGGCGCCGTCGACATCATCGGCGAGGGCACCGTGCCCAGCGAGGGCATGAAACGCGGTGCCGTGGTGAACCTGGAACGCACCACCCACGCGATCAAGCAGTCCGTCGCGGCGGCCGAGCGGGTGGCCGGGGTGAAGGTCACGGAGGCGTTCGTCGGCGTGTCCGGCAACCACATCCGCGCCATCACCAGTCACGGCCTCGCGGCGATCCGGCGTCAGCAGGAGATCAGCCGCGCCGACGTGGACCGCGCCATCGAGAACGCGCGGGCGGTCCCGCTCGACCCGAACCTGGAGGTCATCCACGCCCTGCCGCAGGAGTACGTCATCGACGGGCAGGAGGGCATCAAGAACCCGGTCGGGATGCACGGCGTGCGCCTCGAGGTGGACGTCCACATCGTGTCGGGCACGTCGGGTCCCCTGGCGAACCTGCGGCGCTGCGCCACGGAGGCGGGCGTGCAGGTTCGCGGCTTCGTGCTGCAGTCGCTCGCGTCGGGTCTGTCCACGCTGGACACGGCGGAGCAGGAGCAGACGGTCGTGCTGATCGACATCGGCGGCGGCACCACGGACGTGGGCGTGTTCAAGCGCGGGAACCTCGCGCACAGCGCGAACATCCCGATCGGCGGGGATCACGTCACGGCGGACCTCGCGCAGATCCTCAAGATTCCCTTCGACGAGGCGGAGCGCGTGAAGCGCAAGTACGGCGCGGCCCTGCCGGAACTCGCGGAGACGGACCTCACGCTGGAGATCACGTCGGCGGGCGGCAACGTCCACGCGATCAGCGCGTACGAGCTCTCGCGCGTGATCAAGCCTCGGCTCGCGGAGATCTTCAACCTCGTCCGTGACGAGATCGACGGGGCGCTCGGTCCGGTGGAGCTCGTGGCGGGCAGCGTGGTCATCACGGGCGGCGGGAGCCTGCTGCGCGGCACGTCGGAACTCGCCCGCGACCGTTTCCGGCTTCCCGTGCGCGTGGCGCGTCCGCGCGGCGTGGGCGGCCTGACGGACATCGTGGCCTCCCCGACGCACGCGACGG
>NZ_KI912666.1:6938-8633 GCF_000519345.1 Deinococcus pimensis DSM 21231
CGGGGCGACGCGGGCGCGGTGCTCGCGCGCTTCGACGAGGAGGCGCGCGCGCGCGGCCTGAGGTTCGGGATGCTGTTCTGCCGAGCAGAGCTCGTGGGCTTCTACGCGCGGCTCGGCTGGACGGAGCTCACGGGGCCCGTGACGGTGGAACAGCCCACGGGCCCGCTCGTGATGCCGACGCGGGCGATGGTGCGGGCGTACGGTGAAGAGGCGTGGCCACCCGGCGAGGTCCGGGTGCCGGGCCTGCCCTGGTAGGGCGAGACAAGTGAGGGAGGAGCGCATGAACTTCGACTATTCCCCCAAGGTGCAGGACCTGCGGGCGCGGCTCTCGGCCTTCATGGACGAGCACGTGTACCCGAACGAGGAGACGTACGCGCGGCAGGTCGCCGAGGGCGACCGCTGGACGCCCGTCGCCGTCATCGAGGAGCTCAAGCCCCTCGCGCGGGAGGCGGGTCTGTGGAACCTGTTCCTGCCGCCGGGCTCGCGGCACTCGTTCGGGGCGGGCCTCACGAACCTGGAGTACGCGCCCCTGTGCGAGATCATGGGCCGCGTGCCGTGGGCGCCGGAGGTGTTCAACTGCTCCGCGCCCGACACGGGCAACATGGAGGTGCTCGCGCAATACGGCACGCCCGAGCAGCAGGAACGCTGGCTCGCACCGCTCCTCGCGGGCGAGATCCGCTCGTGCTTCGCGATGACGGAACCCGAGGTGGCGTCGAGCGACGCGACGAACATCGAGTCGAGCATCCGCCGCGACGGGGACGACTACGTCATTGACGGGCGCAAGTGGTGGACGAGCGGCGCGGGCGATCCGCGCTGCCGCGTCGCGATCTTCATGGGCAAGACGGACCCGTCCGCGCCCCGGCACCGTCAGCAGAGCATGATCCTCGTGCCGATGGACACGCCGGGCATCACGGTGCGGCGCATGCTGAGCGTGTTCGGCTACGACGACGCGCCGCACGGACACGCCGAGATCGCCTTCGAGGGCGTGCGCGTGCCCGCCGCCAACCTCCTGCTGGGCGAGGGGCGCGGCTTCGAGATCGCGCAGGGCCGCCTCGGTCCGGGCCGCATCCACCACTGCATGCGTCTGATCGGGCTCGCGGAGCGCGCGCTGGAGCTGACGTGCGCGCGCGCGGCGTCACGCGTGGCCTTCGGGCGGCCCATCAGCGAGCAGGGCGTGGTGCGGGCGGGGATCGCGGAGTCGCGCATGGAGATCGAGCAGGCGCGGCTCCTCGTGCTCAAGGCGGCGCACATGATGGACACCGTGGGGAACAAGGCGGCCCGCGCGGAGATCGCGATGATCAAGGTCGTCGCGCCGAACGTGGCGTGCCGCGTCATCGACCGCGCCATCCAGGTGCACGGCGGCGCGGGCGTCTCGCAGGACACGTTCCTCGCGTACGCGTACGCGAGCTCGCGGACGCTGCGGCTCGCGGACGGCCCGGACGAGGTGCACGCCGAGACCGTCGCGAAGGAGGAACTGCGGCCCTTCCAGCCGCGCCGCGAGGGCGAGAAGCCCGACGCCGTGACCGTGCCGAACGCTGGGGTGAACGCGTGAACCTTCAGGGAAAGGTGACGGTCGTGACGGGCGGCGCGTCGGGCATCGGGCGGGCGCTGTGCGAGCGCTTCGTGCGCGAGGGCGCGACGGTGGTCCTCTCGGACCTGCGCGGAGAGGAGGCCGCGCGCGTGGCGGGCGAGGTG
>NZ_KI912667.1:0-2100 GCF_000519345.1 Deinococcus pimensis DSM 21231
GTCCGCGCGCAGGACGGTCACGCCGCGCGGCGTGACGCGCTCCAGCCGGACCGCGAAGTCCACCTCGCCCGCGAGGAAGAGGCTGCGGCGCGCGCCAAGCGCGAGCGTCTCGCACAGGGAGCGCACGACCGCGTCCCCCTTGAGGGCGTACACGGCTTCCGGGGCGGGGTCGGGCGTGAGGCGCGACAGGTCCCGCTCCAGGTTGCCGAGCCGGTCGTCGAAGGAGCGGCGGGCCCGGTCGAGGTACTCGCGCGCGGAGAGCGGCGCGTACTCCATGGGGGTGTCGCCGACGCGGGCGGCGAGTCCGCGCGCCTCGAGACGCTGGAGCGTCTCGTAGATCTTCGGGCGCGGAATGCCCGCCTGCCGCGCGACGCGGGCGGGCACGGCCCGTCCCAGCGCGAGGAGGGCGGTGTAGGCACGGGCCTCGTACTCGGTGAGGCCCAGGGCCTGGAGGTGCAATACGGCGCTCATCAGACGAGAGTGTACGCCTCCCCGCGCGGGCGGGGAGGCGCACATGCATGGCGTGGTGGCCGGGCTTACTTGTTGACGACCTCGATGGCGCGCGCGAGCTGCGCGTCCGTCTTGGGGTCCACGACGGCGTTGCCGTCGTTCGTGCGGGGCCGCGCCTTGGGCGTGTCCGTGAAGGTGAACTTGCCGTCCGCGTCGGCGGTGGCGGTGACGCTGCGTCCGCCGACGTTCACGGTGATCTTCTCCCCGGCCTTCGCGCCGGTGCCCTCGAAGGTCACGATCTTCGGGGCGCGGCTGTCCTCGACCTTCACGTCGGGCGTGACGCCCTGCTTGTGGATGCTGCGGCCCTTGGGCGTCAGCCACTCCTCGAAGGTGATGTTGGCCTTGCCGCCGTTCTGCAGGGGGTAGACGGCCTGCACGATGCCCTTGCCGAAGCTCTTGGCGCCGACGAGCGTGGCGCGGCCCGAGTCCTGCAGGGCGCCCGCGACGATCTCGGAGGCGCTGGCGCTGCCGCCGTCGATGAGGACGGCGAGCTTGCCCTTGTAGTCCGTGGCCTGCGCGGCGGCCTTGCCGTCGCCGGGGCAGCCGATGTCGCCGGCCTTGCCGCCACGTTCGCGGACCTTGAGGATGTCGCCGCCCGTGAGGAACTGATCCGCGACGGCGGTCGCGATGCAGAGGTTCCCGCCGGGGTTGCCGCGCAGGTCGAAGATGACCTTCTGGATGCCCTTGGCCTTGAAGTCCGCGATGGCCTTCGGGAACTGCTGGAGCACCTTCGTGTTGGAGAAGTCGTTGAGGGCGACGTAGCCGATGTTGCCTGGCAGGACGCTCGTCTCGACGGACACGATCTCGATGCGGGAGCGCTTGAGCGTCACCTCGTAGGAGCCCTTGCCGCGCCCGAAGGTGATCTTGACGTTCGTGTTCTCCTTGCCGCGGATCTTGCCGACGAGGTCGTCCTGCGGGGTGTTGGTGACGTCATCGCCGTCGATCTTGAGGAACACGTCGCCGGGCTGGACGCCCGCGAGGTCGGCGGGGCGGCCCTTGTACACGGCCTCGATCTTGCCGCCGGTGCCCTTGGTGGTGTCGGCGGAGGTGAAGGTCACGCCGATCCCGAAGAACTCGCCCTCTTGGTCCTGGTTGTCGCGGGCGGCCTGGGTGGGCGGGACGTAGCGGGTGTAGGGGTCGTCGAAGGTGCCGAGCATGCCCTTGATGGCGCCTTCGAGGAGCTTGTCGCGATCCTCGGACTTCAGGGCGATCTGCTCGGCGAGCGTCAGGGCCTGCAGGAAGCTGGTGCCCGTCTGGGACTTGAGCAGGTCGCTGACGTCGTAGGAACGCAGCTGAGCGTACGCGACGGCGGTGGTGGCCGCGAGCGCGCCGGCCACGAGGAGTGCCTTGCTGCCTTGTTTCATCAGGGGCAGGATACCGTCTTCAGGTGAAGACGCAGTGTGGCGGCGCTCGCCGGACGTGGCCCGCGCCCCGGTGTGGTGCGCGTCTCATGAACCACCTTGAGCAAACCTTCCGGTATGCTTTGGGACAGCACATGAAGCGCACCCTCGCGTCTACCACGGCCCTCAGGGGCACCCCGGCCCTCCGCTCCCGGCGGGCCGCCGCCCGCCCCGCCCCGTCCGCGCCCAC
>NZ_KI912667.1:2200-5203 GCF_000519345.1 Deinococcus pimensis DSM 21231
CGTGGCGGTGCTGTGCGGCCGCTACGAGGGCTTCGACGCGCGCGCCGAGCGGCTCGCGACACGCGAGGTGTCCGTCGGGGATTTCGTGATGATGGGCGGCGAGGCGGCGGCGGCGTGCGTGGTGGAGGCCGTGGCGAGGCTCGTGCCGGGTGTGATCGGGGATTCCGAGTCGCACCGTCGCGATTCGTTCTCGTCGGGTCTGCTGGACTACCCGGAGTACACGCGCCCCCTGGATTGGCGCGGGGAGCGGGTGCCGGAGGTGCTGACGGGTGGCAACCACGCGCTAATCGAGCGGTGGCGCCGCGACGAGGCGCTCTCGCGGACGCTGGCGCGCCGTCCGGATCTGCTGGCGTCGGCGGAGCTCACGCCTCAGGACTCGGCGGCGCTGCTGAAGCTGGGCGCGTCGGAGGCTCAGCTGGCGGCGTGGGGCGCGCCGCCCGTGGTGGTGAAGCGCCGCCGGGCGCGCCGCTCGTGACGGAAAGTGCTCATTTCCGGGGGGTGTCCTCCAGAAATGCGCCTCCCGACGGCAAATTCCTCTATACAATGCCTTTGTTTTGTAGCCCTCGGTGATGTGAATCACCGCCCGGAGGTGCAGCATACAGGTACGTATGTCCCTGCCGCTTTTTCCTCTGCCGAACGTCGTGCTGCTTCCGGGACTGGTGCTCCCGCTGTACGTGTTCGAGCCCCGCTACCGTGACCTGCTCGCGCGGGTCCGGCGCAGCGGGGAGCCTTTCGGCATCACGCGGCTCGGCCCGGCCCTCGACGAGGGAACGCCCTTCGTGGAGCGCGTGGGGACGGTGGGCACGCTCGCCTACGTCCGTGAGGTCGTCGACCACGCGGACGGCACGGCGTCGATCCTGGTGGTCGGCGGCGACCGCTTCGAGGTGAAGGACTTCGACACCTCGGAGAGCTACCTCAGCGCGGACGTGGAGGTCCTCCCGATGGAGACGGGCGATCCCGTGGTGATCGGGGTGCTGGGCCGCACGGTGCTGCAGGGCGTGGTGGACCTGCACCGGGAGAACGCGGAGAAGGTGCGCGCGGGCGCGCCGAAGGATCCGCTGCTGCTCTCCACGTACTGCGCGGCGCTGATGCCGCTCACGGCGGAGCAGGGCGACGAGGTGCTGCGGGCGCCTTCCGTGGCGGACCGCTTCGAGGTGCTCGCGTCCCTGATTCCGTCCCGGACGCTGAACTGACCTTCACGTTCGGTGGTGTCCGCCTGCCCGCTCGTTCTGCCCTCAACATAATGAACCGGAATTCATGATATACTGGACGGGTTGAACGCGGTGGCTGGCAGGCCGCGTGGACAAGTCCCGACCACCGGTCCGAGCTCCTCGGGCACGGGGGTTTCGTGCCCCGACGGGCTCGGGCTTGTGGAGTCACTGCCATGGAGGTTCTGTGACAGGCATTCACCCGGTCGACATCACCAAGGAAGTTCAGACCAACTTCATCAACTACGCCATGTCGGTCATCGTGGACCGCGCGCTTCCCGACGTCCGTGACGGCCTCAAGCCGGTGCAGCGCCGCATCCTCTACGCGATGATGATGGAAGGCCTCGCCAGCAACCACAAGCACAGCAAGTCCGCCGGCGTGGTCGGCGAGGTCATCAAGAAGTACCACCCGCACGGCGACGCGCCCATCTACGACGCGATGGTCCGTCTCGCGCAGTGGTGGAACCTGCGCTACCCCCTCGTGGACGGCCAGGGCAACTTCGGCTCCATCGACGGCGACCCGGCGGCGGCGTACCGCTACACCGAGGCCCGCATGACGAAGGTCGCCGAGGAGGTCCTCGCCGACATCGAGAAGGAAACGATCGACTTCAAGCCGAACTTCGACGAGACGACGCAGGAGCCCATGGTGCTCCCGTCGGCCGTGCCGAACCTGCTGATCAACGGCGCGACGGGCATCGCCGTGGGCATGTCCACGAACGTCCCGCCGCACAACCTCACCGAGATCTGCAACGGCCTCCTGGCCCTCATCGAGAACCCGGACCTCACCCTCGACGAGCTCATGCAGCACGTGCCCGGCCCGGACTTCCCCACGGGCGGCCGCATCGGGCGCGTCGGCATCCGGGACGCGTACTCCACGGGTCACGCGAGCCTGCGCGTACGCGGCAAGGCCCGCATCGACGAGAAGAACGGCCGCAGCCAGATCATCATCCAGGAGATCCCGTATCAGGTGAACAAGACCAGCCTGATCCAGACGATCTCCGCGATGTACAAGGCGGGCAAGATCCCGGACATCAGCGCGCTGCGCGACGAGTCGGACCGCAAGGACCCCGTGCGCATCGTCGTGGAGCTCAAGCGCGGCGCCATCCCGAGCCTCGTGCTGAATCAGCTCTACAAGTACACGCAGCTTCAGACGACGTACACGGTGATCAACCTGTCGATCGTGAACGGCGAGCCGCGCGTGCTGCCCCTCAAGGACACCATGCAGCTGTTCCTGGGGCACCGCCGCGAGGTCGTCACGCGCCGCACCGAGTACGAGCTGCGCAAGGCCCGCGAGCGCGCCCACGTCCTCGAGGGCATGATCATCGCCCTCGACCACATCGACGAGGTCATCGCGCTGATCCGCAAGTCGCAGACGACCGCCGAGGCCCGTGACGGGCTGCAGGCGCGCTTCGGCCTCACGGAGATCCAGTCGCAGGCGATCCTCGACATGCGCCTCCAGCGCCTCACGGGTCTGGAGCGCGAGAAGCTGCAGGCGGAGCACGCGGAGCTCATGGCGATCATCGAGCGCCTCACGGGCATCCTCGGCGACGAGCGCAGGCTGTGGAACGAGATCAAGAAGGAGGTCCGCCAGATCCGCGACAAGTACGGCGACGAGCGCCGCAGCGTCATCACGGACCTCGAGGACGACATCAGCAAGGAAGACCTCATCGCGGTGGAGGACATGGTCATCACCATGACCCGCGCGGGCTACATCAAGCGCACGAAGCTCGACGCGTTCCGCGCGCAGGGCCGCGGCGGGCGCGGCGCGAGCGGCGGCCGTCTGCGCGAGGACGAC
>NZ_KI912668.1:0-1613 GCF_000519345.1 Deinococcus pimensis DSM 21231
GGCCCGCCGTGGGCTGGCTCGGCAACGTCGCCGGGGTGCGCGTGGCGCTCCTCGCGACGGCCCTGCTGCGCCTCCCCACCCTCTGGTTCTTCGCCCGCGCCGCCCGCCACCACGCCGAGGACACCGTGGAAACAGGGGAGAGCCGGGCCGCCTGAGGACCCGGGCGCCCTCCTTCACCGGGGGCGCCCGCGCTCTGTTACGCTCGGCGCATGCTCAAGCCCGCGTTCGCCCTCGCCGCCGCCCTCGCGCTCGGCGCCGCCCAGGCCGCCTGGGTGCCCGTCCCCTTCCTCAGCGAGACGCCCGTCCGCAAGTTCGACGTGCCCGCCTGGGTCATCGACCCCGCCCGGAGCTACCGCGCGGTGCTCACCACCACGCAGGGCGACGTCACCGTCGAGTTCACCCCGCGCGCCGCGCCGAAGGCCGTGAACAGCTTCGTCTTCCTCGCCCTCAACCACTACTACGACGGCACGCCCTTCCACCGCGTCATCGACGGCTTCGTGGCGCAGGGCGGCGACCCCACCGGCACCGGCACGGGCGGGCCCGGCTACGACTTCTTCTACGAGATCGACCGCACCCTGAAGTTCGATCGGGCGGGCGTGCTCGGCATGGCCCGCGCGCAGGACCCGCACAGCCAGGGCAGCCAGTTCTTCATCACGCTCGCGCCCACCGACTTCCTCAGCGGGCAGTACACCGTCTTCGGCCGCGTCGTGACGGGGCAGGACGTCGTCGCGAAGCTCCGCAGAATCGACCCCGGCAAACCCGACGCGACCGTGAAGCCCGACGTGCTCCAGAAGGTCACGGTCCTCGTCGACGACGGGAAGTAGGGGCCGCCGGAGCGCTATCCTGCTCTTATGACAGCCACCATCCCCGGCGTCACCGTGGACCTGCGTTCCGACACGGTGACGGTCCCCGACGAGCGCATGCGCCGCGCCATGGCCGAGGCCGTCGTCGGCGACGACGTGTACGGCGAGGACCCCACCGTCAACGAACTCCAGGCGGAGGCGGCCCGCATGCTCGGTCACGAGGCGGGCCTCTTCATGCCGAGCGGCACCATGACCAACCAGGTCGCGATCGCCGTGCACACCCAGCGCGGTCAGGAGGTCATCGTGCCGGAGGGCGCTCACGTGTACGAGTGGGAGCTCGGCATGATGGCCACCTTCTCCGGCGTCGTGCCGCGCTTCGTGCACGCCCCACGCGGCGTGCCCGCCCCGGAGGACGTCCGCGCCGCCATCCGCCGCAGCGTCCACCAGAGCCCCACGGGCCTGATCTCGCTGGAGAACACGCACAACAAGGCGGGCGGCACCATCGTCCCGACCGAGGTGAGCCGCGCCGTCCGCGAGATCGCCGACGAGGAGGGCCTGCCCCTGCACCTCGACGGGGCGCGCGTCATGAACGCCGCCGTCGCGCTCGGCGTTCCCGTCCGCGAGCTCACCGGGCACTACCACAGCGTCAGCCTGTGCCTCTCCAAGGGCCTCGGCGCGCCCGTCGGGAGCGTCCTCGTCGGCTCGCGTGAGCTCATCGGGCGCGCGCACCGCTACCGCAAGATGATGGGCGGCGGCATGCGGCAGGCCGGGGTGCTCGCCGCCGCCGGACTGCTCGCGCTGCGCGAGGGC
>NZ_KI912668.1:1713-2621 GCF_000519345.1 Deinococcus pimensis DSM 21231
TGCGCAGCGTCGGCGTGGCGCTCCTCGCGGGCGGCCTCCTCACCGTCGCGCTGCTGCTGCTCGCCGCGCCGCGCGCCACCCGTGAACTGTGGACGTCCACGCGGTTTCGCTCCGCGCCCGACGTGCTCACCGCGCTCGGCGCGTTCGGGCTGGGCTTCGTCGCGTCGCGCGCGTTCGCGCTGTTCGTCCAGGCGGTCTTCCCGGCCAGCGGGCAGGAACGGCTCGACTACAACCTCCAGATCACCGCGAAGGGCCCCGACCTGATCGTGCTGCTCCTCGCGGGCGGCCTGCTCATTCCCTTCGTGGAGGAGCTGATCTTCCGCGGCTTCGGCCTGAGCGGGTACGAGCGGCGCGTGCGGCCCCTCGTCGCGGCCGTCTGGACGAGCGTGCTGTTCGCCGCCGCGCACGGCGTGGCCGCGCAGGCCGTGGCGGTCCTGCCGCTCGGGTACGTCATCGCGCGCGCCGTGCAGCACAGCCGCAGCTTCTGGACCGGCGTGATCGTGCACGCCACGAACAACCTGCTCTCGCTCGGCCTCGCGGCGCTCCTGATGTCCAACCCCGCCTTCGAGTCGATGCTCGGGGACAGCGCCTCGCAGCGCGTGCCCCTCGCGGGCGGCCTCGTCGCGCTCGTCGTGACGGCCCTCGCGTTGTGGGGCGCGCACGTCTGGCTGCGTCCAAGAGTGGAGACCGAGCGGCGCCCGGGCCCCGTGTGGTCGTGGAGCCTGCTCGTGATCGTGCTGTTCTTCCTGTTCGGCACCTTCCAGAAGCAGCTCGAAGGACTCGTGCGGAGCGTCACGGGCGGCTGAGGAGCCTCAGGCGAGCGCCGCGTTCAGCGCGTCGCGCAGTTCGCGCGCCGCCCGCGCGCTCGCCGTGACGCTCAGGCCGTCCGCGTACTGCACCGCGCGGCT
>NZ_KI912668.1:2721-3111 GCF_000519345.1 Deinococcus pimensis DSM 21231
AAGCCGCGAGGCGCGCCGCGCAGTGGGCGGAGTCGGGCGTGCGCGCCAACGCCCTCGACGCGGACCGCGTCCGCTTCGTGCTGCACAGCCAGATCACCGACGACCTGCTGGAGCGCGCCATCGACGTCCTCACCCGCTGACGCCCCACGTGACGTGCGCCCCGCCCCTGTCGGCGGGGCGCACGTGTCACCTCCCACCTTGCCTCCCGCTCCGCGTCCGCTACGCTGCCCTCATGACCACCGACGCTCCCCACGCCGACGAGCAGGCCGCCACGCCCGCCGAATCCCGGCTCAACCCCGTCGTCGCGAACCGCGCGATGGCCACGTACATCCTCGCCGCGAGCCTCGGGCAGCTGCTCGTCCTGCAGGTCCTCGGGGTGCGCAGCGTCGG
>NZ_KI912668.1:3211-3510 GCF_000519345.1 Deinococcus pimensis DSM 21231
ACACGAGGCCCGAGTTCGCGCCCGACACGACCTGCCCCGCGAGGGCCTCCACGTCCGCCGAGGTGGGCAGGCACGTGAACAGGATGTCCGCCTCGGCGGCGGCGGCGACGCTGTCCACCGCGCGTGAGCCGAACTCGGCAGCGTGCGCGAGCGCGCGGCTCGCGGTGCGGTTCCACACGAGCGTCTCGAAACGCCGCGCCAGATGCCCCGCCATGGGGTATCCCATCGCGCCGAGTCCCAGGAAGGCGACGGTCACGTTCATGGTCATGAGGTCCACACTATCAAGGCGGCGCCTCGCT
>NZ_KI912668.1:3610-19010 GCF_000519345.1 Deinococcus pimensis DSM 21231
GAACGAGGGCAACCGACTGCGTCTGCCCACGCGCGGCTGGCGCGACGTGAACGCGCACCTCGCGCGCTTCCGGGGCGCTCTGCCGGACGAGGTGGAGGCCGCGCTGCGCGGCGAGGACGTGCTGCTGGAGGAGGCCGCGGTAGCGCTGCATGAGCACGTGCTGCGCCGCCTGCCCGTAGCTCCCGACGCGGCCCTTCTCCAGCTCACGGCTTGCGCGCGGACGTACGGGCACCTGCTGTCCCTGATGCTGCTCGCTGCGCGCCCGCACGGCCGCGACGAACGCGCGTGGCGCGAAGGCCTGCAAGACGCGCTCCTCGCGCTCGTCCATGCGCACGTGATGGAGGAGGCCGTGCGGGGCAGCCTGCTGGCCGCGCAGACCCGCCACGAGGGCCTCGCGGTGCTGGCCGCTTTCCGCGATGACGCGCGCGACCTCGCCCTCGATCCGCACGCCGAGACGGACGCCGCGTCGCGCCGCGTGGTGGAGGACGCCGCGCGCTTCCGGCTGCTGTACGGCCTCGTGCCCGGCTGAACGGCACAAAGGAGAAGGCCCGGCGGAGAGATCCGCCGGGCCTTCTTCTCTTCAGTGCTCAGTCACCAGCGCCGGGCTGGGTGGGACGGGGGGCGTCCTGACGGGGAGCGCGACGCTCGCCGCCCTCCGGGGCGCCCTCGCCGTACTTCTCCATCGTCCGGTCGTCCGCGACCTGCGTGATCCGCACCGTGTCGAGGCCCGTACCGGCCGGGATGAGCTTGCCGAGGATGACGTTCTCCTTCAGGCCGATCAGGTCGTCGACCTGACCCTTGATGCTGGCCTCCGTGAGGACGTGCGTCGTGTGCTGGAACGACGCCGCCGACAGCCACGACTTCGTGCTGAGGCTGGACTTCGTGATGCCGAGCAGCACCGGCTTCCAGCTCGAGGGCGTCTGACCGGCCTCGAGGGCCTCGTTGGCCGCCTCGACCTCCCAGCGCTCCACGCTCTGACCTTCGAGCAGCAGGGTGTCGCCGCCGTCCGTGATCTCCACGAACTTCAGCATCTGCCGCACGATCGTCTCGATGTGCTTGTCGTGCACCTTCACGCCCTGGCTGCGGTACACGCGCTGCACTTCCTCCACGAGGTACCGCTGGGTCGCCTCGATGTCGCGGTAGAGCAGCAGGTCGTGCGGGTTCACGGCGCCGCGCGTGAGCGGCTGGCCCGCCTCGACGCGGTCACCGTCACGGACGATGAGACGCATCGCCTTGTTGATCTTCATCGCGGTCTTCGAGGAGTACTCCGCCTCGTCGGCCTCGATGCGGACGAGGTAGCGCTCCTCGTCCTCCTCGACGCGCACGACGCCGTCACGGTCCGCGACGACCGCCTGGTTCTTCGGCTTGCGCGCCTCGAACAGCTCGATCACGCGGGGCAGACCGAGCGTGATGTCGCTGCCGCCCGCCACACCGCCGGTGTGGAAGGTGCGCATCGTGAGCTGCGTGCCGGGCTCGCCGATCGACTCGGCCGCGACGACGCCGACGGCCTCGCCCATGCTGACGGGCTTCGCCTGGCTGAGGTCGTAGCCGTAGCACTTCTGGCACACGCCCGCCTTCACGCGGCAGTTCAGGGGCGTGCGCACGAACACCTCGCGCACCTCCGCCGTGTTCTTCGTGAGGAGCTTGACGTCCTCCAGGGAGAGCATCTCGCCCGCCGCGATCGTGCGGCCCGCGACCTGCACGTCCATCGCGACCGTGCGGCCGTACAGCGACGTCTCGATCTCGCTGCCCTTGCGCGCGCGCCACTCGCCGGTGCGCTCGTCGACGTTGCCGAGCGGCATCAGGCTGTAGTCGGTCGTGCCGCAGTCCACGTCACGGACGACGATCTCGTGCGCCACGTCCACCAGCTTGCGGGTCAGGTACCCCGAGTCGGCCGTGCGGAGCGCGGTGTCCGCGCCGCCCTTGCGGGCGCCGTGCGTCGAGATGAAGTACTCCAGCACCGTGAGGCCCTCGCGGAAGGACGCGCGGATCGGCGTCTCCATCGTGCTGCCGTCCGGGCGGGCCATCAGGCCGCGCATGCCCGCCAGCTGACGGATCTGCTGCGGGTTGCCGCGCGCGCCGGACTGCGACATGATCCACAGCGGGTTGAAGGGGTAGTTGCGGCTGAAGTTCTCGAACACCGCGTTCTTCACCTCGTCCGTGGTGTCGTTCCAGAGCTGCACGACCTGCTTGTAGCGCTCCTCCTCGGTCAGGAAGCCGAAGTCGAAGTTCTGCTCGATGGCGCTGAGCTTCTCGTCCGCGATCGCCAGCAGGTCCTGCTTGGCGGGCGGGATGACCACGTCGTCGATACCGATCGTGATGCCCGAGGTGGTGGACAGGCGGAAGCCGTTGTCCTTCAGCGCGTCGAGCAGCATCGCCGTGGCCTCGATCCCGAGGATCTTGAAGCACAGCATGATCATGTCCTTCAGGCCGTCCTTCTCGTAGGCCGTGTCGAGGTTCACGAGCTGCTCGACGCGATCCTGCGGGAAGGTGCTGAGCGCCTCCAGGACGAGGCGGCGGAACATCACGCGGCCCGCCGAGGTCTCGAAGAGCTCGCCGTTCACCTGAATGCGGACGTGATCCTGGTAGTCGATCTCGCCGCGCTCCACCGCGAGGATCGCCTCGTCGGGGCTGCTGAAGACGTACTTCAGACGGCCGATGCTGGTCTCGCGACCCGCGACGGTGACGCTGGAGTTCAGGCCGATCTCGCCGCGCTCGAAGGCCGCGAGGGCGTCCTGCTCGCTCTCGAAGGTGGCGCCCGCGCCGAGGTTGTCGCGGCGCAGCAGCGTCAGCGTGAAGATGCCGAGGATGATGTCACGGCTGGGCTTCACGTTCGGCTCGCCGTTCGCAGGCGAAAGCAGGTTGTGCGCGCTGAGCATCTGGATGCGCGCCTCGGCCTGCGCCTGCGCGCTCAGCGGGACGTGGATGGCCATCTGGTCGCCGTCGAAGTCCGCGTTGAAGGCCTCGCAAACGAGGGGGTGCAGCTGGATCGACTGACCCTCGACGAGCACGGGCTCGAAGGCCTGGATGCCGAGACGGTGCAGGGTCGGCGCGCGGTTGAGCAGCACGACCTTGTCCTCGATGACCTCTTCGAGGGCGTCCCAGACGCTGTCGCGGGTGTCGCGGTAGCGTTCGAGCATCTTGCGGGCCTGCTTGATGTTCGTGACCTCGCCCTTCTCCTCGAGCACCTTGAACAGGAAGGGCTTGAAGAGTTCGAGCGCCATGCGCTTCGGCACGCCGCACTGGTGCAGCCTCAGCTGCGGACCCACCACGATGACCGAGCGGCCCGAGTAGTCCACGCGCTTGCCGAGCAGGTTCTGACGGAACCGGCCCTGCTTGCCGCCGAGGAGGTCCGTCAGGGAGCGCAGGCTGCGGTCCGAGCCGGGGTTCGTGACGGGGCTGCCGCGACGACCGTTGTCGATGAGGGCGTCCACCGCTTCCTGCAGCATGCGCTTCTCGTTGCGGATGATCATGTCGGGCGCGCCCTGACTCATCAGCTTCTTGAGGCGGTTGTTGCGGTTGATGAGGCGGCGGTACAGGTCGTTGAGGTCGGACGTGGCGAAGCGTCCGCCGTCCACCTGCACCATGGGACGCAGATCGGGCGGCATGACCGGCACCGTCTCCAGGATCATCCAGGAGGGGTGGTTGCCGCTCTTGACGAAGCTGCGCACGACCTCCAGCCGCTTGCGGGCCTTGGCGCGCTTGTGACGGCTGTTGTCCTTCATCTGCTCGTTGAGCTCGGCCTCGAGCTGGGCGAGGTCGATGTCGTCGAGGAGTTCCTTGACGGCCTCGGCGCCCATCTTCGCGACGAAGTCGTACGACTCGATCACGCGGACCTGCTTGCGGACGAGGTCGATCTCGACGCGGCCGGAGATCTCGCTGCGGATGCTGCCGCCGTCGGCGAGATCGTCGCCGGGCTCGACGCGGTCGCCGTTCACGACGAGCGGCTCGTCCTGGTAGGCGTACACGCGGGCCTTGGAGACGATGATGCTGGCGGGCGCGTGCAGGGTGACGGTGCCGTCACGCTCGGCGGTGACCATCTGCTCCTCGTCGATGGCGCCGATGATGCGCTGGCCCGCGCGGACCTCGCTGCCGTCGCCGACGAGGACGTGCATGGTGGGGTTGATGGGGTGCTCGGCGGTGCGCGTCCAGTGCGCGACCGCGACGACCTCGCCCTTCTTGTTGGTGCGCAGGCCCTCGACGCGGCTCGCGCGGCTCACGCGCAGGCGCGCGCCGGCGGCGGCGGTGGCGAGCACGGCGCCCGCCTCGATGCGCTCGCCCTGCGCGACCGCGACGTCCATGCCGTGCGGCACGTACACGCGGACGAGCGTGGCGCCCGTCTCGTCGCCGTCACGCACGTCGACGACGACGCTGTCCTCGCCGAGGTCGTGCATGAACACGACGCCGGCCACGGGCGCGGTCATGCTGACGTCCGCCTCGGGCTCCGCGAGGATCTCTCCGGCGCGGAAGGCGTCCTGCTCCACGAGGGCGTCCTGCGGCAGCAGCACGCGCACCTCGGCCTCCTCGCGGTAGTGGATCTCCGCGCGGCGGGGGAAGCGGTACTGCGCGAGGCCGTCCATCTTGCTGACGACGTTCCCGCCGAGCGTCTGACCGCGCGTGACGTACTCGCCGTCACGGATCTCGGCCTCGGTGCCGTTCGGGAGGGTGTAGGTCTCCTGACGGCCGAAGCGGAGCTCGCGGTACTCCTCGTCGGTGAGGAGTTCGCCGCGCTTGAGGGGACGGCCGTCCTTCTGCGCGTTCTGCGCGTCGATGACGAGGAAGCTGCTGAAGTACAGCACCTTCTCGAGCTGCGCGGCCGACAGGTCGAGCAGCGTGCCGATCTTGCTGGGGGTGTCCTTGACGTACCAGATGTGCGCGCTGGGCGTCGCGAGGTCGATGTGACCCATGCGGTAGCGGCGCACCTTGCTGCTCGTGACCTCCACGCCGCAGCGCTCGCAGACCTTGCCCTCGTAACGCTGACGCTTGTACTTGCCGCAGGCGCACTCGTAGTCCTTCTGCGGACCGAAGATGCGCTCGTCGAACAGGCCCTCGCGTTCGGGCTTCAGGGTACGGTAGTTGATCGTCTCGGGCTTCTCGACCTCGCCGTAGCTCCAGTCGCGGATGCGCTGGGGGCTGGCGATGGCGATGCGGACCTTGCTGAAATCTTTCAAAGCATTGCTCCTCTGAGTGAGCGGCTTGGATGGTTCGATCAGGGGTGAAGCGGTCAGCCGTCAGTGATCAGCAGTCAGCCTCCGGGGCTGGGGCGGTCGCTTGCGCCGCACGAGCGCTGGAAGCCGACCGCTGATCGCTCGCCGCGTCAGCGGCGCGGCATCATGCCTTCGAAGATGTCGACGGGCTTGTCGCCCTCGTCGAGCACCTCCACGTCGAGGCCGAGCGAGTGGAGCTCCTTGACCAGCACCTTGAAGGACTCGGGGATGGTGCTGCTCGACACCTCGTCGCCCTTGACGATGCTCTGGTAGGCCGCGTCACGGCCCTCGATGTCGTCGGACTTGATGGTGAGCATCTCCTGGAGGGTGTGCGCGGCGCCGTACGCCTCGAGCGCCCACACCTCCATCTCGCCGAAGCGCTGACCGCCGAACTGCGCCTTGCCGCCCAGCGGCTGCTGGGTGATGAGCGAGTACGGGCCGGTGGAGCGCGCGTGCATCTTGTCCTCCACCATGTGGTAGAGCTTCATGACGTACATCGTGCCGACCACCACGGGGCCGCTGATGGCCTCGCCGCTGCGGCCGTCGTACAGGACGCTCTTGCCGGTGCGGGCGAGCGCGATCTGCGCGTCGTCGTAGTTGCCCTCGACGGGCGGGTTGATCACGCCGAGCTTCCCGGCGCGGTCGAGCACCTCGACCTCGCGGACGTCGGTCTCGAAGCCGCCCGCGCGGCGCTCGTCGAGACGCTCGGCCGCGGCGACCTGCAGCATCTCCTTGATGGTGTCCTCGGTGGCGCTGTCGAACACGGGCGTCACGAACTTCTGGCCCGTGAGACGCGCGACCTCGCCGAGGTGCGTCTCGAGGATCTGGCCGAGGTTCATGCGCGACGGCACGCCCAGCGGGTTGAACACGAGGTCGACGGGGGTACCGTCGGGCAGGAAGGGCATGTCCTCCGGGGGGAGGATCTTGGAGACGACGCCCTTGTTCCCGTGACGGTTCGCGACCTTGTCGCCGACCTGCAGGCGGCGCTTCTGCGCGACGTACACGCGGACCATCTCGCGGACGCCGGGCTTGAGGTCCACGCCCTCGTCACCGCGGCGGAAGCGCACGGTCTTCACGACGATGCCGCCCTCACCGGAACGCACGCGCAGGGAGGTGTCCTTCACCTCGCGGGCCTTCTCGCCGAAGATGGAGCGCAGCAGACGCTCCTCGGGCGTGGGTTCGCTCTCGCCCTTGAAGCTGGTCTTGCCGACGAGGATGTCGCCCGGCTTGACCTCCGCGCCGACGCGGACGATGCCGTCCTCGTCGAGGTCGCGCAGCGCGGCCTCGGAGAGACCGGGGATGTCGCGGGTGATCTTCTCGGGGCCGAGCTTCGTGTCGCGCGCCTCGATCTCGTCCTTCTCGATGTGCACGGACGTGTAGAAGTCCTTGCGCACGAGCGCCTCGGAGATGCAGATGGCGTCCTCGAAGTTGAAGCCGTCGAAGGGCATGATGGCGATGGTGATGTTCTGCCCGAGCGCGAGGCGGCCGAGCTCGCTGGCGGGGCCGTCCGCGAGGACGGTGCCGACGCGCACCTCGTCACCGAACGCCACGATGGGGTGCTGGTCGAGGTTGGTGCCCTGGTTGCTGCGGGTGAAGCGCACCAGTTCGAAGGTGCGGACGTTGTTGCGGAAGAGGCCGAGCTTCGGCGCGTCCTCCGTGAGGGTCACCTGGATGGCGCGGGCGTCCACGTAGGTGACGCGGCCCGTGACGTCGGAGACGACGCTGGTGCCGGAGTCGGCGACGACGCGCTCCTCGACGCCGGTGCCCACGGCGGGCGACTCGGCGCGCACGAGCGGCACGGCCTGCGACTGCATGTTCGATCCCATGAGGGCGCGGTTGGCGTCGTCGTGCTCCAGGAACGGAATCAGCGACGTGGAGATCGACACGATCTGCTTCGGCGAGACGTCCATGTACTGGATCTCGCTGGGGTCCATCAGGAACGGGTCGCCGCGGCGGCGGGCCAGCACGCGGTCCGTGGCGAAGGTGCCGTCGGGCGCGAGCGGGGTGTTCGCCTGCGCGATCGCGAAGCGGTCCTCGATGTCGGCGGTCATGTAGTCGACGTTCTCGGTGACGCGGCCGTCCACGACCTTGCGGTAGGGGGCCTCCATGAAGCCGAGGTCGTTGACCTTCGCGAAGGACGCCAGCGACGAGATCAGGCCGATGTTGGCGCCTTCGGGCGTCTCGATGGGGCAGACGCGGCCGTAGTGCGTGCGGTGCACGTCACGGACGTCGAAGCCCGCGCGCTCGCGGGTGAGGCCGCCCGGACCGAGCGCCGAGATGCGGCGCTTGTGACGCAGCTCCGCGAGGGGGTTGGTCTGGTCCTTGAACTGCGAGAGCTGGCTGCGCCCGAAGAACTCGCGCATGGCCGCCACGATGGGGCGGTTGTTCACGAGCTTGGTGGGCGTGGCCGCGTCGGGGTTGCCGAGCAGCATGCGCTCGCGCACGCCGCGCGCCATGCGCCCGAGGCCCACGCGCAGCTGGTCCGCGAGGAGTTCCCCGACGGTGCGCACGCGGCGGTTGCCGAGGTGGTCGATGTCGTCCTCCTCGACGGGCACGGTCTGCGCGACGCCGTCCTCGTCCGCGCCGACCGTGAGCTCGTCGCGGCCGTGCGTGAGGGCGAGCAGGTAGCGCAGCGTGTCCACGAGGCCCGCGTCCTGGAACTTGCCGTCCTCGAAGGTGAGGAGGGTGCGGTCCTCGCGGGTCGTGCCGAGCTTGCGGTTCATCTTGAAGCGGCCGGGATCGCCGAGGTCGTAGCGCTTCGGGTCCGCGAGCAGGCTGTAGAGGTACGTGATGGCCTTGTCGCGCTTGGGCGGGTCACCGGGACGCAGGACCGTGAACAGGCGCAGCAGGGCCTCGTCGGCGTTCATGCCGCTCGACTTGTCCTCGGGCAGCTCGATGGTCTCGTCGAACTCGGTGTACAGGGCCTTGATCTGGTCGTCGCCCATGCCGAGGACGCGCAGCAGCAGGCTCACGGGGAACTTGCGCTTGTTGACCTTCATCTCCAGCACGGGACCGTTGAATTCCAGCTCGATCCAGGGGCCGCGCTTGGGCATCGGGATGATGGCGGCCGTGTAGACCTTCTTGATGCCCTTGTAGCTGGAGGTGAAGTACACGCCGGGGGAGCGGTGGATCTGCGAGATCACGACGCGGTCCGCGCCGTTGATGACGAAGCTGCCGTCCTCGGTCATGAGGGGCAGGTCGCCGAGGAAGACCTGGTCTTCCTTGATGAGGCCGCTGTCCTTGTGGATGAGCTGGAGCTTGGCGTAGATGGGGGCCTGGTAGGTCAGGTCCTTCTCGCGGCACTCCTCGGGGCTGTAGGGCGGCTCGCCGAGGCGGTACTCCAGGAAGTCCAGCACGAGACCGGCCGAACGGTTGCGGTCGGACTCGTCGATGGGGAAGACCTCCTTGAAGGCGCTCTGGAGCCCGGCGTTCTCGCGTCCGTCGGGGGCCTTGTCGGTCTGGAGGAACTGATTGAAGGAGTTGACCTGGACTTCCGTCAGGTCGGGAAGCGGGATGACTTCGGCGATCTCGCCAAAGCGCTCGATGCGTTGTGTCATTGGCACCTCAACACTTGCAAGACGTCTTCTGGCCGCGCCCCGAACCTGCCCATTGCCGATCGTGGATAAACAGGTTGAGGGGAGGCGAGCGGTACTTCCTCGCCTCCTGTGGTTGAGCTCGTTCGGGTTGGCATTCTCAGCAAGAAGCTCCCCGGAGACCCATCTTGGTCACCAACCCCGAGTCTAGACGTCAGACCGGCCCCCGTCAAGTAGGCAGCGACGGGCGGGACGTCCCTCGGAGGGAAGCACTCACTTGCTCACGATGGTACACCATTCACGCGCGGACGGCACGCCGAACGCCCCTCAGACGACCTTTCGACTGTGAGAGCGCTACCTTCCCGGTGTCAGCACCCGCCGCAGGAAGTCCTCCAGGCCCGCCCCCCGCGGGGGCTCCGGCGACGCGTGCATACCGCCGCAGCGCGCCAGCGAGCCGGGCAGACGACGCGCCTGCGGCCACAACCGCGAGGTGACCGCCTCCAGCGGAGACGGGAACCCTCGCGCCACGCGCCCGCGCCACGTCGTGTCGTCCACGCAGGTCAGCCGGAAGGCGCCCAGCGGGCGGCCCGAGTCGCGCTCCCGCACGTCCAGCGTCCAGCTCCACACCGCGTACCGCCACGACGCGGGCAGCACCACGGACGTCTCCGACAGCACCACCGTGCTGCGCATCACCGCGTCCCGCTCCACCCCCGCCGTCAGGGACCGAGCGAACCGGGCCACGCTGAGCGCCCCCACGTCCTGCGAGCCGGTCTCCACGAACGCCACGCTCGGCGCCGCCGCCAGCACGTCGCGAGGACGCAGGCGCGCCGCGAAGGCCGGGTCCGACACGCGCAACTCCACCGACACAGGCGCCCGCGCCGTCCCCACGACCTTCAGGAGGGACGGACCCATCGCCCGGTAGGTGCGCTCCGCCGCCCTCACCTGCAGCGCGGCGGGCAGCAGCAGGACCGTCGACGACAGGGCCGCTCCCGCCGCGCCCCCCAGCGCGCCCCAGGCGAGCCCGTTGCCGCCCCGGCGGCGTCCCTGCCGCCAGCACAGCCACGCCAGGACGGGCACGGCGGCGCCCAGAACCGCGAGGAGCAGCGCTTCGAGCAGGGACCACAGCACGGACGTCAGCAGCAGCATCGTTTCCCCAGTCTCCGGTGCACACGACGCAAGCCGTGGAAAACTTCACGCGGGGTTGCGCCTGGGAGGACCACGACGGCGGCGTCGGAAGGCGGGTGTTACGATCCCTGCATGCAGCTGTTGAACCTCCTGTCCTCGAATTCCTGGGTGAGCGTCGCGCTCGGCGTCCTCACCATCGCGTGCATCGTGCACGTCCTCACGCAACGCCGCGAGTACTACTGGCTCTTCCTGCTGCTCTTCCTGCCCGGCATCGGCGCGATCATCTACGTCCTCGTGGAGCTCCTCCCGTACCTGCGCCGGCGCCGCGTCGACCTCGACCCCATCCGGGAACGCCTGCAGAGCAGCGACGCCCGCATCAAGGCGCGACGCGAGGCCCTGGAGGACACCGACACCCTCCAGAACCGCGTCGCCCTCGCGTCGGAACTCACGCGCGCCAGCCGACTCGAGGAGGCCGAGGACGTCCTCAGGCCCCTCCTCACCGGCATCTACCGCGACGACCCCGCGCTGCTCTACACCCTCGGGGACCTCAAGTACCGCCAGGGCCGCTACGAGGAGGCGCGCGCCCTGCTCGAACAGGTGGACGCCATGCGCTCCCAGAGCCTCGCCGCGCGCGTCAAGGTGCTCCTTGCCGAGACGTACGTCCGCACCGACCAGCGCGACCTCGCCGACCGCTACTACCGCGACGCCATGCACGGCGCCACCAGCGAGGAGCCCCGCGCGCGCTACGCGCAGTACCTCGTGAACGAGGGCCGCACCGACGAGGCCCGCGCGCTCCTCGCGCAGATGGACAAGACGTACCGCCGCGCGAACGGCCTCTACCGCAGCCAGGAACGCGAGTGGTTCCGCCTCGCCGACCAGCTGCGCCAGAACCTGAAGTGAACACCGACCTGCCGCTCGCCCGCGTCTCGCTCAGAGCGCCCCTGCCCGCGCGCGGCTACCCCTTCACGCTGCGCGCCGCGCGGCTCCTGGACGACCTGGAGTTCCGCGCGGGCGTCACGTTCCTCGTCGGGGACAACGGCAGCGGCAAGAGCACCGTCCTGGAGGCCGTCGCGCTCGCCGCCGAGGCGATCGTGCTCTCCGCGCTGCCCGGCGCGCACGACGACCTCACGGACGCCCGGCCCCTCGCGGACCTCCTGCGGCTCTCCTGGACGCGCCGCACCCGGCGCGGCTTCTTCCTGCGCGCCGAGGACTTCCTGGGGCTCGCGCGCCGCACCCGCGCCCTCACGACCGAGTTCGAGGCAGCCGTCGAGGCCCTGCGCGCGGAGCTCGGCGACGGCCCCGACTTCGTCCGGGCCGCCGCGCCCTACCGCAACCAGCTCGCGGGCCTGCGCGCCGCCGAGCGGGCAGGCGGCACCCACGCCCGCTCGCACGGCGAACGTTTCCTCGACGCCTTCCAGCGTCGCCTCGCGCCCGGCGGGCTCTACCTCCTCGACGAGCCCGAGGTGGCCCTCTCGCCGCAGCGCGTCCTCGCCCTCATGACGCTGCTGCGCCGCGCCGAACGGGAGGGCGCGCAGTTCCTGATCGCCACGCACTCGCCCGTGCTGCTCGCCCATCCCGGCGCGGTCATCCTCGACCTCGACCACGACCCCGTCCGTGAGGCCGCGTACGACGACCTCGACCACGTGCGCTTCACCCGCGACTTCCTCAGCGCCCCCGAACGCTTCCTGCGTCACCTCGACGAGGAGGAATAGGAAAACCCCCGAGGTCCGTGGACCTCGGGGGCTGCACTCCCGGTGGGGAAGGTGTTACTTGACTTCGACGCGGGCGCCGGCGCCCTCGAGCTGCGCCTTGAACTTCTCGGCGTCTTCCTTGCTGACGGCTTCCTTGATGGCGCCGCCCTTCTCCGAGAGGTCCTTCGCTTCCTTGAGGCCCAGGCCGGTGATGGCGCGGATCTCCTTGATGACGTTGATCTTGCTGCTGCCGGCGTCGATGAGGACGACGTCGAACTCGGTCTTCTCCTCGACGGGCGCGGCGGCGGCGGCGCCACCACCGGAGACGGCGACGGCGGCCGTGACGCCCCACTGCTCCTTGATGGAGTCGATGAGGTCGGCGAGTTCCATGATGGTGAGACCGCTGAGGGTATCGATCAGCTGCTGCTTGTCGTAAGCCATGATTCAGTCCTCCGAGAGGTCCGCGTCACGCGCGGGATTGAGTGCTTGAGGGTGTTGCCGTCCGGCCCGGAGGCCGTCCGTGGTGTTCAGGCCGCTTCGGTGTCGGTGCTGCCGCCACCCAGCTTCTCGCGGTACGCCTCGAGGACGCCGACGAAGTTGCTGAGGTGCGCGCTGAGCACGCCGACGAGTTCGGCCTGGAGCTGGGTCTTGCTGCCGAGGCTCGCGAGACGCTCGATGGTCGCGACGGGCACCGTGGAGCCCTCGACCATGCCGCCCTTGATGGCGGGAATGCCCTTGTCGTTGCCCTTGCCCGCGTCGGCGAGGACCTTCGCCACACCGGCGGGGTCTTCCTGCGCGAGCACGATGGCCGACGGGCCGTGCAGCAGTTCCGTGAAGTCACGCTGCTGGCCCTGAAGGGCGATGTTCAGAAGGGTGTTCTTGGCGACGATGAGTCGGCCGCCCTTCTCGACGAGGTCCTTGCGGAGCCTGCTGAGCTGCCCCGCCGTGAGGCCCTGGTAGTTGACGACGTAGAACGTGTCGATGCCTTCCAGGCTGCCCTTGAGCGCGGCGAGGCTGTCGGTGTTGCGTTGGTTCGCCACTTGCGCCTCCTGGCTTGATGATGAGGTCCAGTGCGAGAGCAGTCTGGACAACTCGGCGGGATGTTTAAACCTGGCAAGGGTCCCCGCTGTCTACGGTGCCGTTCGAAGGTGCTTTCGCACCGGGGTGCCCTGTTCGGGGATGGGGACGCGCCACCTGCGGCGGGCGTCCCCGGAGGTCATCAGGCCAGCGTGATCTGGATCGACGGACCCATGGTCGTCGTCAGGTACATGCTGCGGATGTAGATGCCCTTCGCGGCGGCGGGCTTGGCGTTCTCGAGCGCGCTGTGCAGCGCCGCGAGGTTCGCGGCGATGTTGCCCGCCTCGAAGCTGGCCTTGCCGATCGGGGCGTGCACGACGCCCGTCTTGTCGTTACGGAACTCGATGCGGCCGGCCTTGAGGCCGCGCACCATGCCCGCCACGTCGGGACCGACCGTGCCGCTCTTGGGGTTGGGCAGCAGGCCGCGCGGTCCGAGGAGACGCGCGAGCTTCTGACCGACCTGGGCCATCATGTCGGGCGTCGCGACGACCGCGTCGAACTCCATGAAGCCGCCCGCGATGCGGTCGATCAGGTCGCCCGAGCCGACCACGTCGGCGCCGGCGGCCTCGGCCTCGGCGACCTTGTCACCCTGCGTGATGACCGCGACGCGCACGCTGCGGCCCGTGCCGTGAGGCAGGGCGACGGTGCCACGCACGTTCTGGTCGCTCTTGCGGGGATCGATGCCGAGACGGAAGTGCGCCTCGACGGTCTCGTCGAACTTCGCGGTGGCGAGTTCCTTGACGAGCGCGGTGGCCTCCTCGACGGTGTAGACCTTGTTGCGGTCGACCTTGGCCACGAGGGCCTTGTAACGCTTGCCGTGCTTAGGCATTGGGGGCCCCCTCGATGGTGACGCCCATGCTGCGGGCGGTGCCCGCGACGGTCTGCGCGGCCGCTTCGAGGCTGCCGGCGTTCAGGTCGGGCATCTTGGTGCGGGCGATCTCCAGGACCTGGTCCCAGTTGAGCGTCCCGACCTTCGCCTTGTTGGGCGTGCTGCTGCCCTTGGCGATGCCGCTGGCCTTGCGGATGAGGTAGCTCATCGGGGGCGTCTTGGTGATGAACGTGAAGCTGCGGTCACCGAAGATGGTGATCTCGACGGGGATGATCGCGTCACCCTTGTCCGCCGTGGCCGCGTTGAACGCCTTGGTGAACTCCATGATGTTCGCGCCGTACTGACCGAGCGCGGGACCCACGGGCGGGGCCGGCGTGGCCTTGCCCGCCGGAAGCTGAAGCTTCACCAAACCGACGACTTTCTTCGCCATGTAACTTCCTCCTTAGCTCCCCCGCGGCCCTTGCGGCGGCGGGGTGCTGGCGCTAAGTGCTCCTCGCGTCCTCGGACGCGTCGGGGCAACCTGCACAGTGTACCCCAGCCGCCCCGTCTTGTGGAGGGGAGCCGGGGGGTTGAACTCAGGACCGGCTGACCTGCGCGAAATCGAGCTCGACGGGCGTTTCGCGCCCGAAGATCGACACGAGCACCTTGACCTTCGCCTGAGCCGCGTTGACCTCGGAGACGACGCCGCTGAAGTCCGCGAAGGGCCCGCTGGTGACGCGCACCATGTCGCCCTCCTTGAAGCTGGCCTTCACGCGCGGCGCGACCTCCTCGACCTTGGCCGCCACGCCGACGGACTGCAGCAGACGCTGCACCTCGTCGGGGGAGAGCGGCACCGGGTGAGTGGCCGTGCCGACGAAGCCGGTCACGCCGGGCGTGCCGCGCACGGCCTCCCAGGACTCGCCCATCTCGCCGGGCGCGTCGTCGTCCTCGACGTCCATCTGGACGAAGACGTAGCCCGGGAAGAGCTTGCGCTTGACGGTCTCCTTCTTGCCACCCTCGCGGAGCTCCACGGCCTCCTCGGTCGGCTGCAGCACCTGGAAGATCTTGGTGTTGTACAGACCGAGCTTCTTGGCCCGCTCCATGAGGTTCTGCTCGACACGGTCTTCCTGACCGACATAGGTGTGGACGGCGTACCACTCGATGCTCATCGGACCACCAGGTTGAGCAGCTGATGGAACACCGTGTCGAGTCCGAAGATCACGAGGGTGAGCACGACGATGAAGACCAGCACGACCTGGGTGCCCTCGAGCACCTGGACCCGTGTCGGCCACGACACGCGGGACAGCTCGGCCCGCGCCTCCTGGAAGTACCGGACCACGCTGCTCACGCGTCCACCCTGTCACGTTGACGATTCGTGTTCACGTCGCTCCACTCTCCTGACCCGCGCTAGGGCGCGGGTCGGGGACTCAGATCTTCTTCTCGCGGAAGACGACGTGCTTCTTCGCGATGGGGTCGTACTTCTTGAGCTCCAGCTTCGCCTGGGTGTTGCGGCGGTTCTTGGTGGTGGTGTAGTAGAACCCCGTGCCGGCGCTGCTCTCGAGCTTGATGATGATGCGAGGACCTTCCTTGGCCATGATGAGTACTCCTTTCGTTCCCGGACCCTGAGGATCCGCGGAACTCCCAGTCCCGCCGCGCGGCACCCGCTGGGAGGGTCTTGCCTGCCCGGACTCGCCCTTGAGGCGCGGCCCCTGTGGGCATGGCGGCAGGTCTGGTCAGAAACCAGCCGTTCAACTATAGCCACTCGCACCCCCGCTGTCCAGGGGTGACCACATGAAGAGGGGAGGGCGCGAACGCCCTCCCCTCCAGGAAAGATCAGCGGATTACTGGAGCACCTTGGTGACGACGCCGGCGCCGACGGTACGGCCACCCTCGCGGATGGCGAAGCGCAGGCCTTCCTCCATCGCGATCGGCTTGATCAGTTCCACCGTGAACGAGATG
>NZ_KI912668.1:19110-25273 GCF_000519345.1 Deinococcus pimensis DSM 21231
ACTGGAGCACCTTGGTGACGACGCCGGCGCCGACGGTACGGCCACCCTCGCGGATGGCGAAGCGCAGGCCTTCCTCCATCGCGATCGGCTTGATCAGTTCCACCGTGAACGAGATGTTGTCCCCCGGCATCACCATCTCCACGCCCGCCGGAAGTTCCACCACGCCCGTCACGTCCGTCGTGCGGAAGTAGAACTGCGGACGGTACCCGCCGAAGAACGCGCTGTGACGGCCACCCTCGTCCTTCGAGAGCACGTACACGCTCGCCTCGAACTTGGTGTGCGGGGTGATGCTCCCGGGCTTGGCCAGCACCTGACCGCGTTCGATGTCGTCGCGGGCCACGCCGCGCAGCAGCACGCCCACGTTGTCGCCCGCCATGCCCTGGTCGAGCAGCTTGCGGTGCATTTCGATGCCCGTGACGATCGTCTTGCGGGTGTCCGACAGTCCGACGATTTCGACGTCGTCCTGGATCTTGACGATGCCGCGCTCCACGCGTCCGGTCGCGACGGTGCCGCGCCCGGTGATGGTGAAGACGTCCTCGACGGGCATCAGGAAGGGCTTGTCGGTGGCGCGTTCGGGGGTGGGGATGTACGCGTCGATCGCGTCGAGCAGTTCCCAGATCTTGTCCACCCAGGGGTTCTCGCCACGCTGGGTCTTGGGGTTGCCCTGCAGGGCTTCGAGGGCCTGCAGCGCGCTGCCGCGGATGATCGGCACGTCGTCACCGGGGAATTCGTAGCGGCCGAGCAGTTCGCGGACTTCCATCTCGACGAGTTCGAGGAGTTCTTCGTCGTCGACCATGTCGACCTTGTTGAGGAACACGACGATGTAGGGCACGCCGACCTGACGGGCGAGCAGGATGTGCTCGCGGGTCTGGGGCATGGGGCCGTCGGCGGCGCTGCACACCAGGATGGCTCCGTCCATCTGGGCGGCACCGGTGATCATGTTCTTGACGTAGTCGGCGTGGCCGGGGCAGTCGACGTGGCTGTAGTGGCGGGTGGGGGTGTTGTATTCGACGTGGGCGGTGTTGATGGTGATGCCGCGGGCCTTTTCTTCGGGGGCCTTGTCGATCTGGTCGTAGGCGAGCTTTTCGACGGTGGGGTCGGCGGCGGCGGCGGTGAAGGTGATCGCGGCCGTGAGGGTGGTCTTGCCGTGGTCGACGTGACCGATGGTGCCGACGTTCACGTGCGGCTTCGTGCGTTCGAACGTACCCTTCGCCATAATAATCCTCCTCATGAGAATGCGGCCCGCGTGTCTCGCGGGCCCATTCGACCAACTTCTGGAGCTCGTGGTCGGGATTGAACCGACGACCTCTCCCTTACCAAGGGAGTGCTCTACCACTGAGCTACACGAGCATGGAGCGGGAGACGAGATTCGAACTCGCGACATTCAGCTTGGGAAGCTGACGCTCTACCAGCTGAGCTACTCCCGCGATGATGGTGGGCAGGGGCGGATTTGAACCGCCGTACTCTTTCGAGAACAGATTTACAGTCTGTCGCCTTTAACCACTCGGCCACCTACCCGCGCTGGTCCAAACTTGCACTGACCCACTTCGTTGGAGCCACTCAGGAGACTTGAACTCCTAACCTTCCGATTACAAGTCGGGTGCTCTACCAATTGAGCTAGAGTGGCACCTGTCCTGCCTCGGAAGCGAGAGCTCCCTGAGCGCGGAAACTTCCTCGCTACGCCTCGCGTGACCGCTCGGCCGCTCGTCCACTTCCGGATTGGGATACTAGCACCGCCCAAAACCGTTGTCAAGAAACGCCGCGCGCCGCGCCCCGAGGGGCCGAACAGGGAACGGAACTTCACGAAGTTCCACCCTCGAACTCGGCCATACGGCGCATAGTGATAAGCCGACCGGCGCGCGTAGACTGACTCCTCTATCCCAGCGCGCCGAAGCCGCCCGAGGTGATCTTGAACAGTCTGCGAACGTTGTGGCCGTACCTCTCCATGCACAGGCGGCAGTACATCGTGGGCCTCATCGCCGTCACGATCGCGAACGCCTCCATCCTCCTCCCGGCCTACTTCCTCGGTCGCGCCATCGACGCCCTGCGCCGCGCGGGCGACGGCGACCCCAGCACGCCCGGCACCACCCTCGGCGTCGTGCTGCTCTACGCGCTCGGCGTGATCGGCGGCGCCGCCCTCTCGGGCGCCGCGATGTTCGTCATGCGCCGCCAGATCGTCGTGGCCAGCCGACAGACCGAGTACGAGGTCCGGCGCGACATCTTCGCGCACCTCCAGGGGCTCGACAAGCACTACTACGACCGCGCCCGCACCGGCGACCTGATGAACCGCCTCACCGGCGACCTCTCCGCCGTGCGCGAGATGCTCGGCTTCGGCGCGTGGCAGATCGCGAGCGTCGTCACGGCCTTCGGCTCGTCGCTGTTCGTGATGTTCGGCATCTCCGTCAAGCTCACGCTGCTCGTCCTCGCCGTCTTCCCGGTCATCATCCTCGTGCTGTACTACCTCGCGCGGCAGATCAGCAAGCGGTACGTCCTCGTGCAGGAGCAGAACTCCGCCATCAGCGCCAAGGCGCAGGAGAACTTCTCCGGCGCCCGCGTCGTCAAGGGCTACGCCATCGAACACCGCGAGATCGCCGAGTACAAGACGATGAACAACGAGCTCATCCGGCGCCTGCTGTCGCTCGTGCGCGTCGAGGGCCCCCTGCAGGCCTTCATGAGCCTCCTGATGGGCATCGCCTACGTCCTCGTGCTGCTCTACGGCGGCCGCATGATCCTCGGGCTCGTGCCCGGCGAGACGCTCACGGTGGGCCGCTTCACCCAGTACGCCCTCACCCTGGAACGCCTCGCGTGGCCCATGCTCTCCATCGGCTTCATCGCGAACCTCACCCAGCGCGGCCTCGCCTCCTGGAACCGCCTGCAGGAGATGCTCGACGCGCGCCCCCTCGTGCACGACACGAAACGCACGGACCGCTCCATCCGCACGCTGCGCGGCGACCTGCGCTTCGACCACGTCTCGCTGCGCTACGGCCAGACGACCGTCCTGCACGACATCACCCTCAACGTGCCCGCCGGGATCACCCTCGGCATCACGGGCCCCACCGGGAGCGGCAAGACCAGCCTCGCGCAGCTCGTCGCGCGTCTCGCCGATCCCAGCGACGGCCGCGTCCTCATCGACGGCACGGACGTCCGCCACATCCCCCTCAAGACGCTGCGCGCCAACATCGGCGTGGTGCCGCAGGAACCCTTCCTGTTCAGCGACAGCATCGCCCGCAACATCGCCTTCGGTCTCGACAACGAGGGCTTCGAGCCCATCCCCACGCGCGTCAGCGTCCTCAGCACGAAGGTGCCCGCCGCGAGCGACAGCCCGCCCGACATGAACCGCGTCCGCGCCGCCGCCGAACTCGCGGGGCTCGCGCGCGACGTGGAGGACTTCCCGAACGGCTACGACACCATGCTCGGCGAGCGCGGCGTCACCCTCTCCGGCGGTCAGCGCCAGCGCACCGCCCTCGCGCGCGCCATCGTCCGCGAACCCGCCATCCTCATCCTCGACGACGCCACCAGCGCCGTCGACACCGAGACCGAGTCGCGCATCCTGCGCGGCCTGCGCGAGGTGCAGCGGGGCCGCACCGTCCTCCTCATCGGGCACCGCGTCTCCACCCTGAGGCACGCCGACCACATCGTCGTCCTCGACGGCGGCGGCATCGTCGAGCAGGGCAGCCACGACGAGCTCCTCGAGCGCGGCGGGCACTACGCCGAACTCGAACGCAAGCAGCGCCTCGCGAGGGAAGTCGACGAGGACACCGAATCCACCCCCCGGCCCAGCGAGGCGGAGGCCCGTTCATGACCATCCAGGCCGACGAGGCTGCCAAGAAGGACTTCGACGCGCACCTGACGCGCCGCATCCTCAACTACCTCAAGCCCTACACGAAGCTCGTCGGGGCCGGACTGCTGCTCGCGCTGCTCATCGCGATCTCGCAGCCCCTGTTCAACCTGCTCCAGCGGCACGCCATCGACCAGTACCTCGTCTACCCCGACGGCACGCCCCGCGCCGAGCGTGAACTCCTCTACCGCGGCGTCGTCACCATCGCGCTCGGCTACCTCGGGCTCAAGATCGTCGAGTTCGCGCTGCGCTACGGCTTCACGCTCGCCATCAGCTACCTCGGCCAGCGCGTCCTGTACGACATCCGCAGCGACCTCTTCACGAAGCTGCAGCGCCTGCACCTCGCCTTCTTCGACCAGAATCCCGTCGGGCGCCTCATCACGCGCGTCACGTCCGACGTGGACGCCATCAACCAGTTCATCACGGCGGGCCTCGTCTCCCTGATCCAGTCGAGCCTCCTGATCGTCGTGTACGTCGTGATCATGCTCAGCATCAGCTGGCAGCTCGCGCTCGTCAGCTTCGCCGTGCTGCCCATCCTGTTCTTCGTCACGAGCTTCTTCCGCGTCCGCATCCGCGACGCGTTCCGTCACACGCGCCTCCAGCAGGCCATCGTGAACAGCAAGCTCAACGAGAACATCACCGGCATGACCACCGTGCAGCTCTTCTCCCGCGAGGCGCGCATCGGCGTGGAGTTCGACCGCGCCAACCGCGACCTGCTCGGCGCGAACCTCAACAGCATCAAGTGGTTCTCGCTGTACATGCCGACCGTGTCGATCCTCGCGCAGGTCGCGACGGCGCTCGTGCTGTGGTACGCCGGGCGCGGCATCCTGCAGGGCGCGGGCGTCACGATCGGCACGCTCGTCGCGTTCGTCGGGTTCATCACCGCGCTCTTCCAGCCCATCCAGGACCTCGCGGACGTCTTCAACAACCTGCAGGCCGCCATGGCGTCCAGCGAACGCATCTTCGGCGTCCTCGACACCGAGGAGCGCATCACCGACAAGCCCGGCGCGCGCGCCCTGACCAGCTTCGAGGGCCGCGTGGACCTCGAGGGCGTCTGGTTCGCCTACGACGAGAACGTCACCGCGGACACGCCCGACACCGACGACCGCTGGACGCTGCGCGGCATCGACCTCCACATCCGCCCCGGCGAGAGCGTCGCCCTCGTCGGCGCGACCGGCGCGGGCAAGACCAGCATCACCAGCCTCGTGAGCCGCTTCTACGACGTGCAGCGCGGCAGCGTGAAGGTGGACGGCACCGACGTCCGCGACCTCCAGCAGCACGACCTGCGCCGTCATGTGGGCGTGGTGCTGCAGGACGTCTTCCTCTTCGCGGGCACCATGGAGAGCAACCTCACGCTCGGCAACCCCGAGATCCCGCACGAGCGCGTCGTGCAGGCCTGCAAGTACGTCGGCGTGCACGACTTCATCATGGGCCTCCCCGAGGGCTACGACACCGAGGTCCGCGAGCGCGGCGCGACGCTCTCCACCGGGCAGAAGCAGCTCATCGCCTTCGCCCGCGCGCTCATCCAGAACCCCGACATCCTGCTCGTCCTCGACGAGGCCACCGCCAACATCGACACGGAGACGGAACTGCAGATCCAGGCGGCGCTGCGCAAGGTCATGGTGGGCCGCACCAGCATCATCATCGCGCACCGCCTCTCCACCATCGAGCACTGCGACCGCATCGTCGTGATGCGCAAGGGCCGCGTCGTGGAGGAGGGCTCGCACGCGGAGCTCCTCGCGCGCGGCGGGTACTACGCGCGCCTGTACCGCCTCCAGTACGCCGAGGGCGGCATGGCCGCCGACGACTGAACCTCACGGCAGGAAAGGGCCCCGGCGTGACGCGCCGGGGCCCTTCGCCTTCCGCCCCACCGGAACTGGTACGGTCTCCCCATGGCCCCAGAGCACTTCACGCCCGGAACCTGGCACCTCACGCCCGAGCAGCGCCGCGAGCGGCTCGGGCGGCTCCGTGACGAGCTGCGCGGCTGGCAGGCGCGCGCCACGAGCGCGGTGGAGGGGTGGACCTTCGCGGCGCCCGGCGCGGCGCCCGTGCCCCTGAGCGTGGGCGACGCGTGGCCCGCGGTGGATCAGGCCGTCACGGGCGGCCCCGCCCTGTTCGAGGCGGACCTGAGCGTCCCCGAGGGCTGGGACGCCCACCTCGCGGAACTGGCGCTCGACGTGGGCGGCGAGGGCCTCGTGATCCTCACGGACGCGGCGGGCGGGCGCGTCACGGCGGGCGGGCTCAACCCCTTCCACCGCCGCTTCCCGCTTCACGGGCACACTCGCGCGCACGTCCGGGTCGAGGCCGTCCCGAAAGGCCTGTTCG
>NZ_KI912668.1:25373-28630 GCF_000519345.1 Deinococcus pimensis DSM 21231
GCGGGTCACGCTCGACCTCGCGCCCGGCCTCACGGCGCGGCGCCTCGACCTGCTGGAGGACGCCCTGCCCGGCGGGGAGCTCGGCGGTGGGCGGATCACGCTGAGCGTGCGGCCCTTCGAGGTCCTGACGCTCGAACTGCGGCGGGCCTGAACGAAGAAGGCGCGGCGGGCCCTTCCGGGCCCGCCGCGTTCATCGATGGATTCAGCGCGCGCGCAGTTCGGGAATCGCGCGGCGCAGCGCGAAGCGCAGACGGCCGAGGTTCGCGACGTCGTCGAAGGCGGTGAAGAGCGTGCGGTTCCCGAGGCTCGTGAAGAGCACCGGGCCGTCCTCGAAGTCCACGACCATGTCGCGGAACTCCCCGCCGAGGGCCTCCACGAGGCTGGTGGAGACCGCCTGCGCCGCACCGAGCACGGCGAGGTCCGGGATGCGTCCGGCGGCTTCCATCACGGCGCCGGACTCCGCGAGGAGCGCCGCGTGACGTACGCCCCGGATCTCCAGCAGGCTCTCGATGTCGACGGCCACGGCGTTCAGCTCCTCACGACGGGCAGCGCGCCCTGCAGTTCCGCCGCGACGCGCGCGAGCTCCTGCTGCGCGGGGCGCGTGTCGGCGCCGCGCGTGACGGCCACCGCCGCGACGTACTCCCCGACGTTCACCGCGACGACCTCGAACAGTTCGGCGGTGAAGGCGAGGCGGGTGAGCTGACCGCCGCCGAGACGGCGCGAGACACGCTCGAAGTCGGCGCGCAGCGCGGCGAGTTCCGCCGCGAGGCGTTCGCCCTCCTCGCCGTACGCTTCGAGGGCGAGGCCGTCACGACCGACGAGCGCGGCGGCGCGGACGCCGGGCGCGGCGAGCAGACCACGGAGCTTCACAGGACCTCCTTGAGCTTCCTGGCCGTCTCCAGGCCGTACAGACGGGCCTGTCCGAGGTTCGCCTCCGCGCCGCCGCCGAGCACCACCATCAGGAAGAGGTCGGGGCCGATGGGCAGGCTGAACGCGCTGAGCGCGTCGCCGCGCAGGAAGAATTCGCGGACGTTGCCGCCGCCGAGAGTGTTTTCGTAGGCGCCGTGGGCGGCCCGCATGAGACCGGCATGCTCGGCGACGAGCAGGCCGAGGTCGACGCTGCCCGAGCCGTGACTTTCGATCAGGAGACCGTCGTAGCCGCCGATCGCGGCGCCCCAGGCGCCGTCGACGTCGTGGACGAGTTGGGAGAGATGCTGGTCGAGCACGCCTCCCAGTATAGAGATCGGTGAGAGCCGAGTGTGAGGAGAGCCAACCTTACTTCGTGACGCGCTGACGGCCCGCCAGGGCGCGGCCCAGCGTCACCTCGTCGGCGTACTCCAGCGCCCCACCCACCGGCAGCCCGTACGCGATGCGCGACACCGTCGTGCCGAGCGGCTCCAGCAGACGCTGCAGGTACAGGCTCGTCGCCTCGCCCTCCACGGTGGTGCTCGTCGCGAGGATCACCTCGAAGTCCTCCGGACGGCGGACCACGTCGTTGTCGTCACCGCGCAGACGGCCCAGCAGCGGCTTGATGTAGAGCTTCTCCGGGGAGACGCCGTTCATCGGGCTGATCGCGCCGTGCAGCACGTGGTAGAGCCCGCGGTACTCACCGGAACGCTCGATCGCGATGACGTCGCCCGGCTCCTCCACGACGCAGATCTGTGCGCGGTCGCGGCCCGGGTCGGTGCAGACGTCGCACAGCTCGCGGTCGGTGATGTTGAAGCAGCGCTTGCACATCTGCAGCTCGCGCTTGGCGTCCAGCAGGGCGCCCGCGAGCCGCTCGATGTCCTCGCGCGGCTGCTCGAACAGGTGGAAGGCGAGCCGCTGCGCCGACTTCGGACCGATGCCCGGCAGGCGCGACAGCTCACGGATGAGGGCCACGAGCGAGGGAGGGTACTTCACGCGCCCACCCCGCCCCGCCCACGCGCCGCGTGGATCAAAGCATCCCGCCGAGGAAGCCCAGGCTGCGCTGCGTCTCGCGCTGCTGGAGCTCGTCCGCCTTCGCGGCGGCGTCCTGGATCGCGACGAGCAGCAGGTCCTCCAGGGACTCCACGTCCTCCGGATCGACGGCCCCCCTGTCGATCTTGAGGGCCGTGACCTTGCCCTGGCCGTTCATGGTGACGGTCACGAGACCGCCCGCGCTGCCCTCCACGGACTGCGCCGCGAGGTCCTCCTGGATCTTCGCGGCGGCCGCCTGGGCCTGCTGCATCTGCTTCATCAGCTTCTTCATGTCCATACTGAAAGCGATTTTATCCGATGCGCCGGGCCCACAACGTGCCGCGTGAGGAATCCTTACAGCTGGGGTCTGCGCAGGCTCTTCACGCGGCGGTACAGCTGCGCCGGACGGCCCACGCCGCTGCGCCGCTCGCCCGACGCGATCAGCAGCCCCTGCGCCAGCAGGCGCTTGCGGAAGTTGCGCTTGTCGAGCTTGCGAGCCAGGATCGCCTCGTGCACCTCCTGCAGTTCCGGCAGGGTGAAGGTCTCCGGGAGGAACTCCAGCGCGAGCTGCGCGTACTCCAGCCGCACCTGAAGCCGCTTGAGGGCCCGCGAGAGGATCTCCTGGTGGTCGAACGCGAGCGGCGGCGGCGTGTGCGCCGGGAACCACTTCGCGTCCTGCACGCCGCGTCCGCCGTGCACCTCCACGGTGCCGTAGGGCAGCACCGCCATGTGCGCCACCGAGACGATGCGTCCACGCGGGTCCCGGCCGGGCGCGCCGAAGGTATAGAACTGTTCCAGGTGGCGCGGTTCGAGCGTGACGCTGGTCTCCTCGCGAAGCTCGCGCAGCGCCGCCTCGTGCAGCTGCTCGCGCTCGCCGACGAAACCGCCCGGCAGGGCCCACACCTCCGCGTGCGGGCCGCTGGAGCGCTGCACGAGCAGCACGTGCAGCGTGCCCTCGTGCATCGCGAAGGCGGCGACGTCGACGGCCAGCCCGACGTGCGCCGCCCGGGGCGGCAGGGTAAGTGTATCCATGACATAAACCTAGCGGCGTGTCACGTGCGTGTCAAGGAGAAAGTGTCCGATGTTGGCAGCGTTTCCACGCCCGTGGCGCACGTTCCGGATGCCGTTAGTGTCATGGCTTCCTGCATGGACGTCCCCGGAAGGCCGCGCCTCGCCCCGCGACCTAGACTGTGGCGTGTCCCTCCTCGACCTGCATCCCCACGCGGGCCGCGCCGCCGACCTCGTGAGGCGCGCCGACGACCTCGCCCGGGTCTTCGCCGCCCATGCCGACGAGCAGGACGCCGAGCCCTCGCCCGCCG
>NZ_KI912668.1:28730-29967 GCF_000519345.1 Deinococcus pimensis DSM 21231
GTCCGGCTCGCGGCGGGCCTCGCGCGGCTCCTCGCGCTCTTCCCGCCCGACGGGGCCTTCGGCGTGAGCGGACACGCGCACCTCGACCTCGGCTGGCTGTGGCCCGTCCACGAGACGCGCCGCAAGTCCCGACGCACCTTCGAGACGGTCCTCACGCTGATGGACCGCTTCCCGGACTTCACCTTCAACGGGTCGAGCGCGCAGGTGTACGCGTGGCTGGAGGAGCAGCACCCCGACCTGTTCGAGCGGGTGCGCGCCCGCGTGCTGGAGGGCCGCATCGAGCCCGTGGGCGGCATGTGGGTGGAGCCCGACGCGAACATGCTCGGCGGGGAGTCGTGGGCGCGTCAGCTGCTGTACGGCCAGCGCTACTTCCGCGAGAAGTTCGGCCGCACGAGCCGCGTCGCGTGGCTGCCCGACACCTTCGGCTTCACGCCCGCGCTGCCGCAGCTGCTGCTCGCGGCGGGCGTCACGGGCTTCTTCACGACGAAGCTCAACTGGAGCGAGACGACCGTCTTCCCGCACGACCTGTTCACCTGGGAGGGGCTCGACGGCTCCCGGGTGCTCGCGCACAGCTTCCGCAACCACACCTGGGGCGTCGAGGGCCTCGGGACGTACAACGGCGACCTGTCGCCCACGCATCTGCGGCCCGTCTGGCAGGACTTCCGGGGGCGGGCGCTGCCCGTCTGGGACGGCGGGGCGCCCGAGTCTCTCTTCACGTACGGCTACGGCGACGGCGGCGGCGGCCCCAGCGCGGAGATGCTGGAGCGCTTCGAGCGCCTGCGCGAGTACCCGGCGAGCCCGCGCCTGCGGCACACCCGCGTGGACGACTTCTTCGACGGGCTGCCGCGCGACGGGCTCCCGGTCTGGTCGGGCGAGCTCTACCTCGAACTGCACCGCGCGACGCTCTCCTCGCAGGGCCGAACGAAGAAGCTGCACCGCGAGGCCGAGCACCGCCTCGTGGAAGCCGAGGTGACCTCGTCGCTCGCGACGTGGCAGGGCGGCGACCCGCGTCCCGACCCGTCCCTGGAGGCCGCCTGGAAGGCCCTGCTGCTCGCGCAGTTCCACGACATCCTGCCCGGATCGAGCATCCGCGAGGTGTACGAGGACGCCGAGCCCGCCCTGCGCGGCGTGGTGGACACGGCCACCCGGGCGCGGGACGCGGCGCTCGCCGCGCTCTCGGACGGCACGGAGGGCACCTTCACCGTCGTGAACCCCGACGCGCGCGACCGCCCCCTGC
>NZ_KI912668.1:30067-30303 GCF_000519345.1 Deinococcus pimensis DSM 21231
CGCGCGCGGTCCCGCTCGCCGCGCCGCAGCAGCAGGTCCACGTACGCGCCCATCGGCCACGGCCACACGGTCCCCTGGTGGTACGCGCTGTCACGCACGAAGCGGTGCCCCCCGAAGGTCGGGCGGTAGCGCGGGTCGGCGGGGGAGAGGGTCCGCAGGCCCAGCGGCGTCACGAGCTCCCGACGCGCGACGCGCAGGGCCTCCTCCTCGCCCGCGGCGTCCCTCGGCGCGTCGGG
>NZ_KI912668.1:30403-69849 GCF_000519345.1 Deinococcus pimensis DSM 21231
CAGGTCCGCGAAGACCGCGGCCTCCCCGAGCCGCGCCGCCAGCCGGTCGTGCGCGCCGAGCGCCGTCAGCCACAGCGCCGCGATCTCCACGGGCCGACCGTGACGCGGCGTCACCACCCACTCGTGGATGCGGACGTCCATCCAGGTGAGCTGCACGCCCGCGCTGCCCGCGCGCAGCAGCCCGCTCCCGTGCAGGCCCACGCCGTAGTCCGTGCCGCCCGCGAGGTCCGTGAGGACCTCGCGCAGCTCCCCGAGGTGAGCCCGCAGGAAGTCGAGGTCCCCCGTGGCGTCCACGTACCGCTCGAAGGCCACCACCAGCCACAGCGGCCCGTCCACCGTGTTGTACCCGGCGCCGCTCCCGTCGTCGTGGAAGTTGTTCGGCACGAGCCCCCGGCGGCGGTAACGCAGGAACGTCGAGAGGATCTCGCGCGCCTCCGCGAAGCGGCCCGTCGTGAGGGTCAGGCCGCTCAGCGCGATCATGCTGTCGCGGCCCCAGTCCGCGAACCACGGGTAGCCCGCGATGACGGACGTGGAGTCCACGCTCGCGCGACGCACGAGGAACGCGTCCGCCGCCACCGCGAGCGTCGCGACGACCTCGTCCCGCACGCTCGACGCCTCCCACGCGGCCCGCACGAGCAAGACCGCGCCACGCGACCTCCTCGTCCAAGGCCGCCCACGGGTCGAGGTCCGCCTCCCCGAGGAGGTCCACGACGAGCGCCACGCGGCTCGTCCCGGCGGGCAGCGCGACCTCCCACAGGTCCACGCGCAGCGCGCGGTCCGTGTCGGGCTCGCCGCGCGCGGCCTCCTCGCGCAGGTGCAGCCGCTGCTCGCGCGCCTGGACGGGCAGGGCCGACACCGCGAGGCCCGGCACGTGCAGCCGCACGTTCAGCGTCCGCGAGCCCGTCACGGTGGCGCGCTCACCCGCGACGTCCACCCGCAGTTCCGGCGCCCCGCGCAGCACCGAGTGCACGTCGCGGTCGGTGAGGAGCCCGCCGAGCCGCAGCGTCGCCTCTTCCGACGCCTCCACGTCGTAGAGCAGCACCAGCGCGCCCGAGCCCCGCGGCATCACCGCGCGCCGCCGCACCCGGCAGCCCAGCGCCACCTGCGTGCGCTCCGGGAGCAGGTCCCGCAGCGTGACGCCCTCGACGAGGCCGAGCCCGTCCCCGTCGAGGGTGCCCGGCGCGACCTCCAGGGCGTGCAGCGTCCGCGAGAGACCCCCGACCCGGAGCTCCTCCGTCGGGGCGATCCACATCACGTGCCGCTCCACGGGAGGGTTGAGGCTCGCCGCGAGGCCCGAGTACGACCGCGTCGGGACGCCCGCGAGCGACGAGAGGGCGAAGCCGCCCAGACCGTCCGTGAGCAGCACCTCCCGCGAGAGGTCGCGGACGTCCTGGGTACCGAAGGAAAGCGTGCGCATGCGCTCCAATGTACGGCCAATGAAGGGAAATGACGCCCACGCGGGATTCGAGCTCGCCGCGTGGTGTAAAATGGGGACCGTCCACCACGTACGTGGTTGAGCGTCGCCGGGATTCGGCGACGCATCGGAGAGGTGATGGCAATAGCGAAAGAGCACAAAATCAACGAGCAGATCCGGGTCCGTCAAGTCCGTCTCATCGACGACGAGGGAGGTCAGGTCGGCATCATCGACACGCGCGAGGCCATGGGCATGGCCCGTGAGAAGAACCTCGACCTCGTCATGGTCGGCCCGACCGCCGTGCCTCCGGTCTGCAAGCTGATGGATTACGGCCGCTTCCGTTACGAGCAGCAGCAGAACGAGAAGGAGAACCGGAAGCGCGTCCGTGCTCAGGAAGTCAAGGCGATCAAGTTCCGCGTCAAGATCGACGACAACGACTTCCAGACCAAGACCAACCACGTGCGCCGCTTCCTCGAGGAAGGCCACAAGGTCAAGGTCACGATCATGTTCCGCGGACGCGAGCGCACCCACCCCGAGCTCGGCGAGCGCATCCTGCACCGCGTCGCCGAGAGCCTCGCCGACATCGGCACGCCCGAGGGCGGCCCGGCCATCGCGGGCATGGACATGAACATGATCATGACGCCCACCCACCGCCCCGTGAAGAAGGACCGTCCCGAGACGTCCGACACCGAGGCGACCGCGCCCAGCGCGTAAGACCCGAAGCTCAGGAACGCCCGCCAGCCCCCGTGCCGGCGGGCGTTCTCCTTGTGCCGAGCGGACGTCAGGGGCTGTCTAGGGCGCCCCCTCAGGCGGTCGGCCCGCCCCTGCTAACGTCCGGAGCGGTTCGCGCCCCGCTCAAGCCACGCCGTCCTCCCGCGCGACCGAACTCACGGAGGCGGTATGAAACACACGGCAACCGGCCTGCTCCTGCTCGTCGGCATCACGCTCTCGGCCTGCGGCACGACGCCGCCGCCGCCCACGGGAAGCCCCGGCGCCGGCACGCTCCCCGCCCCCTGGATCGCCCCGGCCCGGCCCGACGTCCTCGTGGTCAACGACCTCAGCCCGGAGCAGCCCGTCGGCACCACCGTCACCTACGACGGTCACAGCACCTCCCCGCAGCCCACCCTGCTCCACCTCGACGGTCGCCCCTACCAGGAAACGCCCACCACGACGAGCACGCAGGCGGTCAGGGTCGTCCGCACCGAATGGATCCAGAAGGGCGCATGGACGAAACGGGTCGTGAGCCCGGCCCGGGAAGTCTGCCGTCCGCCCCGGTCCTTCACCGTCACCGTCTCGGGCAGTTACACGCTCAACATCAGCGGTTCCGGCGACGTCGCCCTCGTCAAGGTCAGCGCCGGACTTTCCGGCAGCATGACCCTCACGGCAGGCGTGACGTACAGCTGGACCGCCTGTGCCTACTTCCAGCGTGTGGAGACGGAACGGTACATGCGCTACGAACTCTGGGCCTACTACAGCGACGGGACATCGAAGTGGACCGGAGGCATCTCGAACATCCGCCAACCCTCGAAGTACAACGACATCGTCGATTCCCGGATCACGCCCTGGAGAGTGCGTTGAGCATGTCGTACAAAGCCATCGTTGTGCTCGCTTTCCTGACCGCCTCCTCCCACGCGCAGCAGGTTGATCAGACATACGTACTTCGACTCCAGGAGCTCGCGCGTACAAGCCAGTGGGAAGCCGTAGAGCCTTCCTGCTCCGGGCAGGCGAAGCCCGCTCAGGGACGAGTCCTGCAGCAATGGGCGTACGTGTCGGACCTTCCGACCAATCAACTCGCCCGACTTCTCGACAGTGTCGAAACCGAGCAGCTTGGATTCACTCCATCACGCAGGTGGAAGTGGCTCGGCGCTTACCGTGCCCGAAGCTACGTCGCCTACCCCGACGAGAACGTCTACTTCACCTTCAGCCTTCGCCCCAGGGGCAAGGACGACACCAGCATCTGCGTCGTCCTGTGGGACACGACCGCGAAGCGCTGATCCACCCCCTTGCCCCCGGCCCCCGTGAGGCCCTAGAATCTTGAGGTTGCCCCGAGGGGCAGCGCAAGCAGGCGCCGGGCTTCAACGTCCCCACGGGACGGCCCGGCCCTCAGGAAGCGGCCGTGCAGCGTCACGCCGTCTTTCTCGGAGGAAGAGATGCCGAAGCAGAAGACCAAGAAGAGCGCCAAGCGCCGCATCAAGATCACGGCGACCGGCAAGGTCATGGCGTTCAAGAGCGGCAAGCGCCACCAGAACGTCGGCAAGTCCGGCAGCGAGATTCGCAGCAAGGGTCAGGGCTTCGTCCTCGCCAAGAGCGAGTGGGCCCGCATGAAGGCCATGCTGCCGGGAGGGAAATAAACCATGCCACGCGCCAAGACCGGTATCGTCCGTCGTCGTCGTCACAAGAAGGTCCTCAAGCGCGCCAAGGGCTTCTGGGGCTCACGTTCCAAGCAGTACAAGAACGCGTTCCAGACGCTGCTCAACGCCGCGACCTACGAGTACCGCGACCGCCGCAACAAGAAGCGTGACTTCCGTCGCCTGTGGATCCAGCGTATCAACGCCGGCGCCCGCCTCCACGGCATGAACTACAGCACCTTCATCAACGGCCTCAAGCAGGCCGGCGTCGGCCTCGACCGCAAGGTCCTCGCCGACATCGCCGCGCGCGAGCCCGAGGCCTTCGCGGCCCTCGTGCAGGCCGCCAAGGACGCCCGTCAGGGCGGCCAGACCCAGGCCTAACGAAAGAAAGGCTCAGCGTGAAGCGCCCGCCCCCCGGCGGGCGCTTCGCCTTGCGGCCCGTATGATGCCCGTATGGCCCAGATTCTCGGCATCGACATCGGCGGAAGCGGCATCAAGGGCGCGCCCGTCGACACGGACAGCGGGGACCTCCTCGCGGAGCGCCACCGCATCCCGACCCCGCAGGGCGCCACGCCCGCCGCGGTCGCGCAGGTCGTGCGGCAGCTGTGCGAGCACTTCTCGTGGACGGGACCCGTCGGGTGCACCTTTCCCGCCATCATCCAGCACGGCGTGGCCCTCAGCGCCGCGAACGTCGACAAGGGCTGGATCGGCACGAACGTCGAGGAGCTCCTCTCGAAGGAGACGGGCCTGAGGGTCAGCGTCCTCAACGACGCGGACGCCGCCGGACTCGCCGAGGTGGCCTTCGGCGCCGCGCGGGGCCAGGCGGGCGTCGTGCTGCTCCTCACGCTCGGGACGGGCATCGGGAGCGCCCTCGTGAACGACGGCGTGCTCGTCCCGAACACCGAGTTCGGACACATGGAGTTCCGCGGGAAGGAACTGGAGCACTACGCCTCCGACCGCGTCCGCGAGGAGGAGGACCTCTCCTGGGAACGCTTCGCCAAGCGGCTCGGGCGCAGCCTGCGCTACCTCGAAGGGCTCTTCTCGCCGGACCTGATCGTTCTCGGCGGCGGCGTCAGCAAGAAGAGCGCGGAATTCCTGCCGCTCATCGAGCTGCGCACGCCGATCGTGCCCGCGAAGCTGCGCAACAGCGCCGGGATCGTCGGCGCGGCCATGCACGCCGGGCTGCGCTGAGCCGAACAGGAAAAGAGGAGGGCCGCCGCACGTGCGGCGGCCCTCCCGCGTTCTCCGTCAGAGCTGCGTGACCGTGATGGGCGTCGTGGTCGGCTGCGCGCTGCCGCCTTCGGGCTCCACGCTCACCGCGAAGGTCGCGCCCGCCGGGAGGGGCGGCGTCAGGAACTGCCGTCCCTCGAACACCCCGAGCGACACGGGCTTCCCGTCCGCCACCTGCCACGCCTGGTACACCCGTCCCGCCTGCGGCGCGTCGCGCAGCAGCACGAAGGTCCGTCCGTTCGTCAGACGCACGAGCGTCCCGAGTTCCCCTCCGTTCTGAGCGGTCAGCCTGTGGGTCACGGCGCCGGGCTGCGCGCGGTACGCGTCGAACTGCCGCTGGGCCTGCCAGCCGCGCAGCAGGGGCGCGCCCAGCGTGAGGGCCAGCGCGAGCGCCACGACCGCCGCGAAGCCCACCCAGGGCAGCAGGCTCCGTCTCGGCGCCGGGTGCGGCGAGGGCTCCCAGCGGACGTTGGCGGGCGCCTTCGGTTCCGCCGGACCCGGCTCGGAAGCCGGCGACGTGGCGGAGGTTCGTGGCGCGATGGGCGTGCCGCCATCCGACGCGCGGTCCTCGCGGACGCGGGCGAGCAGGCCGTCCAGACCGCCCGCGGGGACGGGCTCCGGGTCGAGGTCGAGCACCATGCGCGCCATGCCGTCCATGTAGGCCCGCACCTCGGCCTCCGCCTCGGGATGCTCGCGCAGGTACGCCTCCACCTCCGCGTGCCTGGACTCGTCGAGGGTGCCGAGCGCGTACTCCACCAGCAGGTCGTGGTCAGGCATCGCCCCTCACCTCCAGGAACCGCCGCATGCGGTCCAGCGCGGACCTCAGGCGCGTCTTGACGGTGCCGAGCGGCAGGCCCGTGATCTGCGCGAGCTCGCTGTGCGAGTACCCCTGGTAGAACGCGAGCTCCACGAGTCTGCGCTGGTCCTCCCCGAGGACCGACACGGCCCGCTGCGCCACGACGTGGTCCAGCTGGTCCGTCGCGGGCGTCGGGGCGTCCCACTCCTCCAGTTCCAGCGCCGCGTCCGGGCGGTCGCGCAGTTCCTGCAGCACGCGCCGATGCGCGATCGTCACGAGCCACGTCTTGGCGCTCGCTCGGGAGGGATCGAAACGCCCGGCGGCCTTCCAAGCGTTGAAGAAGGCGTCCTGAACGCACTGCTCGACGTCCTCGCGCTGGCGCAGCATGCGGCGGGCCATGGCGTACAGGTAGGGCGAGTAGCGGCGGTGCAGTTCGCTCAGGGCGTCCTCGTCACCGCGGGCCATGGCGGCCATCAGTTCCTCGTCGGTCGGGGTCATCGCGGCTCCATCATCCTGTGGAAGCCTAACACCTCGCGCGGCGGGGTGGATTGTCGCGGTGCGTACGAAGGCCATCGTCATCCTGACTCCTGTGCGTGCGTCGCCGCCCCTCTGGCGGTCCTGACAGGTTGTACGCGGAAGTCACGGATTTGGATGGCCCCCCATGAGTGGAGAGACGCGTCGACGCACGAGGCACAAGCACCGGACCGCTCCGGTGCGTACGACGGCCCCCATGAGTGGAGAGACGCGTCGACGCACGAGGCACAAGCACCGGACCGCTCCGGTGCGTACGACACCCAAACGTCGACGTCACATGCCCACATTTACTTCGACAGCACGTACAGGCGCGGCCAGTGCCCGCCGTGCGACACCTTCTGCACGGACTTCACCTGCCAGCGGCGCTCCTGCTCCAGCAGCCGCTCGAAGAGCTTCACCTCGTGCGTGAGGACCACCATGCGTCCGCGCGTGGACGTGACGTGCGCCATCGACTTGAGGAAGGCCGGGTAGAGTTCCTCGTTCGCGGCGTGCGTGCCGATCGCGTCCCCCCACGGGAGATCCGCGAGGACGAGGTCGAAGGCGCGCGCGGGCAGGGGATCGTTCACGACGTCCATCCGTCCGAGCTCCACGTCACGGGCGCCGCTCGCCTCCACGTTCTCCCGCGCGCACGCGAGCGCCGCGTCGCTGATGTCCGCGCCGACGAGCATCTCCGCCTTCCCGAGCGCCGCCCGTTCGATCAGCAGGGTGCCGGAGCCGCACATGGGGTTGAACACGCGGTCCGCCTCGCGCAGGCCCGCCGCGCGGCTCATGACGTTCGCGAGGGTCGCGTTGAGACCGCCCGACATGTTGCAGCGCCGCCAGGTGCGCGCCGACAGGGGCCGCGCGCTCGTGCGGGCCAGCACCTCCCAGCCGTCCCCGGCGCGGACGAAGCGCAGCAGCAGCTCGCCCTCCTCCGGGTCGTGCCGCAGGCCCGTGGCGCGCTCGATCTCGCCCGTGAGGCGCGCGAAGACGTCCGAGTCGCGGCCCGCCGCGCCGATCCGGAAGCTCTGGAACTCGTCGTTCTGCGCCGCCTCGCCCACGAAGGCCATGAGGCGCGTCAGGTGCTCGTGACCCAGCAGCGCCTTCGGACGGGGCACGTCGAAGCGCTCCACCACGTACGCCGCCACGGCCGAGCGGAGCCTGCGCAGCGCCCGCGCGGGCCCGTCGAAGGTGAATTGAATGGCGCCGTCGTCCACCACGGCGCCCTCGGGGACTCTGACCCCGTGCATGTCGCGCAGCTCGTCCAGAGCGAAGCGCTCCACGCCCGGCAGCACTTCGAGCTCGTACACGCGTCTGATCGCGTTCTTCTTCCGCATAACGGATCAGTATAGCGGCTTCCTCCCGGACGTGCCGGGTGACCGGAGGGGGTGGTAGACTCTCATGGTTCATGACCCGCCGCTCCCGCCTCGGTCGCCTCACGCCCCCGCAGCTCATCGCGCTCGTGTACACCGTCGGGAGTCTCCTCGGCGCGCTTGCGCTGTGGTCGCCCCTCGCGCGCGCGCCCGGTCAGGAGCTCGGCTTCGTCACCGCGCTCTTCACCGCCACGAGCGCGCTGTGCGTCACGGGCCTCACCGTCGTGGATCCCGCCACCACCTTCAGCGCCTTCGGCGAGGTGGTGCTGCTGCTGCTCTTCCAGATCGGCGGGCTCGGCATCATCTCCTTCGGCACGCTGTTCGCGCTCGTGGCGGGCCGCCGCGTCGGCTTCGGGGAGCGCCTGCGGCTCGCGCAGCAGGTCAACGCCATGGAAGTCGGCGGGGTGCTGCCCCTGCTGCGCTCCATCGTGCTGTCCACCCTCGCCATCGAGGGGATCGGCGCGGCGCTGCTCTTCACCCGCATGGGTCCGGAGGAGGGCCTCGCGCGCGGCCTGTACTCCGCCGTGTTCCACGCCGTGAGCGCGTTCACCAACGCGGGCTTCTCCCTCTACCCGGAAGGCCTCGGGCGCTACGCCGCCGATCCCGTCGTGGTCGGCACGGCGGGCGTGCTGATCGTGCTCGGCAGCCTCGGCTTCCTCGTCCTCGCGAACGTCTGGGCGTGGCGACGCGACCCGCGCCGCCAGCCCCTGCTCACGCACACCCGCATCGTGCTGCTCATGACCGCCGTGCTCGTCGCGGTCGGTACGCTCGGCATCGCCACGATGGAATGGACCAACCCACGCACGCTCGGCGAGCTGACGATCGGCGACCGCCTCCTCGCGAGCGTCTTCCACAGCGTCACGCCCAGAAGCGGCGGGCTCTCCACCCTCGACTTCGGCGCGATGCGGCCCGCCACGCTGCTGCTCGTCATCGTCCTGATGTTCATCGGCGGGAGCCCCGGCAGCACGGGCGGCGGCATCAAGACCACCACCTTCTACGTCCTCGCGGTGAGCGCGTGGAGCCTCGTGCGCGGCCACGGCGAACCCACCGCCTTCCGCCGCCGCATCGACACGGACACCATCGTCCGCGCCGCCGTCGTGACGGTCCTCAGCCTCGGGCTGCTCAATCTGCTCCTGGTCGCCCTGCTGCTCACCAACCCACGGCTCGGCTTCCTCGACCTCCTCTTCGAGGCGGTCTCCGCGTTCGGCACGGTCGGCCTGAGCCTCGGCGCCACCCCCCACCTCAACCCCGCCGGGCAGCTCGTGATCGTCCTGATGATGCTGCTCGGCCGCATCGGCCCCCTCACGTTCGCGCTCGCGCTGCGCACGCCCGGCACGCGCTCCCCCGTGACGTACCCCGCCGAACGCAACATCCTCATCGGCTAGAAGGAAGCAGGAACGCCATGAAAACGAAGCAGTGTCTCGTCATCGGCCTCGGACGCTTCGGCACCGCCGTCGCCACCACCCTCTACGAGCTCGGCCACGAGGTCGTCGCGGTCGACGTCGTCGAGGACCACGTCCAGAAGGTCACGAACCTCGTCACGCACGCCGCCATCCTCGACGCGACCGACGAACGCGCCCTGCGCTCCCTCGGCATCCCCGACTTCGACGAGATCGTCATCGCGATCGGCACGGACATCAAGGCGAACATCCTCACCACCATCGCTGCCAAGTCCCTCGGCGCGCGCCGCGTCGTCTGCAAGGCCACCGACGAGGTGTCCGCCCGCGTCCTGGAGAAGATCGGCGCGGACGAGGTCATCCGGCCCGAGCACGACATGGGCGTCCGCACCGCCCAGCGGCTCGGCGGCGTCCGCCGCAAGGACACCCCCGACCTCGGCCCGAACACCAGCATCGTCGAGGTGGAGGTCAACGAACGCCTGCGCGGCACCCTCAAGGACCTCAACCTGCCCAACCGCTTCGGCGTGCAGGTCATCGCCGTCGGGCGCGGCGGACGCATGGAGGTCGCGCCGCGCGCCGACGAGGAACTCCGCCCGCACGACGTCCTCATCGTCGTCGGGGACAACCACGCCATCGAGGAACTCCGCCGCTACCGGGGAGACTGAGCGGTCCGGCTGTTCGGGTCCTTCACTCAGAGCGTCTCTGTACTGAGGGGAGTGGCCGTCCACGCTCTGGCGGCGTACGGACCGGAGCGGTCCGGTCCTTTTGCCTGGACCGTTACAGCGTCTCTGTGGGTGTGAGTTCCGCCAGTACCCGCTGCGCCACGATCTCCACGGCCTGATCCGCCGCCTCGTCGAGCGACAGGGCGTGCAGCGTCGGGACGTTCGTGCGCCGCCCGAGTTCCGCGAGGTAGTCGTGCAGCACGCGGATCTCCTTGAAGTAGCGCAGGTAGCGGCCCAGCGGGCGGTGCTGCTCCGTCTGGTGGTCGCGCGCCTCGAAGTGACGGCGGTGCTCCTCCTCGTCGGGGACCGTCACGAGCATCGGCACGACGAACGCGCCCGCGAAGGCCTCCGACATCAGGTAGCCCGGCGCGACGTGCACCCCTTCGAGCACCACGGACGTGCCCTCCTCGATGCTGCGGCGCACGATCGCGCCGAGCCCCACGCTCACCTGCGCCACCTGCTCGCGGAAGCCCGCCACGAGCTGCTCCTCCGACGGGTGCTCCGGGCGGGCCTCGCCGGGCTCCAGAAGCGCCTCCCAGGCGTTGAAGGTGCTGGCGTGCAGCGTCGGCAGCAGCGCCGGGCTCACCATGGCGCGCATCACCTCCCGCACGGAGTCCGTCGAGACGATGCGCGGAATGCCGAGGCGGTACGCGATCTCCGACGCGAGGAAGCTCTTGCCGGTGCCGCTCACCCCGCCGAGCAGCACCACGATCGGGCGGCCCGGACGGCGGATGAGGCGCAGCAGGTGGTAGCGCGCCGCGACGTCCTCGCCGATGTCGCGACGCAGGATGTGCTCCACGGTGCGCGACACCTCCTCGCGGGAGACGGTGCGTGGCTGCGTGCCGCGCAGCCGCTGCTGCGTCTCGCGCGCCACGCGGCGCGCGAAGTCCGGCGAGAGGCCCGCCGCGAGCAGCGACTGCGCGAGGATGCCCTTGCTGAACGGCACCGCGAGGCCCGTGTCGTCCGTGACGCCGAGACGGCCCCGATGGTTGCGCAGGAAGCGGTACGTGCGGCGCCACTCCTCGCTGAACTGCTGCGTCAGCACCTCCTCCGTGACGAGGCCGACCTGCTCGGCGTCGATGCGCAGGGCGCCCGCCTGCCGCAGCCGCTGGTCCACGCGGCTCGCGACGCCGTACGACTCGCGCGGCGTGAGGCCCACGTCCTCCAGGCTGCGCGCGAGGATCCCGCGCGAGAAGGGCAGTTCGCCCGCGTCGCCCCGCACGATGATGTCCACGAAGGCGGGCGTCTGCCGCTCCACCCGCGTGGCCGCGTCCTCCCCGGCCACGTCGCCCGTGAGGCGCACCACGACGTCCTTGAGTTCGTCGGGTGTGACGAGCCGCCGGTCCGAGTCGAGCAGGTACTGTTCCACGCTGCGCGCCACGGCCGCCCCGACGACGGTCGGCACGTCCGCGTTGAGCAGGGACTCGATCACGAGGCCCTTCGAGAACGGCCAGCGGTGCCCGTCCGTTCCCACGAAGATGTCACGCGTGGGGTTCACGGACGCAGTGTAGAGCGTTCCCGCGCGGCCCGCCCGCAGGAACGGCGCGCGCTGCCCTCGGGGAGCTTCAGGAATCGTTCAGGACGGCGCGGGGAGGGCGGGGCGGCCCGCCCGTCCGGGCCTGGGGCGTCAGCGCGTCTCTGGTTGTTTGAAGACCCCGTGCAGCATGAAGCTCAACGACAGCAGCATCTCCTCGCGCAGGGGGCGACTGGGTGCGTAGGCGCTCCAGCGCAGGGCCGTCATGAGGTACGTGTCCGCGATGAGGTTCGTCATGCGCTCCAGGCTGAGGTCCGAGCGGAGCCGTCCGGCGCCGTGCAGGGGCTTGAGGATCGTCTCGACGACCTTGGAGAGCGGGAGCGCCTGGTAGGCGGTGCGGGCGCGTTCGGGGTCGGGGTTGAGCAGTTCGTACGCGAGGGGCGGGATGAGGTCGCGTTCGCGGGCGCTCTCGTCGGCGAGGCGTTCCCAGATCTCGGTGAGGATCACGAGGGGTTCGGCGCCCTCGGCGAGGCGGTCCTCGGCGTGTTCGCGCAGCCGTTCGACGATCTCGGAGCCGTAGTCGAGCAGGACGGCTTCCTTGTAGGGGTAGTAGTTGAAGAAGGTGCCTCGCGAGACGTTGGCGGCGCGGGCGATGTCGGTGGCGGTGGTCGCCTGGAAGCCGCCGCGTTTGAACAGTTCGATCGCGACGCTGTAGATCCGCGCCCGACGCCGTTCCTTCTGACGCTCGCGCAACGAGGAGGAGTCCATTGAAGAGATTATACCGAGTCTAATGCTGACGACGGGCGGCCCACCGGGCGCGGCTCTCGGACGCAGGTGCCCGCCCGACCGGCCGGGAGGGGGCGGCTTCACGGTTCGAAGCTGTCCTGGAAGGTGTAGCGGTCGCCGCGCACCCAGTAGTTCACGTAGGAGACGCGTTTGGGGCCGCTGTAGGACGTGCGGCGCAGCAGGAACGCGGCGGTGCCCGCGCCGACGTGCAGCAGGTCGGCTTCCTCCTGCCGGAGGTTGACGGCCTCCAGCGTCTGCTCGACGCGGGTGATGTGCAGGCCGATGTGCCCGACGAGCACCTCGTGGATGGACTCGACGGCGAGGTCGTGCGAGAGCAGGTCCGGCGCGAGGTTGGCGTTCACGTAGCGCTTCTCGATCAGCAGGGGCTCGTCTCCGGCGCTCCTGAGGCGGTGGATGAACACGATGGGGTCGCCGGGCTGCACCTGCATGACGATGGCGATCTCCGAGGTGGCGCGCATCTCGGCGGCGCGCAGCACGATGGTGCGCTGCTCGGGGTGACGGACCCACTCGCGGAAGGGCCGCACGCGGAAGACGCCCTGACGGAAGCGCTTCCCCGTGGGGAAGGTGCCCGCGCCCTGCACGCGGTAGACGTAGCCCTCGCGTTCGAGCTCGTCGATGGCGCGCCGCGCGGTCATGCGCGACACGTCGAACTCCTTGGCGAGCTGCGGTTCGCTGGGCAGGGGGAGGCCCTCGGGGTAGTTGCCGCCGAGCAGGCGTTCCTTGAGGGTGGTCTTGATGAGCGGGTACTTCGCCATGGCTCCTCCTGGGGGTCGTCGCGTCCCTGCTCGCCCCGCCGTGGAGGCGGGGCGGGCGAGGGAAGGGTTCCGAAGTGGGCAGGTCCGAGGGCAGGTGGGAACGGCGGCGATCGGACGGCGCGGGCAGGTGCCGCGTGCACTGTCAAAGATTCTACTTGTTGTCTGGAGGAGTTCCGATTATGTTCTACACAACTTGCGTATGTTGTCTAGCCCGCTTCCACAAACCATACAAATGTAAGGCGAAAGCGGTCTCTTGTAGGGGCGAAGCGAAAAAAAGAGCGGTCGGACCACACGTTTGGGCTAGTCCGACCACCTTCTTGATTGCAAATGTAAACCGTCTCAGCCGCCGATGTGGGACATCTCGACCTTCTGGCGGGGCGTCGCCTCGTGCCGCTCCTCCGAGTAGCGGTCCCGCCGACCCTCCCAGACGTCCCGCAGGGTCGCGAACAGCGCCTCGTCGCTCGCCCCGGAGCGCAGCAGCGCGCGGAAGTCCGTGCCCTGCGACGCGAACAGGCAGGTGTACAGCGCACCCTGCGCGCTCAGACGCGCCCGCGTGCAGTCCCCGCAGAAGGGCGCCGTCACGCTGGAGATCAGGCCGACCTCGTGGCCCTCGGCGTCGCGGTAACGCGCCGCCACCTCGCCCCGGTAGTCGGGGTCCACGGGCTCGAAGCCGCCCCCGAGGCGGTCGAGCACCTCGCGCGAGGGCACCACCTGCTCCATGCGCCAGCCGTTGTGGTTCCCGACGTCCATGAACTCCACGAAGCGCAGCACGCTCCGACCCCGGAAGTACGTCCACAGCGCGCGTAACTGCTCCTCGTTCACGCCGCGCTGTACCACCGTGTTCACCTTCACCGGCAGTCCCGCGAGGGCCGCCGCCTCGATGCCTTCGAGCACCTTCGAGGGCGACACGCCGAGCCCGTTCATCCGACCGAATACCTCCGGGTCGAGCGCGTCGAGACTCACCGTTACCCGCCGCAGCCCCGCCTCCCTCAGGGGCGCCGCGAGCTTCGGCAGCAGCAGGCCGTTGGTGGTCAGCGCGATGTCCTCCACGCCCTCGATGGCGCTCAGACGCGCCACGAGGTCCGGCAGGTCGCGGCGCAGCAGGGGCTCGCCGCCCGTGAGGCGCAGCTTGCGCACCCCGCCCCGCACGAAGACACGCGCGAGCCGCTCGATCTCCTCGAAGGACAGGATCTCGCTGCGCGGCAGGAAGGCGTAGTCGGGGCCGAACACCTCCGCGGGCATGCAGTACGTGCACCGCAGGTTGCAGCGGTCGGTCACGGAGACGCGCAGGTCCCGCAGCTCTCGCCCGAGACGGTCCCTCAGTGCGGGGGTCACGCCTCCGTTATAGCGCGCGGACCGCCCGCGCTCTGCGCACCGGGTTGCACTGCCCCGCACACTCCAGGGACGGCTTCCCGGAGGAAGCCGTCCCTGGAGTGTGCGGGATCGGGTCAGGCCTGAACGGTGGTGCGGCGCGGGGCGGCCTTGGGATTCGCCGTCTCCTGGTTTGCGGCGGCGTACCCGGCCTGCGCCCCGAACTGCCAGGCCAGCCTGAGCATGAACAGAATGGCTTCGTCGTCGCCTCTGGCCATCAGGTCGCGCAGATGTTCCGGCAACCCTTCCGGCAGCGGCATGGTGCTCAGCTGCTCGCCGTACTCGGCGCGCAACCGCTCAAACCACTCGGCGTAGGGGTTCGTCATGCCTCAAGGTTAACACGACCACGCTCAAGGAATGTAAGTTTGGACGCCTCGGGCGGTGTTCCGAACGACAGGAGGGCGGGGGGCCAGGGCCCCCCGCCCTCCCGGTCCACGGCGCCTACGTCAGCTCCACGCTCGACGTGTCCGACAGCGTGAACGACAGCGTGCGCGGCACGCGCTTGCCACCACGGACGCTCGCGCGCAGCCCGATCAGGCAGTCCTGCAGACGCGTCTCCACGTCCTCGATGCGGACGTACTCGTCGATGACGCTGTGCTCCACCTCCGCGCGCGACAGCGTCGTGCCCGAACCGATCGACGTGAAGGGCCCCACGTACGCGTGCGTCAACGTGACGTTCTCGCCGATCATCACGGGCCCCACGATCACGCTGTCCGTCACGGTGCTGCCCGCCCCGATCACCACGCGCCCGCTGATGCGCGAGTTCGACACCTCGCCGTTCATGGAGGGCTCCAGATCTTCGAGCAGCAGCCGATTCGCGTCGATCAGGTCGAAGGGGCGGCCCGTGTCCTTCCACCAGCCCTGCACGCGGCGGCCCAGCACGGTGTGGCCGCCGTCGATGAGCGCCTGGATGGCGTCCGTGATCTCGTACTCGCCGCGCGCGCTCGGCGCGAGCGTCTCGAGCACGTCGAAGATCACGTTCCTGAAGCAGTACACGCCCGCCACCGCGAGATTCGACGGCGGCACCTTCGGCTTCTCCACGAGCCGCACGATGCGGTCCCCGTCGAGCTCCGCCACGCCGAAGGACGTGGGGTCGTCCACCTCCACGAGGGCGAGCAGCGCGTCCGCGCCGCGTTCGCGGAACATGTCCACGTAGGCCTTCACGCCCTGCTGGAACAGGTTGTCGCCGAGGTACACGCAGAAGTCGTCGCCCGCCACCCACTCCCGCGCGACCTTCACGGCGTTGCCGAGACCCAGCATCTGCGGCTGATTGATGAACGTCAGGCGGGCCTCCTTCTGACCGTCCACCGCCGCGCGGATCGCGTCGGACGTGAGGTCCGAGACGACGATGCCGATGTCCCGGATGCCCGCCGCGACGAGATGATCGATCGCGTGCTGCACGATGGGACGTCCCGCGAGCTTCAGCGCGGGTTTCGGCTGCGTATACGTGAGGGGACGCAGCCGCGTGCCCAGGCCGGCCGCCGGAATGATCGCCTTCACCGTTCACTCCAATACATCAGCATGAGGGTCTTCATCTGCCGTAGTTTATGCGTCCGGCCCGCGCCCGCTCTTCAGACTCCCTTCAACCGCCTCACGCACCGCCTCGCGCACCGCCTCCGTGGCGGACGCGCCCTCGCCCCGGTGGGCGCGCTCCACCGCGTCCAGCCACGCCTCGAAGCGCTCCCCGCGCCGCCGCACCACCACGTCCGGGAAGCCTGCCGCGTTCGCCGTCTCCACCAGGGCCTCGAAGTCCCCGCCCCCCGGCGCGAGCAGCCCGCCGCGCGCGAGCAGGTCGCGCAGGGCGGGCTCGCGCGCCTCCATCGTGCCGCCCCGCGCGAAGTACCGCGCGAGCGTCGACGCCCAGTCTCCCCGCGACGTGATGCCCGCCATCGCGGCGACCCCCTCGCGCAGCTCCAAGGCGTCCGGCTCGCGGTAGCGGTCCTCGTGGACCACCAGCGCGCGCGGCAGACGCGGACGCGAGCGGGGCTCCTCGTCCGGTACGCCCACCGCGAGGCCCGCGTACGGGAACACGCCCGGCGGCAGCGCGAGCCGCCCCGCGAGCCAGGGAAGCGCGCTCAGCACCCCGCCGATCCAGCAGCCCCGGTAGCCCAGCAGCTCGGCGGCGAGCAGCAGGTTCTGCCCGGCCAGCACCGCGTCCCCCACGGAGAAGTGCACCGCCGCCGCGGGCCAGTCGCCGAACTCGTATCCCGCGTCCTCCAGGATGACGCGCAGACGACGCAGGTCCGCGCACACCACGAACGCCTCGCTCGCCGTGGCGAGGTGCGGGTTGCGCGTCGCCTCCGCCGCCTCGCGCCGCAGGTCGGGATCCACGAGCCGCACGACGCTGTACATCTGTGCGGTCGCGTCGGTCGGGGCGCGCTGCGCGGCGTGCAGCAGCACGTCGAGATGCTCGGCGGGCATGCGGTGCTCCTTGAAGCGGCGCACCGTCCAGTGGGCGTCGAAGAACGCGCGGACCTCTTCGGGTGTCATGAGGAGAAGGTATCAGCCGTCAGCCGTCAGCCGTCAGTGATCCGTGACCGGAGGCGCGACGTCGCCCCTACCCCCGGCCCGACAGGAAACGACGTTTCCGTGAGCCGACCGCTGACCGCTGACCACTGACCGCTGACCGCTGAGAGCTGATACCTTCTCCCCATGAGCGTTCTCGACTTGTACCGCGAGGCCGGCGCGCTGCACGAGGGGCACTTCCTGCTCGCCTCCGGACGGCACTCCCCGATGTTCCTGCAGTCCACCACGGTGCTGCAGCACCCCCGTCTCGCCGAGCGCATCGGGCACGACCTCGCCGACGTCATCCGCGCGGCCGGGCTCGCGCCGTCGTTCGTGATCGGGCCCGCCATGGGCGGCGTCACCCTCGCGTACGAGGTCGCGCGGCACCTCGGGACGCGCGCCCTGTTCGCGGAGAAGGACGGCCGCGGCGGGATGCTCGTCCGCGAGGCCCTCGACATCGGGGAAGGGGAGACCTTCGTCGCGGTGGAGGACGTCCTGACGACGGGCGGCAGCGTCCTCAAGGCCGTAAGGGCCGCCGAGGCGCGCGGCGGGCGGGCGCTGGCGGTCGCGTGCATCGTGGACCGCCGCAAGGAGGAGGGGCCCCTCCAGGGCTACCCCCTGCTGGCCCTGGAGCGCCTCTACTTCGAGACGTACGCCCCCGACGACCTGCCGGACTGGCTCGCCGCGCGGCCCCTGCGCGAGATCTGAGGCGTGACCCCCGACCTTCCGCGCGCCCTGCGGCCCGCCCTCGTCGTCGCGACCGAGGCGGAGGCCGCGCCCCTGCGTGACTTCGGCGTGCCCGTCGCGGTGAGCGGCATCGGCGCGGTGAACGCCGCGCTCGCCACGACCGAACTGATCGCGAGCGAGCGGGCGGACCTCGTCGTGAACGTCGGCATCGCGGGCGCCTACGACCGCGCGGGCCTGCGCCCGGGCGACCTCGTCGTGGCGTCCGAGGTGATCTACGGGGCGCTCGGCGCGGTGGACGGCGCGCGCTTCCTGCCCCTCGACGAGCTCGGCTTCCCGCTCCTGCCGGGCCTCTTCAATCGCCTGCCCGTCTGGACGGGGTCGGAGGCGCTCGCCCGCGCGCTCGGCGCGGCGTTCGGGCCCGTCGTGACGGTCGAGACCGTCACGGGGGACGCGGGGGCCGCGCGGGTCCTGCAGGACCGCTGGCCCGGCGCGCTCGCCGAGGGCATGGAGGGCGCGGGCGCCGCGCACGCGGCCCTGCGGCTCGGCGTGCCCTGCGTGGAGCTGCGCGGCGTCTCCAACGCCGTCGGACCGCGCGACCGCTCCTCCTGGGAGATCGGGGGGGCGCTGCGCGCCGTCCGTGGCGCACTCAGAACCTGGCTCACATGAGCTTCATGAGCGTCGTCTTGCGGAACTTCGTAGCCATCACGCCCGCCGCTCGGGCATAGTTGAGGCACTCGGCGGCCCCCGGGCCGTCCCTTTCAAGGAGCCCCATGACCCGAACCTTCTACCCCGTGATCCTCGCCGGAGGCAGCGGCGAACGTTTCTGGCCGCTGTCGCGCCGCGCCAAACCCAAGCAGTTCCTCACCCTCGACGACACCGGACGCAGCCTCCTGCAGGCCACCGCCGACCGCCTGTGCACCATCACCGGCGGCCTCGACACCGTCTTCGTCGTCACCGGCAACGAGCACCGCTCCCTCGTCCTCGAACAGCTGCCCGACCTCCCGCTCGAGAACCTCCTCGTGGAGCCCACGGGCCGCGACACCGCGCCCGCCGTGCTCTACGCCGCGCTGCGCGTCCACCAGTTCGACCCCGAGGGCGTCATGGGCATCTTCGCCAGCGACCACCGGATCGACCACCTCGGCACCTTCGTGGACGTCATCGCCCGCGCCCGCGCCAGCGCCGAGAAGTACGCCTCCATCGTCACGCTCGGCATCCAGCCGACCTTCCCCTCCACAGGCTACGGCTACATCCAGCGCGGCCCCGAGGTCGAGGGCGGCGAGCACCCCGTGTACGGCGTGAACCGCTTCGCGGAGAAGCCCGACGCCGCCACCGCCGAGGCCTTCCTCGCGAACGGCACGTACTGCTGGAACTCCGGCATGTTCGTCTTCACGGTGGACACCATCCTGGACGCCTACCGCACCCACCAGCCCGACCTCTACGCCCGCCTGGAGGCCGCCGTGCGGCAGCGTGGCGCGATCCGTGAGGTCTTCCCGACGCTGGAGAAGATCAGCATCGACTACGCCATCCTGGAGCACGCCCGCAACGTCCAGGTGATCCCTGCCGACCTCGGCTGGGACGACCTCGGCGACTGGAACGCCCTGGAGCGTCTCCTGCGAGGCGACGGCGACAACGTCACCGTCGGGAGGCACGTGGGCCTCGACACGGGCGGCACCATCCTCTACACCACCAACGGCAACGACCTCATCGCCACCATCGGCCTGGAGGACGTCGTCATCGTCCGCACCGAGGAGGTCACGCTCGTCGTCCGCAAGGACCGCACGCAGGACATCAAGAAGGTCGTGCAGCAGCTCAAGGCCCACCCGGAGCTCGAACGCTTCGCGTGAGCGCGCTCCATGAGCGCGTGAGGGTCGGGGCTCGCGCGCCTCACCGGCGCATTTGATAAGTTGGGGAACAGGCGTGGGCCACGTGACGCCCACGCGTCCCCTTCCCGGTGACCGGCGTGGACGAAGGCTCCGCCAACCCCCTCGTCATGAGCGAATTCACCGATCAACGTCCAGAGGTCAACCCCGCGCCCCACGCACGTGCGGACGTCTCCCGAACGACGCAGGCCCTCCCGCAGGGCCTCGCCCTCTTCCTGAGCGACGTGCTGGGCGCCCTGCTGACGTACCTGCTCGTCAACGCCGCCATGAGCTGGATCGGCAACCCACCCCTCGCGCGCGGCTACGCCTACGTCTGGCTGGTCATCTGGCTGTTGCTGCGCGCCCAGCAGGGCATGTACCCCGGCTACGGTCACGCTCCCCACACCGAACTGCGCCACCACACCCTCACCACCATCCAGGCCGCGCTCGCGCAGTTCGCCGTCACCTACGCCGTCCACGACTTCGACCGCAGCCGCATCGGCCTCGGCCTGCTCTGGCTGCTGCTCTACTTCGTGTCCCTGCCGCTGCGCTACCTCACCCGCTCCGTCCTGATCCGCCTCGGGCACTTCGGTCGGCCCGTCAGCATCATCGGCGGCGGCAAGACCGGCGACATCACCGTCCACTACCTCCTCCAGCACCCCTCCTACGGGCTGCGTCCCGTCGCCGTGTACGACGACAACCCCGAGCTGATCGGCGCGACGCTGCACGGCGTGCCGATCGTCGGCAACCTGCAGGAAGCCGTCACCAGCCCGCGTGCGCTCCACGCCATCATCAGCATCCCCGGCGCGCGCGCCAACGTGCAGCGCGACATCATCAACGCGGTGCGCGCCACCTACGTCATCACCTGGGCCACCCCGGACTTCTTCGGCGTGCCCAACCAGGCCCTGATCCCCCGCACCATCGGCACGCACGCCAGCCTGGAGATCCGCAACAACCTGCGCAGCCACCGCTCCCGCTTCGTCAAACGTCTCATCGACGTCGTCGCGGGCGTGCTGATCCTCGTGCTGATCACGCCGCTGCTGCTGCTGATCGCGCTCGCCATCCGGCTCGACAGCAGGGGTCCGGTGATCTACCGGGCGCGGCGGGTGGGACGCGAGGGCCGGGACTTCGCGTGCCTGAAGTTCCGCACGATGCACCAGGACGCGGAACGCAAGCTGGGCGCGCTGCTCGACGCGCGGCCGGACCTGCGCGAGGAGTTCGAGGCGACGCACAAGCTGCGGGACGATCCGCGCATCACGCGGGTGGGAGCGATCCTGCGCCGCACGAGTCTGGACGAGCTGCCGCAACTGCTGAACGTGCTGACGGGGGAGATGAGCCTGGTGGGACCGCGTCCCATCGTGAACGCGGAGATCGCGAAGTACGGGGAGATCTACCGGCACTTCACGCAGGTACGGCCCGGAATGACGGGGTACTGGCAGGTGAACGGACGGAGTGACACGAGCTACGACGAGCGGGTGGAGATGGACAACTTCTACATCACCAACTGGACGCCGTGGCTGGACCTCGTTATCCTCGTCCAGACCGTGCGGGTCGTCCTCAAGGGCAAAGGAGCGTACTGAGTGAACGAGCATCCCCATGCTGGAGCCGTGATCGTTGAACCGATGGCGGTCGTCAAGACGGACCGGATCGGTCGAGGATCGAGAATCGCCAGCTTCGCCTACGTCAGCGAGGACGTGACGATCGGCGAGAACGTCGTCATTCACCCGCATGTCGTGATCTACCCCGGCGTCCATATCGGCAATGGCGTGGAGATCTTTCCGTCGGCCGTCGTCGGCAAGGAACCCAAGGGGGTCGGTGCCCTCGCGAGACCGCTCACGTTCGAGCGAGAGGTGCGCATAGGCGATCACTGCTCCGTCGGGCCACACGCCGTGATCTACTGCGACGTGCATGTCGGACCCCGCAGTCTGATCGGGGACGGCGCCTCGATCCGCGAACAGTGCCGGCTCGGCGAGCGGACCGTCGTCGGACGGCACGTCACGCTCAACTACAACACCATCGTGGGCAGCCGGACAAAGATCATGGACCACGCGTGGCTGGCAGGCAACATGACCGTGGGAGACGACGTCTTCATCTCGGGAGGCGTCATGACCGCCAACGACAACGCCATCGGTCGGGCGGGCTACAGCGAGGACGAGGTGCGTGGCCCGACGATCGAGAATGGCGCGGCGATCGGCGCGGCCGCCGTCCTCCTGCCCCGCGTCACCGTCGGACGTGGCGCGATCGTCGCCGCGAACGCCGTCGTGACCCGCGACGTCGAGGAGGCCACGCTGGTCGTCGGCATTCCTGCGGCCTACGTCCGCCACCTCACCGGACCCCAGGGTGAGCAGTGACACGCCGCGGGGCGTGGCCGTCCCGTGCAGGCCCGGTACCAGGATGGCCTGACGGGTCAAGGCAACAAAGCCGAGGTTATTCGTGAGCATAGAGAACGTCACCATCATCCAGTTCCCCAAGATCGCCGACGCGCGCGGCAACCTGACGTTCGTGGAGAACAACCGGCACATCCCCTTCGAGGTCAGGCGGGTGTTCTACATCTACGACATTCCCAGCGGCGTGAGTCGTGGTGCGCACGCACACCGTCAATTGCAGCAGGTCATCGTTCCCATGTCGGGCGCCCTCGACGTGGAACTCGACGACGGCGAGCAGCAGAAGACGGTCCACCTCAACCGGCCCTGGCTGGGACTCTACATTCCCCCCATGATCTGGGCGTCGGAAGGCAACTTCGATCCCGGCACCGTCTACATGGTCCTGACCAGCGACTACTACGACGAGTCCGACTACTTCCGCGAGTACGCGGACTTCAAGGAAGCTCTGAGACGATGAACGTTCCCTTTCTGAATGTCGGCGCGACCTACACCAGCCTGCGCGGTGAGCTCGACGAGGCGACCGCGCGCGTGCTCGCGAGCGGCTGGTACCTGCTGGGCCGCGAACTCGAGGCCTTCGAGCAGGAGTACGCCCGCTACGTGGGCGCCCGGTTCTGTGTGGGCGTCGCCAACGGCCTCGACGCACTCCAGCTCTCCCTGCGCGCGCGCGGCATCGGCCCCGGAGACGAGGTCATCGTCCCCAGCAACACCTACATCGCCACCTGGCTCGCCGTGACCCAGGTCGGCGCGACCCCCGTTCCCGTCGAGCCCGACGAGGACACCTACAACATCGACCCGGCGCGGATCGAGGCCGCCGTCACCGCGCGGACGCGCGCCGTCCTGCCCGTCCACCTCTACGGCCAGCCCGCGAACATGACCGCCATCGTCGAGATCGCCCGGCGGCACGGCCTGTTCGTCCTCGACGACGCGGCGCAGGCGCACGGCGCGCGGGTGGACGGGCAGCGGGTCGGGTCCGTCGGCGATGCCACCGCCTGGAGCTTCTACCCCGGCAAGAACCTCGGAGCCTTCGGCGACGGAGGCGCGATCACCACGAACGACGAGGAACTCGCCACGCGTCTGCGCGTCCTGCGCAACTACGGCTCCCGCGTCAAGTACGTGAACGACGTGCAGGGCTACAACAGCCGCCTCGACGAGATCCAGGCCGCCGTCCTGCGTGTGAAGCTCGCGCACCTCGACGCATGGAACGCGAGGCGCGCGCAGATCGCGGCGCGCTACCTCGACGCCCTGCGGGGCACCGATCTGGTTCTGCCTGTCGTCGCGGACGGCATGGAGCCCGTCTGGCACCTGTTCGTGGTCCGCACGCGGCAGCGCGGGCAGCTCCAGCGGCAGCTGCAGGAACGCGGCGTGCAGACGCTCATCCACTACCCGATCCCGCCGCACCTGCAGGAGGCGTACGCGTCGCTCGGGCTTCCGAAAGGCACGTTCCCCATCTCCGAACGTGTTCACGACGAGGTCCTGAGCCTCCCCATGGACCCTCACATGACGGACGAGCAGGTCGAGTACGTGATCGCGCAGACGCTCGACGCCCTCAGGGGTCAGCTGCAGGGCAAGTGAACCGCATCCTGCGGGCGACCGCCAGCCTCGGCGCGAGCTCGCTCGTGACCATCGCCCTGAGCACGCTGAGGTACAAATTCATCGCGCTCGACCTCGGTGCGAACGGCCTGGGACTCCTCGGCCTGCTCTCCACCGCGCTGTCCACGCTGCTGGTCCTGTTCGGCCTCGGCCTCGGCAACGCCGGCATCCGCTTCATCGCCGTCAGCAAGGACGAGGACGAGGACGTCGCCCGAGCCCGGCGGCATGGGCTGCTGTGGGGCAGCGCGGCGCTGTCACTGCTCGGCGCGCTCGCCGTGGCCGGCGCGGCGCCGCTGATCGGCCCACACCTGCTTCCGGGCACATCGTCAACTCAGCTGACGCTCTGGCTCGCCGTGACGCTGGGCGTCTCGATCCTCGCAGCCGGGGTGCTCGCGCTGCTCAACGGGCTGGAGCGCCTGTCGCTCGTCGCACGGGCCAACGCGCTCGGGGCGCTGCTGGGCACGGCCGTCTTCCTCGGTCTGCTCTGGGCCCTGCCTGGACAGGCGCTCGCGGCGGCCTTCGTCGCGCCGCCGCTGTTCACGCTGCTCGTGGCGCTCGTGTACGCCGCCCCGTACGTCCGGGGACGCAGCGCGCCCCGCGAGGCGTGGATCGCGCTCGTTCCCATGATCCGTCTCGGCGTGCCCTTCGCGCTGAGCCTGCTCGCGGGCACGGCCGCGCAGTACGCGTCAAGGCTGCTGGTCGAGCGCAGGCTCGGGCTGGAGGAGGTGGGGCACATGCAGGCCGCGTGGACGGTCGCGAACGTCTACCTCGGCTTCGTCCTCGGGGCGATGGGAAGCGAGTACTTCCCGCGGCTCAGCCGCGCCGCCGCCCAGGTGACCCAGCTCAACGTCATGGTCCGTCAGCAGATCCGCCTGGTCCTCCTGCTCGGCGGTCCCGTCCTGCTGCTGCTGATCGCGTTCGCGCCCCTGATCATCGGAGTGCTGTACGCGCCCTCGTTCGCCTCGGCGGTCACGGTGCTGCGCTGGCAGGCGGTCGGCGATCTGGCCAAGCTCGTCTCGTGGGCCGTGGCCTTCGTGCTGCTCGCCCGCGAGAACAGGAGGGCGTACCTGGTCGTCGAACTGCTCTGGAGCGCGGTCTTCCTGGGCGCGCTGGCCGTCCTCGTCGCGCCCTTCGGACTTCAGGCGGTCGGCCTGGCCTACCTCCTGGCCTACCTCGCGTACATGATCGCCACGCTCGTCGCCTGCCGTGCCGAGACGGGGTTCGCACTCGACGCGCGCGCCACGACGTTCGTGGTGGGCGCGGCCGCCTGCGCCGTCCTGAACTGGTGGCTCGCCGGATTAGGACTCGTCGGTCAGCTCGCCGGGGCGCTCGTGGCGGTCGGCCTGCTGGTCGCCGGACTCTCCCTGTTCGGGTGGTGGGGAGGGGTGCGTCAGGTGGTCGCCCGCGGGAGAATCCCTGGAGCGCGGGTTCCCGCGTCGAAGGAGTGATCGCGGCCACGCGCTATGCTCGGTCCGTGAATCGTCCGTGTGAACGGCGCTCCTCTCACTCAGGCCCGGGGCGTGCCCGGCGCGCGCGACCCTGACCCTCGACATGAAAAGCGTCCTCCGTCGTCGACTCGGCCGCGTCCTGGAATCACGGGTGCTGCGCGACAGCTCGTGGATGCTGGCGGCGCTCGCCGCCAAGTCCGTCCTTCAGCTCGTCGCGTTCGTGCTGCTCGCGCGGCAGCTCGGCCCGCAGGCCTTCGGGACCTTCTCGTCGGCCCTGGCCCTCGCCGCGCTGCTGTCCCCCCTCGTGGAACTCGGCGGGTACAGCCTCATCGTTCGTGACGTCTCCCGGCAGGTTCCTCCGGCCCGCGCGCTCGGCAACAGCCTGATCGTCCTGCTGACGAACGTCCCCCTGGGGCTGCTGATCGTCCTCGGCGTGGCGTTCGTCGCGCTTCCCGGCGTGCCCTGGACGACGCTGCTCCTCGTCGCGCTGGCCGAGCTGCTGTTCACCCGGGTCATCGTGCTCGTGAACGCCGTGTTCGTCGCGCAGTCCGCGCTGTGGTGCAACGCCGTCATCGAGGTGGTCGGAGGAGTCGTCCGGCTCGCGCTCGTCGTGTACCTCGCGCGGACCGGCGGCGATCTGGGCGCCTGGGTCGGCCTGTACCTGCTGCAGACGGCGCTGCTCTCCGTCGGCGCGCTCGTCTGGGCCGCGCGGTTGACGGGACGGCCCGTGGGCCGGTGGCGCGAGTGGCGCGACCGGCTCGGTCCGGGCGTGCACTTCGCGGTCGGCGGCATGGCGCAGAACGCCTACACCGACCTCGACAAGGCGATGCTGCCCCGGCTCGCCGATCTCGGCGCCGCTGGGATCTACAACAGCGCCTTCCGTTTCGTCATGGTGGCGTTCCTGCCGCTGAGCGCCCTGCTCGGCGCGCTGTACCCGCGCTTCTTCGAGGCGGGCCGGGAAGGGTACCCGGCCGCGCGACGTCTGGCCCTCAGGACGATGCCCCTCACGGCGGGGTACGGCCTGCTGGCGGGCGCCGCGCTGCTGCTCGGCGCCGCGTGGCTGCCCGCGCTGCTCGGGCCGGGCTTCGCGGAGACGGCGCCCGCGCTGCGCTGGCTGGCGGCGCTCCTGCTGATCCAGGGTCTGTACGCGCCCTTCGCGGACGCGCTCACGGGCAGCGGGCTTCAGCGCCTGCGCACCACCGGGCAGGTCGGCGCCCTGCTCCTCAACGCGCTGCTCAACTTCTGGCTCATTCCGCGCTACGGCTGGCTCGGCGCGGTCTGGTCGAGTCTGATCAGCCAGTCCTTTCTGCTGCTGGTCTGGGGGCTCTACTATGGCTTGCGCCCACCGGTCGCCACGACCTGACGGGCTGGGCGTCCCTTCCCGGAAGAGCGGACGAACCCGGAAAGCAGGACCCTGATGCATGTCGTATTCGTCGTTTCCAAGCCCTTCAGCCTCGCCTACGGCGGCATGGAGGTCCAGGTGCTCGAGACGCGTCGGTACCTTGAGCGTCTCGGCGTCCGTGTGACGCTGCTCGATGCCTTCGACCGGGACGCGCTGCGGGATGTGGACCTCGTCCACTTCTTCGGGCCGGAGTACGCGCACTGGCCCGTCGCGCGGATGCTCACGCAGCGCGGTCTGCCGTACGTCATCTCGACGGTGTTCTACGTCCGGGAGGCCCGCTGGCGCGGCGCGGTGAAGCGCGCCCTGACGCGGGTGCCGCACACAGAGTTCGCCTTCACCCGGCGGCTGTTCGAGCAGGCCGCGCGTCTCCTGCCGAACTCCCACGCGGAGGCCGAGCAGGTCCGGACGTACTGGGGACAGGACGGGGGCCGCATCCGGGTTGTTCCGAACGGTGTGCAGCCGCTGCCGTCCGAGGGTGGCCGCTTCCGCGCCCTTCACCTCGGCGGGTTCGTGCGGGACGATGAGCGCTTCCTGCTTGCCGTGGGACGTATCGACCGGCGCAAGAACACCCTCCGCCTCGTGGAGGCCGCGCTCCGCACCTCCTGGCCGCTCGTCCTGGTCGGTCCGACCACCGTTACCGACCCCGACGACGCCGCCTACGTGACGCGCGTGCTGGAGCTCGCAGCGCGTCACCCCGACCGGGTCCGGCACGTCGGCGCACTGCCCTCCGGGTCACCCGAACTGGGAGACGCGTACCGGGCCGCGCACGCGCACGCGCTGGTCAGCATCAACGAGACGACCGGCCTCGTCAGCCTGGAGGCCGGCCTCACCGGCGCGAACCTCGTCGTGGGCCGCTGCCCGCCCGTGGAGGAGTACTTCGGCGACCTCGCGTTCATCGCCGAGCCCACCGACCTCGACGACGTTGCCTGGGCGCTGGACCGCGCGATGCGGCTGCCACGCGACTTCCACGATCAGGCGCGGCGCATCCGCGAACGCTACTCGTGGGATCGCGTGGCGAGCGTCACCCTCGGCGTCTACCGCGAAGTCCTGGACGGAAATCCGTGAAGTTCTCGCTGGTGGTGGCCACCGTCGGACGCACCCTGGAGCTCGAACGGCTGCTGCGTTCGCTCGCCGGGCAGGTCGAGCGGTCCTTCGAGGTGATCGTCGTGGATCAGAATGCCGACGACCGGCTCGGGGACCTGCCGGTCCGCTGGGCGGGGAGGCTCGACGTCGTGCACGTCAGGGCGGAGGCGCGCGGCGCGTCCGCCGCGCGCAACCTCGGCGCCCGGCTCGCGCGGGGCGCCGTGGTGAGCTTCCCGGACGACGACTGCTGGTACGCCCCGGACGTCCTCCGCCTCGCGGCGCGCCTCATGGAGGCGCGCCACGTGGCCTTCGTGTGCGGCGCCGCGACGGACCCGCGCGGACGCTTCGTGGTGGGACGCTTCACGGACCGCGCGGTGCCCGTCACGACCCGGAACGTCTGGACGACCAGCATCGAGTTCGCGACGTTCATCCGCGCTGACGCCTTCGTGCGGGCCGGAGGGTTCGACGAACGGCTCGGGCCCGGCGCCGACAGTCCCTTCCAGTGCCACGAGATCGACGATCTGCTCCTGCGTCTGCTGCGGCTCGGCATGCGCGGTCACTACGACCCGGGGCTGGCCGTCTTCCACCCCGACACGGACGACGCGGACGTCGACCGGCGCGTGGCGCGCGCGCGGCGCTACGCGCCGGGCCTGGGCGCCGTCGTCCGCAAGAACCGGCTCGGTGGGAGTGTCCTGCTCCGTTTCCTCCTTCGCTCCCTCGGCGGCGTGGCCGTCTCGCTCGCTCGTGGACGCCTGACCGACGCGAGGGTCCACGCCGTCACCCTCCGTTACCGCCTTCGTGGCTGGCTGACGTCCCGAGGCCTCCTGAATGAACACACCGACACGGCTTCTCGTCGATGACCGCTGGAGCGGTCAGCACGGCATCGCCCGCTTCTCACGGGAGGTGCTGGCGCGCCTCGGCCCGAGCGGCGCCATCTCGGCCGTTCCCCTGATGCACCCCGCCGAACCCGTGCTGCTCGGCCTGGAGCTGACTCGGCGTCGCCCGGACGTGTACTTCTCGCCGGGCTTCACGCCGCCCCTATGGTCACCCGTCCCGTTCGTGTTCACCATCCACGACCTCATCCACCTCGACGTGCCCGAGGAGTCCTCGCGCGGGAAGCGGCTGTACTACGATCTCGTCGTCCGACCTGCCGCGCGGCGCGCGGCGCGCGTGCTCACCGTCTCCGAGTTCTCCCGACGCCGCATCGTCGAGTGGGCGGGCGTTCCCGGAAAGCGGGTGGTGAACGTCGGGAACGGCGTCGGGGAAGCCTACACGCCCGAGGGCGCGCGGCACGAGCCCGGCTACCCGTACCTGCTGTACGTCGGGAACCGCAAGCCGCACAAGAACGTGCCGCGCCTCGTCGAGGCGTTCGCGCGCCTCGACGTTCCCGATCTGCGGCTCGTGCTGTCCGGCGGTCCGGACGACGACACGCGGCACCTCGCGCTGCGCCTCGGCGTGCTCGACCGCGTCGTGTTCGCCGGACTCATCCCGGAAGTCGACCTGCCCGCGTACTACCGTGGCGCGGTCGCGCTGGCCTACCCGACGCTGTACGAGGGCTTCGGCCTGCCCGCCCTGGAGGCGATGGCGTGCGGAACGCCGGTCGTGACGTCGAACCGCACGTCGCTTCCGGAGGTGGTGGGGGACGCGGCCCTGCTCGTCGATCCAGAGGACGTCGAAGTCATCGTGGCCGCCCTGACGCGCGTCGTCGCGGACTTCGCCCTGAGGACGGCCCTCGCCTCGCGCGGGTTGGCGCGTTCGCGGTTATTCTCCTGGGACCGCACTGCCGCCCTCGTGGCGCGGGTGCTGGAGGAGGCTTCGACCACACCATGAACACCGCCGTCGTTCACGAATGGCTGACCACCCACGCCGGGTCGGAGAAGGTCGTCGAGGAGATCCTCGAAGTGCTCCCGGACGCGGACCTGTTCGCCCTCATCCACGACCCCCAGGGCATGCGCGGCACCCGGCTGGAGGGCCGCCGCGTCACGACGTCCGCGCTCGACCGCTTTCCGGGCGCGGCGCGGCGCTACCGCAGCCTGCTCCCGCTGATGCCCTTCGCGGTGGAGCAGTTCGACCTGAGCGACTACGACGTGATCGTGTCGAGCAGTCACGCCGTCTCCAAGGGCGTGCTCGTCGGCGCGGGGCAGCTGCACCTCAGCTACGTGCACTCGCCCATCAGGTACGCCTGGGACCTGTACCACCAGTACCTGCGCGAGTCCGGCCTTCAGCGCGGCCCGAAGGGTCTGCTGGCGCAGCTGGTGCTGCACTACGTCCGCATCTGGGACAGCACCACCGCGAACCGGGTGGACGTCTTCCTCGCCAATTCCCGCTACGTCGCCGGGCGGGTCTGGCGGACCTACCGACGTCCGGCGCGGGTGCTGTACCCGCCCGTGGACGTGGACCGCTTCGACCCGACGCGGCCCCGCGAGGACTTCTACCTGACGCTGTCGCGAATGGTGCCGTACAAGAAGATCGACCTGATCGTCGAGACGTTCACGCGCCTCGGGCGGCCCCTCGTGGTGATCGGGGACGGCCCGGACCGCGCGAAGGTGGAGGCGCTGGCCGGGCCGAACGTGATCCTGCTGGGCCGTCAGCCCGACGAGGTCGTCGCGGACCTGATGAGCCGATGCCGCGCCTTCGTCTTCGCCGCCGACGAGGACTTCGGCATCACGCCCGTGGAGGCGCAGGCGGCGGGCGCGCCCGTCGTCGCCTACGGCAAGGGCGGCGTGCTCGAAAGCGTCGTCGCGAACCGCACGGGCGTCTTCTTCGGGCAGCAGCACCCCGAGAGCCTCGGGCGCGCCGTGGAACTCTTCGAGTCGCTGCCTCCCATGGACGCGCGGTCCGTTCGCGAGAACGCCGAGCGGTTCGGCGCGGGGCGGTTCAGGCGCGAGTTCGAGGAGGTCCTCGACGTCGCGTGGACCGCGAAGCGCGAGGGCCGCGACCCCGAGCGGGCCGTGCTGGCACTGGAGGAAGCGTGAGGATCCTGCTGACCGGAGGAACCGGACGACTCGGAACCGAGCTCCGGGCGCTCCTGCCCGACCTGATCGCGCCGCGCAGCGCCGAGCTCGACGTGCGCGACCTCGCCTCCGTGAGGGGCGCGGTGGAGCGCGAGCGGCCCGACCTCATCGTGCACGCCGCCGCCTACACCGACGTTTCCGGAGCGGAGCGCGACCGGCGGGCCTGCTGGGACGTGAACGTGACCGGCACCCGTCACGTCGCGCGCGCCGCGCGGGAGGCGGGCGCCCGTCTGCTGCACGTCAGCACCGACTACGTCTTCGACGGCGAGCGGGGCGGCTACCGCGAGGACGACCCGCCCGGGCCGCCCGTCAACTACTACGCGCTGACGAAGCTCGTCGCGGAGGAGGCGGCCCGCGCCGCCGACCGGCACCTCGTCCTGCGCACGTCGTTCAGGCCGCGCGAATGGCCGTACCCCGTCGCCTTCTCGGACGTGTACACCAGCCAGGATTACGTGGACGTCATCGCGCCCGACGTCGCCCGCATCATCGTGGGCATCGAGCGGGTGCCGTTCGAGACGCTGCACGTCGCCACGGAACGCAAGAGCGTGTTCGAGCTGGCCCGGCGCCGCCGCCCCGACGTCCGCCCCGGCTCGCGCACCGAGGCGAACGTGCGGTTGCCGTCCGACGTGTCGCTCGACGTCTCACGCTGGCAGGACCTGCGCGGGCGTCTCTGAGCTCAGACGGTCGGTGTGCGCGTCCAGCCGCTCCGCGCGAGCGCCACGCCGACCGTCACCCAGAACAGCTCCGCGAAGTGCGGGCTGGGCAGCGTCGTCACGACGTCCACGACGTTCATGGCCATGAATCCCCAGAAGATGGCGAGCAGCAGCCCGTCGCGTACGCGCCACGTCGCGACCGCGCCCAGCGCGAACAGGGCCAGCAGACCCGCCGTGCCGATCACGCCCGTCTCGGCGAGGCTGTGCAGCACCACGTTGTGCGCCGTGGACCACACCCCCCGGAAGCGGTCCACCCAGGCCGGGCAGTGGACCCCGGCGTCCTCCAGGGCGGGGGAGAGCTGACAGCGGTCCCGCACGAGGAAGGTGAGGAACCGCCCGGCCAGGTAGGGGCCCTGCCCGCCGACGGGGGACGCGCGGAAGGCGCGGATGGCACCCTGCCAGACCTCGTCGCGGCCGCTGAGGGTGGTCGAGGTGAGGTTGGTGTCCGGCGCGCCGCCCTCCACGGGCAGGCTCGCACGCAGGTTCGGCACGACGCCCACGGCGAGCACGCCCGTGAGGACCACGAGGCCGAGGGCGCGCAGGAAGCGCAGGTTGCCCGCCAGCACCGCCGCGAGCGACCCCACGGCCAGCGCCACCAGCGCACCCCGACTGCCGCTCGCGAGGAGCGTGGCGACGGCGAGCGCGCCCGCCGGGAAGCGCCACCACGGCGACGCGCCCTTCCACGACACGATGATCAGCAGCGACACGGAGGCCAGCAGGCCGAGCGACACGAAGTAGTACAGCGGATGTGACAGGCGTCCCGCCGGGCCGAGCGAGGGCCCGACCGTCGCGAGGGTGAACGCCCACGCCGTGACGAACACCACCAGATGCCCCCACAGCAGCGGCCGCAGCCAGCGCCCGTCACCCAGCCACACGCCCGCCGCGATCATCGCGAGCAGCAGGATCGCCCGGGCGAGCGCCAGAGGCACGGACAGCAGCGGATCGGGCGTGAACAGCGCGGCCAGCACCTGCGTGACGACGTAGCCGCCCAGCACCAGGCGGACGGTGCGGTCGAGCCCTCGAAGCGCGCCCAGCCTGGCCAGCGCCGCCACGTACAGGAGCGGCAGGACGGGAACGAGCGCGATCAGCCACGCGAGACGACGGGGATGACGGACGGACGGCTCGGTGGGAACGGGGGCGGACACGCAGGCAGTATAGGTGCCCTTCGCGGACCCCCGCAGGGTGAGACGCGTAGTCGTCGTGGACGCACGTCATCACGCTCGCCCGCCGCGCCTCCGGTACAATATTTCCTTGATGCGAGGTGAAGCCCACCTTCACGTCGGCGTCCCGATCGAAGCGGTCGATGTGACGCGGCCCACCAGTCCTCGCTCATGGAAGGAACCACTCGACCCATGAAGAACATTCTCGTGACGGGCGGCTGCGGGTTCATCGGCAGCAACTTCGTCCGCTACTGGCTCTCCGAGCACGACTCGAACATCGTCATCCTCGACAAGCTCACCTACGCGGGGCGGCGGGAGAACCTCCAGGATCTCTGGCAGGACCCCCGTCTCACCCTCGTCGTCGGCGACATCGTCGATCAGGAGCTCGTGCGCCGCACCTGCCGCGACCACCACGTCGACCTGATCGTCAACTTCGCCGCCGAGACCCACGTGGATCAGAGCATCCTCGGGCCGCTCGTCTTCACCGACACCAACGTCCGCGGCACCCACGTCCTGCTCGAAGTCGCCCGCGAGCTCGGGCTGCGCCTCCACCACATCAGCACCGACGAGGTCTACGGCCACATCCCCGACGGGCACCAGAGCGTCGAGACCGACCCGCTGTCCCCACGCAGTCCCTACGCCGCGAGCAAGGCCGCCGCCGACCAGCTCGTGCAGGCCTATCACATCACGTACGGCATGCCGGTCACCATCACGCGCGGCGCGAACAACGTCGGCCCGTACCAGTACCCGGAGAAGGCCGTGCCGCTCTTCAGCACCAACGCCATCCTCGGCGAGCCCATCCCCGTGTACGGCGACGGCCTGCAGATGCGCGACTACGCGCACGTCCACGACCACTGCACGGGCATCGAGGCGGCGCTGCTGCACGGCCGTCCCGGTGAGGTGTACAACGTCGGCACGGGCCGCGAGATGACCAACCTCGAGATGGTGGACATCGTGCTCGCCACGCTCGGCAAGGGCCGCGACCTCGTGCGGCACGTCACGGACCGTCCCGGCCACGACCGCCGCTACAGCATGAACGTGGACAAGCTGCGCGCGCTCGGCTGGCATCCCCGCTTCGACCCGCGCGAGGCCGTCGCGGAGGCTGCCCGCTGGTACGCGGAGAACCGCGCGTGGTGGGAGCCCATCCGCAGTGGCGAGTTCCGCGCGTACTACGACCGCCAGTACGCCGAGCGGCTCGCGGGCGCCGGGCAGGACGCATGACCCGGCGCGGCATCATCCTCGCGGGCGGGTCGGGCACGCGGCTGTACCCGGCCACGCTCTCCGTCAGCAAGCAGCTGCTGCCGGTGTACGACAAGCCGATGATCTACTACCCGCTGAGCACCCTGATGCTGGGCGGCATCCGGGAGATCCTGATCATCAGCACGCCCGAGGACACCCCGCGCTTCCGTCAGCTGCTCGGCGACGGCTCGCAGTGGGGTCTCTCGCTGGAGTACGCGGTGCAGCCCCGCCCCGATGGGCTGGCGCAGGCCTTCGTGATCGGCGCGGACTTCGTGCGGGGGCATGACAGCGCCCTGATCCTCGGCGACAACATCTACTACGGGCATGACCTCGTGCCGAAGCTGCGCGCCGCCAATGCGAAGACGGACGGCGCCACCGTGTTCGCCTACCCCGTCCGGGACCCCGAGCGGTACGGCGTCGTCGAGTTCGATCAGGCGGGCCGGGCGCTCAGCATCGAGGAGAAGCCCGCGAAGCCGAAGTCGAGCTTCGCCGTGACGGGCCTGTACTACTACGACGCGCGCGTCGTGGACATCGTGAAGGACATCACGCCGAGCGCGCGGGGCGAGCTGGAGATCACGGACGTGAACAACGCCTACCTGCGTGATGGGCTGCTGGACGTTCAGGTGATGGGCCGCGGCTTCGCGTGGCTGGACACGGGCACGCACGAGAGCCTGCTGGAGGCGAGCGCGTTCATCCAGACGATCGAGCACCGGCAGGGCCTCAAGGTCGCCTGCCCGGAGGAGATCGCGTGGCGGCAGGGCTGGATCAGCACCGAGGACGTGATGGCCCAGGCGCGCCGCCTGTCCAAGAACCAGTACGGCCAGTACCTGCTGCGCATCTGCGAGGAGACCTTCCCGTTCACGAACGTTCCCGAAGGGCTGGGGATGCTGTGAAGGTCGAACTTGCCAACGAGTACGCGCGCGCCCTGACCTTCGAGACGTACCCGGCGGCACCCGCCATCGACGGCGTGTGGACGCACGCGCTGCGCAAGAACCGCAGCGAGAACGGCGCGTTCATGGAGTACCTGCGCCTCGACGAGGAGGGGGTGCAGCACCTGCCGGGCGCGCTCGTTCCGCGTCAGATCAGCGTGTCGTGGGCCGCGCCGGGACGGGTGAACGCCTTCCACATCCACGTGAAGGACGTGCAGAACGAGATCTGGTGCGTGCTGTCCGGTCAGCTGGTGGTGTGGCTGGTGGACTGCCGCGCGGACTCACCGACCGTGGGCGTGAAACGCAAGCTGGTCCTCTCGGGGGAGCAGCCGACGCTGGTGTTCATCCCGTCGGGCGTGGCGCACGGGTACCAGGCGGGTCACGAGGGCGCGACGCTGCTCTACAGCATGGACGCGCAGTTCGACCTCGCCGATCCGAATGAGGGCCGCCTTCCGTGGGATTTCTTCGGTGCGGACCTCTGGGCGGAGGACCGCGGATGACATGGGCGGCTGGTTGGCGGTTCGGCGACGACCGTCGAGGTGATCGGGCTTCTGCCGACTGCGGGAGTGGTCCGAAACGAAGTGGTGGCGCCCTCTTGACGAAGAAGAAAGGTTAGGAGGAGGCAGTTCCATGCGAATCGTCATACCGATCTTCGGGTTCGCGCGTGCCGGTGGTTTTCGGGTGATCTCCCATCTCGCGACCGAGTGGACCCGATCCGGTCATGAGGTTGTCATCGCCTGTCATGACAGCAGCGGGCCGTGCTATTACCCTACCGAGGCGAAAATCATATGGTACGACGATCACGGAAATGTCGTCGATGCCGACCGGGACCGTCCGGATGAATTCTCCATGTTGCGAGCATCCATAGGAATGAGTCGACTGCTAAAAACGAAGTTCGTCGAATTTGACATCATTCTGGCGACTCATTCTATGACGGCATGGCCGATCGCGATGACGTTCATGCCCGCCAGGAAGTACTATTACGTTCAGGCCTTCGAACCAGAGTACTACATGCCTCGACGCTCGCTCAAACAGTTCATTTTGTTCGTCCTGGCTTACTGTAGTTACTGGCTGCCCCTCAGACGCATCGTGAATTCCGAGACCTACCGACGGTACCGGAACCTTCGTTCGTCGGACGTCGTGCCGCCGGGATTGGACCTGAACGTCTTCGCACCGCGCCCTCGGGAATCGGTCCACGAGTTCTCCGTGGGATTCATCAGCCGAGTCGAACCCTCCAAGGGAACGCGCTACGCCGTCGAAGCGATCAGGCGGCTTCGCAGGCAGGGAACGAGCTTCCGTTGCCGGGCGGCGCTCGGTTACGGCCTTTCCCCCGAGCAGATCGCCGAGCTGGGCATCGAGGTCGTGGAGATCGCCAGCGACGTGGAGCTTGCGGCGTTCTACCGTTCGCTCGACGTCCTGCTCGCCCCGGGCATCGATCAGATCGGCGCGCCGCATTATCCGGTGATGGAAGCCATGGCCTCGGGCGTCGCGGTGGTGTCGACGGGACATGCACCTGCCGATGAAGGCAACGCCTGGATCGTACCGGTCCGGGACGCGGACGCACTCGTGCAGGCGGTCCTCACCATCCACGCACAACCCGAGAGGGCGCGTGAAAAGGCTCAGCGTGGGCTCATCGACATCGCGAGCTACGACTGGGTCAGCATTGCGGATCGGTTCCTTCGGCGGTTCACGGTCCAGGCCGATCGGAAGGCCGTGACCCGTGCCTGACGTGGTGAAGTCGGGCGCACCGTGCGAATCGGGCGACGACGCGAACCGTGAGGTGCATGCCGTGGTCGTGACCTACCATCCCGAAGAGCGCCTGGAGGACGTTCTGCGGGCGCTTGCCGGGCAGGTCGGGCGGGTCTGGGTGATCGACAACGGGTCGCCCCGGACGTACGACACACTGTTCGCACGGCTCGCGGACATACCCGCGGTCCGTGTCATCCGGTACGCGGAGAACAGGGGGATCGCCGCGGCGATCAACGATGGAGCCCACAGGGCCCACGCCTCCGGAGCACGTCGAATGGTGACGTTCGATCAGGACAGTGTCGTTCCCTCGCAGTTCGTGGAGACGCTGTCGTGCATCCCGTCCGAGTTCGAGGCGGGACGTGTGGCCATGTGGGTTCCTGAGGTCGTGCATGCCGGGACAGGAGACCCCTACCGTATCGACAAGGCAGCCCGTGAAGGGACGCGACCGGTCAGGTTTGCCATCACGTCCGGCGCCCTCGTGGACCTCGACGTCTTCGAGCAGTTGGGCGGGATGTGGGAGGATCTGTTCATCGACTTCGTGGACTTCGATTACTGCATTCGATTGCGGCAGGCGGGCTTCAGCATCCTCCAGTCTTCCGACGCTCGTCTTCCTCATGAAATAGGCCGTCAATCAAGGCACCGTGTGGGGCCACTGAACATCGTGACAACGAATCATGCCGCTGTTCGCCGCTATTACAAGCACCGCAACTTCCTTTTGCTGGCCCGACGGTACTGGCGGACAGAACGTCCCTGGTTGATACGCAGTCTGGTCGGTTTGCTGCTCGATCCACTCAAGATCGTCTTCTTCGAGCGGCAGAAACACCAGAAGGTCAGCGCGATCCTGCGGGGTTGGATGGACGGTCTGCGGGGACGTGTCGGGAAGGTGCGCGGCGGATGAGCGGCCCTCACGGACGTTTTCGCGGAGGATCATCAACGCGACGTGAGGCCAGGTCCTCGTCGGTCGGAGTCCTTGGATGAACCGTACGGCGTCCTCAGAACGCGGGTTGAACGCGCCAAATCGCCGTCGCGGGCTGAGACACAGTGAGGTCATCGTCCTCTTGCTGGTCGGACTTTACCTGTTCGTGGCGTGCGTCGTGTTCGGTTTTCTGCCCCCCCTCCCACAGGGATCGACGTCCGGACATCAGTTCTACCGGATCTGGGCCGACACGCTGACCTACCGTGAGTATGCCGAGGCGGGCGGTAGAACACTGGTGTCCCTGGGGGGGAACTATCTTGGGCCGGTTGTCCTCTATCGCGCTCTGGGGTTGAACGACACACTGGTATTTCTGTTCAATATCTTCACCTTCACAACCATCATATTCATGATCTTTAAGCTTTACCGTCAATATTTTGTTGGCTTAACAATATTTTTTATCCTGAACCCCATCACTTTTTTGAGCCTCCTCTACCTCAATAAGGAGTTGGTGGCGCTTCTGTCGGTACTCCTGCTGGGTTCGTATCTGACAAAGAATAGAAAGTTGTATCTTTTTTTGTCGCTTTTCCTGGCTCTTTATGTGAGGTGGCAGCAGATACTTGTTGTTCTTGCATTTCTACCTCTTGCAAGATTCTACAAGAACGAGGTTGTTCGTCAAAGGCTTATATTAGTGATGGTCGCTATCGTTGTTACGATCAATTTCTTGTATCCTAGTTATGTTGGCAGGTACGTTGGCCAATTTGAATCGCAAGCAGTGAATGATTCGAACATAACGAAGCTATTGCTCAATCTTCAATCCCACTACTTGTTTATTCTTGCCTATCCTTTTAAAATTGCCTTGAATATTTTCGGTAATCCAATCAGCGGAGTAAAGTTTCTGCGGGATATCCCTGAACATCGTGATATATATAACTCTGGAATCATTCTCATGCAGATCATGTCAATTTTTATTTTTGCCACATTTGCACTGGGCCGGGTACGAAGATACACGCAGTTTATGGCATTCGGCCTGTTTTACGCGACGGTGTTTTCAATTTCGCCATTCATACAGGCAAGATACTTCTACCCTATACTCCCGATTCTTTATATAGCTCTGCTTGACAGGAGTATATTCAAGTTCTACGTCAGATGGAGGAGCAACCGTGTCCAATCAAGATAACATCAGTGTGTGCATGGCGACCTACAACGGCATGCGGTACATCAAACCACAGGTCGAGTCGATTCTGGCGCAACTGGCCGACGACGACGAACTCGTTGTCGTCGACGACGGTTCGAGCGACGGCACCCCGGACTGGGTCGAGGGCCTCGGAGATTCCCGGATTCGAGTGCACCGCAACGAACAGAACCTCGGCCCCGTACGGACCTTCGAGCGGGCGCTGGGGCTCGCCCGGGGTGTCCTCGTCTTCTTCGCCGATCAGGACGACGTGTGGATGCCCGACAAGGTCGAGGCGTTCCGGGAAGTGCTGAAGCGCGAACGCGTCGCCGCCCTCGTGTCCGACGCGACGGTCGTGGACGGGGACGGCAACGAACTCCTGCCGTCGTTCTTCGCCCACCGGCGCAGCGGACCCGGTCTTGTGCGTAACTTCGTCCGGAACTCCTACCTGGGATGCTGTATGGTCGTCCGGGCGGAAATGAAGCCCATGCTGCTTCCCTTTCCACCCGGCGTCGTCCAGCACGACGAATGGATCGGCCTCGCCTGCGAGGTCGTCGGCGGCGTCCGTTTCGTGCCCCGACCGCTCATCCAGTACCGCCGGCACGGCGCCAACGCCTCCGCCTTCTCTCGACTTCCGCTGCGGATCGTCGCCCGGAACCGAACTCGAATGCTGATCGCCCTGCTCGGGCGACTTCCACGCCTGCTCTCCGCACGGAGGGCCTGGAGAACGACATGACCACCACCAAGAAGGCACTGATCACCGGCATCACCGGGCAGGACGGCAGCTACCTCACCGAACTGCTCCTCGACAAGGGCTACGAGGTCCACGGCATCATCCGCCGCGCCAGCAGCTTCAACACCGACCGCATCGACCACCTCTACCAGGACCCCCACCAACAGGACGCCCGCCTCTTCCTCCACTACGGCGACCTCAGCGACAGCTCCGCCCTCCGCACCCTCATCGAGAAACTCCAGCCTCACGAGATCTACAACCTCGGCGCCCAATCCCACGTCAAGGTCAGCTACGACCAGGCCGAATACACCGCCGACATCACCGGTCTCGGGACGCTGCGCCTCCTCGAAGCCATCCGCGACCTCAGCGAACGCACCGGTCATCACACCCGCTACTACCAGGCCAGCAGCAGCGAGATGTTCGGCGCCGCCAAGCCCCCCCAGGGCCTGAGCACCCCCTTCCACCCCCGCAGTCCCTACGCCGTCGCCAAGGTCTACAGCTACTGGCAGACGGTCAACCACCGCGAAGCCTACGACCTGTACGCCTGCAACGGCATCCTGTTCAACCACGAAAGCCCGAGGCGTGGCGAGACCTTCGTGACGCGCAAGATCACCCGCGCCGTCGGCCGCATCAAGATGGGCCTCCAGCACAAGCTGTACCTGGG
>NZ_KI912668.1:69949-87738 GCF_000519345.1 Deinococcus pimensis DSM 21231
CAAAGATGGTCGAGGCGAAGGAGCGTGGCGCCCCCTCGGTGGAGATCTGGGGGTCGGGCACGCCGCTGCGGGAGTTTCTGTTCGTGGATGACCTGGCGGACGCGTGCGTGTTCATCATGCGTGAGGTCTCGGAGGCGGGACCGATCAACGTGGGCACGGGGGTGGACCTGAGCATTCGGGCGCTGGCGGAATTGATCGCGGAGGTGGTGGGGTTCCGGGGGGAGCTGGTGTTCGACGCGGGCAAACCGGACGGGACGCCGAGGAAGCTGATGGACGTGTCGCGCCTCTCGAAGCTGGGGTGGAGCGCGCGGGTGGAGTTGCGTGAGGGCATCGAGCGCACGCTGGACTGGTACGAGCGCCAACGTGAGGCCAGCCATGTCTGAACGCGACCTTCGACAGGAGGGCGGCTACCGACTCCACCGGGGTGAGGAGGCGTCGCGCACGGCCGCCGCGCGGGTCTCCATCGTGACCGTCGTGTACAACGGCGCCCGCCATATCGAGGATACGATCCGGAGCGTCCTCGACCAGGACTACCCGAACGTCGAGTACATCGTCGTCGACGGTGGCTCGACGGACGGTACCGTCGACATCATCCGACGGTACGAGGACAGGATCGCCTACTGGGTCAGCGAACCCGACAAGGGCATCTACAACGCCATGAACAAGGGCGTGCGGCTCTGCACGGGCGACGTGGTCGGAACGCTCAACGCCGACGACTTCTATCCGCACGCGGGCATCCTCGCCCGCGTCATGGACACCTTCGACACGTCCGGCGTTCAGGTCGTGTTCGGAAACCTCACCTTCATCGACCCGGACACCGGCCGGACCGTGCGCCGCTACCGCTCGCCGGACGCGCCCGAACGCCGCTTCCACTTCGGGTTCATGCCGGCCCATCCGACGTTCTTCGTGAAGCGCGAGCAGTACGAACGCCTCGGACTCTACAAGGAGGACTACCGGATCGCCGCCGACTTCGAACTGCTGATGCGCTTCATCGCCACGGCCCGGCTGCCCTACAGAAAGATCGACGACAACCTCGTCGTGATGAGGACGGGCGGCGTGAGTACCCGCAACGTCAGGAGCAACATCACCCTGAACCAGGAGATCATTCGTGCCTGTCGGGAGAACGGACGCAGGACGAACTGGGCCATCCTCTCCATGAAGTACGCGCTCAAGATCCGGGAGCTGCTCTGACCTCATGCGACTGCTGATCACCGGAGCTACGGGATTCGTCGGATCCTACGTCGTGGAGGCCGCGCTCGCCAGGTCGTTCCAGGTCGTCCTCGCCGTCCGTGACGTCACGCGCGTGCCGCCCGCGTGGCGTGAACGCGTGGACGTCGTCGAGGTGGGCGAGATCGGTCCCGGGACGGACTGGAGGGACGCGCTGCGCGGTGTGGACGTCGTCGTGGCCCTCGCGGCACGCGCGCACGTCATGAACGACCGTGCGGCGGACGTGGAGACGCTCTACCGCACGGTCAACGTGGGCGGCCTCACGGCACTGACGGACGCGGCCGTCGCCGCTCGCGTCCGGCGGATCGTCTACCTCAGTTCCATCAAGGCGGCCGGGGAATCCTCCGCCGCGCGTCCCCTGCGAGAGGACGACGCCCGTCCCGAGGACGCCTACGGCCGCTCCAAACTCGAAGCGGAGTACGTCCTGCGCGTCGGGACCCTCGGGACCGACACGGACTTCGTGGTCGTCCGTCCGCCGCTCGTGTACGGCGCCCGCGTCAAGGGCAACCTCGATCTGCTCGCGCGCGCCGTGAGCCGGGGCGTTCCCCTGCCGCTCGGGGCCGTCCGGAACCGCCGCAGTCTCGTCTACGCCGCGAACCTCGCGGACGTGCTGCTGACCTGCGCTACGGATCGGAGAGCTTCCCGCAGGACGTTCCACGTTTCGGACATGCGCGACCTCTCCACGCCCGAGCTCGTCCGTGCGCTCGGACGGGCGGGAGGACGTCCGGTTCGACTGCCCCGTGTCCCCCCGGCGCTGCTCCGTCTCGCGGCCCGTCTCGTCGGACGCGGTGACGCCGCCGAGCGCCTGATCGGCTCCCTGGAGGTGGACGCGGGTCTCGTCCGGGAGGTGCTCGGATGGACACCCCCGTTCGCCCCGGAGGTCGGGTTCGCGGAGATGATGACCGCCACGCCCGATCCCGCCTCGCGCGGTCGTCCGCGACGCCCGTACGGCAGGGTGTACGGGGCGGGCAAGAGGCTCTTCGACCTGACCCTCTCCGCGGCCCTGCTGCTGCTGCTGTGGCCGGCGCTGCTCCTGATCGCCGGGGTCGTCCGGCTCGACGACCCCGGCCCCGTCCTGTTCCTCCAGACCCGCGTCGGACGGAACAACCGACACTTCACCATCCTGAAGTTCAGGACGATGCGGGTCGGCACGCCGTCCGTGTCGACCGAGGAACTCCAGCGGATGAACATCGATCCCGTCACGCGGTTCGGGCGGTTCCTGAGGCGCACCAGCCTCGACGAGCTGCCGCAGCTCATCAACATCCTTCGTGGGGACATGAGCTTCGTCGGTCCACGGCCGCCGGTGCCGTCCCAGTCGGTCGTGATCACCGAACGGACGCAGGGAGGAGCTCATCGGCTGCGGCCTGGTCTGACGGGCCTCGCGCAGGTCTCGGGTCGAGACGACCTCGACGACCTCACGAAGGTCCGTCTTGACCTCGAGTACCTCGATCACATCGGCTGGCGGACGGATCTGAGTATTCTGCTGCAGACTGTTCGTGCTGTACTGAAAGGAACCGGGAACAGGTAGCTCCCGAAGCAAGGAACAGGATGAACCGCCGGAGACCCAAGAGCTGATGAACACCCTGAAGTACGTTTGTGACCTGGTTCTCTGGACCAGCGCTCTCCTGCTGGCCACCTTCCTGGGCCAGGAGCCTCAAGCCGCGTGGCTGACTCCCCCGACGATCGTGTTCCTGGCGGTCGGGTTCACGCTCAAACTCCTGATCGAGTGGTTCGGACGGCTGTACCTGCAGCACTGGGGGCGAATCAGCGTCCGGGACCTGTACGCGCTCGCGCGCGCGGTGGGTTTCGGGGCGCTGGCGTTGCTGTCGAGCGCGTTCGTCCTTCAGCCGCTCGTCGTCGTGTCGCCCGCCGTGCCCCTGCTCGACGCCGTGCTTTCCCTCGTGCTGCTCGGTGGGGTTCGACTTGCGACGCGCATCATCTACGAGCGGCACAAGCGCTCCGTGTACCAGGGAACCGCGCGCAGGGTCCTGCTCGTCGGTGCGGGCGAGGCGGGCAGTCTCATCGCGCGGGAGATGGCCCGGCACCCCGAGGCGGGCCTGCGGGCCGTCGGCTTTCTCGACGACCGGCAGGACCGTCAGCGTCAGATCGTCGTCGGCCTGCCCGTGCTGGGTCCGGTCAAGGACCTCGTGCGGGTCGCCCGGGAGGTCGAGGCGCAGGAGGTGCTGATCGCCGTTCCCTCCGCCTCCGGCGCCTTCGTCCGGCAGGTGGTCGAGCTGGCCCGGTCCGCCCAGCTCCGCTACCGCATCATCCCGGGTGTCTTCGAGATCCTCAGCGGTCAGGTCTCCATCTCGCAGATCCGGGACGTGGACGTTCAGGACTTGCTGCGCCGGGAACCCGTTCAGCTCAACAACGAGGAAATCAGCGACTACATCCGTGACCGTCGCGTGCTCGTGACGGGCGCGGGCGGTTCGATCGGCTCGGAGATCGTCCGTCAGGTCGCCCGGTACAGCCCTTCGAGGATCGTGCTGCTGGGACGCGGCGAGAACAGCATCTTCAGCATTCAGCACGAGCTCGCCCGCGAATGGCCGGAGATCGAGCAGGTCGCCCTCATCGGCGACGTCCGGGATGCTCCGCGTCTGGACGCGGTCTTCGCGGAGCAGCGTCCCGACGTCGTCTTCCATGCCGCCGCGCACAAGCACGTGCCGCTCATGGAGGTCAGTCCCACCGAGGCGGTCCTGAACAACATCGTCGGGACGGCGAACGTCACGCAGATGTGCCTTCGCTACCACGTCCGCCGCTTCGTGAACATCTCGACGGACAAGGCCGTGAACCCCACGTCCGTCATGGGCGCCTCCAAACGTCTGGCCGAGATGGTCATTTCGGGCGCGGCTCGCCAGACGTCCCAGGATCAGGCCTTCGTCTCCGTCCGGTTCGGCAACGTCCTTGGCAGTCGTGGCAGCGTCATCCCGACCTTCATGGAGCAGATTCGTGCGGGAGGACCGGTCACCGTGACCCACCCGGAGATGCGCCGCTACTTCATGACGATTCCCGAGGCCGCCCGGCTGGTGCTCCAGGCCGGTGGTCTCGGGGAGAACGGACGCGTCTACCTGCTCAACATGGGCGAACCCGTCAAGATCGTGGATCTGGCGCAGGACGTCATCCGGCTCTCCGGCGCCCAGAACATCGATGTCGTCTATACCGGCACGCGGCCCGGCGAGAAGCTCTACGAGGAGCTCCTCACCACCAGCGAGGGCGTGGACTCGACCACCCACTCCGAGATCTTCAGCGCTCGACTGCAGAGCATCGAACCTGTCTGGATCGGCCAGCAGGTGGAGGACCTGCGCCGGATGGCGCTCAGCAACGACACTGAGGCCATCCGACGTCGTCTCGCGCTCATCATCCCGGAAAACAAGTTCGGGCTGCAGAACTGAGCAGTGTCCGCTAACGATCGAGCGTCAGCCGCTCGATGTGGATGGTGCGTTCACCGATCACGCGCGCCGCGTCGTTGGCGAACGCCAACCGGACCTTCTCCCCTCGGGACAGGTTCATGCTGAGTGCGACCGGGGCCTGAACGGCTCGGCGTCGGGACTCCTGCCCTTCCCGTTCGATCACGACGACCGGGCCGATTCCGTCGAGCTTCGTCCCGGACAGCGAGAGGGAGAGGCGCCCCTCGTCGCAGGCCTGAAAAGCCAGGGCGCCGTCGGCATACAGCGTGACCTTCGAGGGACCGTCGAACACACCCGCAGTCAGGGGAGCGATGCTCGGCGGCGCCTGGAAGCAGGGGCGCTCAGGCCGGAACCGGATGTCCGACAGGAAGAGGTTGCGGTCCTCGAGTCTCACTTCCGCCGCGGGCGAGAGCAGGGTCACCGTGCCTGCCGAACCGATGGGCACCCGGAACGTCCGGGAACCCTCGAAGGAACGGTTCAGCACCGTTCCGTCCTCGGTCGCGATCAGGAGCCGGGCCTGCCTGCCGTCCAGGGAAACGCCCCGTGCACGCAGATTCAACCAGGATTCACCGCAGGTACGCACGACGAGCGCTCCACCGGCCACGTACCCCTGGGTTCCGGTCCAGCTGGCGTCACGGAACGCCTCCACACGAGGACGACAGGAGGGACCGACCGACGGACGTGACACGCGATCCGGCGCGAACGCGGAGACGCTCCTGTCGAGGAGACGATGAGCCGAATGGACGGCGCCCGTCAGCACGGCGCCCGTCAGGATCAGCGTGATGACCGCGGGAAGCTGTGCTCTCACGGGGTGACGCCCTCCACGCGGCGACGGGCGAGGGGCTGTAGCGCCCATGGAGGACTGGTCCCCGGATAAAGTTCGAACAGGAGTGGAGCCGTGGCCGTGGAATCCAGGTCGATCCATTCCTGCCATGGGGCTCCGGCGACCAGTGTGATCGGCCTCAGGAAGAGCGTACGACAGGTCGGGGCACACGAACGCACGACGAAGCGGTAGGAGCCCGACACGCCGTCGAGCCTCACGAACGCCCTGCGGTCCTCTCGATCGACGACCAGGGATTCGAGTCGCGGAGGCGGGGTGGTGGACGCCCGTTGTGGACTCCACAGAGGGAACAGGAACACCAGGGTCAGGACGAGCGCTCCCGCAGGCAACCCCCAGGCCCACGAGGCGGGAACGGCGCCGGACGGCTCCTGGGAGTCGAGGAGGACACGGGCCGCCATCCCGACCCCCAGCCAGAAGACCTCCGCGAAGAACAGGCTGGGCACCGCGAGCGTGTTGTCGACGAGATTGAACAGCAGGACGGTGGCGGTGAGCCCTACCAGGAGCCCCGATCCCGTTCGAAGAACGAGAAGCACGCTCAGCGTGACGAGCAGAACGTACCCGGTCGTGCCGATCACGCCCGATTCGGCCAGAGCGTGGAGCAGCAGGTTGTGCGCGATGAGCCAGGCGCCATCGAGCTGACTCACCACCTCGGGACACGCGATCCCGCGATCCCGAAGTGAAGTCCACAGTTCGCAGCTGTGCCCTCCGGTGCTCAGCGCCGCGCCCAACTGGTAGGGTCCGACGCCTCCCCAGGGGTGCGCTTCAATCACGGACAGGGTGTTCTGCCAGACGACGTCCCGGTTGCTGTTGTCGAGGGACCCGAAGCGGTCGACGAACGTGCCCGTGTGAAGGAGGAGCGGGACGCAGACGACACCCACGGCCACCGGGAGACCGACGGCCAGCACCCTTGCTCCCCACCGGAGACCTGCCACGAGGAGGAGCCCGACCAGCGCGGCAAGCAGGGCACTCCGACTTCCGCTGAGCAGGATCACGGCGAGCCCGGCAACGCCGAGCGGTAAGCGCCACGCGACCCGAGACGTGTGGCTGGCCGCCGCGATGACGACGCCGAAACTTCCCGCGATGCCGAGCGCCGTGGACGTGTAGTACGGATGGGACAGTCGGAGCGTCAGAAGGGAATCTCCTCGCTGTGCGAGCAGGGCGTCCAGAAAGGCGGTCGCGTAGACCAGGGCGAGCCCGAAGCCGAGGAAGGACAGGTCCTTGAAGCGCATGCGGCTCCCCGCGCAGAGCAGACCAGCGACGAACACGCAGCGAACGGCGGCGAGCAGGACCGAGAGCGGTGGCGTCGGTGAGCAGAGAGCGGCCAGCAACTGGGTGAGGGTGAAGACCGCGAACACCGACCTGAGCGCGACGGGCAGGCTGGTCCTGTTCAACTGGAAGAACGCCGTGACGGAAAGGAAGGGCAACGCCGGCAGCAGGGCCAGCCACAGCTGCCTCCAAGTCCGGAGCCGCGAGTTCTTGGCGGGACGGCGGTCGTCACGACGGGGAAGCATGGCCACGCGAGCCAGTCTAGTGTGTATGCGCGGGACAAAAGAGAAGCTGCCCGCCTATCCGGCGGGCAGCTTACGTGGTGACCCCAACGGGATTCGAACCCGTATCGCTACCTTGAAAGGGTAGTGTCCTAACCGTTAGACGATGGGGCCACACCACTTCAGAACTTGTTCCGGACGTGTCCGGTGTCCTGCCTTTCAAGGGGCGCTCTTTCGAGCACGGGGAGAATGATAGCCCACGATGTGCGGCGCGTCAACTGCGCGCGCCAAAACGAACGCGGACGGTGTGCCGCCGTCCGCGTCTCGCCTGTCTCTGGTCCCCTTCAGCGTGCGCCAGGAATGCACAAGGAAGGTGATGTAAGCGTGAAAAATCTGAAAAAGGGCTTCAGGCGTGGATGGTGCGCTTCTCCACGCCGAGCGCCGCTTCCTTCACGACCTCGCTGAGCGTGGGGTGCGCGTGCACGATCCGCGCGAGGTCCTCGCTGGACCCGGCGAACTCCATCACCGCGACCGCCTCGCCGATCAGCTCGCTCACGTTCGGCCCGACCATGTGCACCCCGAGGATGCGGTCCGACGCGGCGTCCGCGACGACCTTCACGAACCCGCGCGTGTCGTTGTGCCCGGCGGCACGCCCGTTCGCGCTGAAGGGGAACTGCCCGACCTTCACGTCGTGCCCACGCTCCTTCGCCTGCGCCTCCGTCATGCCCGCCCACGCGATCTCCGGGCTGGTGTAGATCACCCAGGGCACCACGTCGTAGTTCACGTGACCCGCCTGCCCCGCGATGAGCTCCACGACGGCCACGCCCTCCTCCTCGGCCTTGTGCGCCAGCATCGCCCCGCCGATCACGTCACCGACCGCGTACACGTTCGGGAGGTTCGTGCGGTAGTGCGCGTCCGTCCGGACGAAGCCGCGCTCGTCGAGCTCCAGCCCGACGTCCTCGGCGCCGAGACCGCGCGTGTTCGGCACGCGGCCGATCGCGACGATCAGCTTGTCGAACTCCACCGTGACCTGCTGGTCCTTCTCGGTGTACACGACCCGCACGCCCGCGCCCGTGTCCTCGACCGTCTCGATCCGCACGCTGAAGTGGAAGTCCAGCCCCTGCTTCTGCAACTGCTTGAGGGCCTCGCGCGCCACGGCGGGATCGGCGGCGCTCAGGAAGCCCGGCAGGGCCTCCAGGACCGTCACCTGCGCGCCCAGGCGGCGCCAGACGCTGCCGAGCTCCACGCCGATCACGCCCGCACCGATCACGCCGAGCCTCGCGGGCACCTCCGTGAGGGCCAGCGCGCCCGCGTTGTCGAGGACGTTCCCGCCGAAGGGCGCGATGGGCAGTTCGCGCGGATTGCTGCCCGTCGCGATGATCACGTGCTTCGCCGCAACCTCCGTGCCCCCCACCGCGACGACCCAGCCGCCCTGATCCTGACGCACCAGTCGGCCCAGGCCGTGCAGGCTCGTCACCTTGTTCTTCTTGAACAGGAAGCTCACGCCGCCGCTCATCTTGTCCACCACGGCGTCCTTGCGCGCGAGCATCCTCGCGAGGTTCAGCGTCGCGCCCGCCACGTCGATCCCGTGGTCGGAGAGCTCGTGCTGCACCATCTCGAAGCGCTCGCTGGAGTCCAGCATCGCCTTGCTCGGGATGCACCCGACGTTCAGGCAGGTCCCGCCCAGGCTGGCCTTGCCGTTCCGCTCGAACGCGTCCACGCAGGCCGTCTTCAGACCGAGCTGCGCCGCGCGAATCGCCGCGACGTACCCGGCGGGGCCGCCACCGATCACCAACACGTCATACGTATCCACGCCCCGGATTCTAACGCCCGTTGGCCTCCCGGAACGTTCGCCACGCCGATTGCGCCGTCGACGCGGACCTGTCGGTCCACATGTTCGGTTTACCGCGCTCACGCCGGGACGCGCGCCTAGCATGAAAGCAAGCGGGTTCGTCCCGCCGTGTCGTTTGAAAATCCGGAGTTATTGAATGTCTGAGTTCATACGAGCACTTCTTCGTGGGGTGCTCGCCGTATTACGGGTCCTTCCTCTCCTTGGCTGGGGGATCACCTGGATGGACCGGAACTGGCCGCTCTGGAAGGGGCAGCTCATGTTCCTCCTGTCCTACTTCAGTGGCAGCATTGGCGTCGCGCTTTACAGCGCGGCGCTCGTCGCGGCCTTTCCCAGGCTGCTCCCGCTGATCCAGATCGCCATGGCGATCGGAATCCTCCTGTTGGTACGAGTGGGTGCGTCCGCCATCGACGCGGGTGTGAGACGGTTCATGACCGTCAGCTACCTCGGCTTCGGGGTGGTGGCCATCGGAAACCTGCTGCTGAGCAGGGAGTTCCAGCGCCTGCCCGAACTCGCTCAGGCGCAGGGCCTGCAGCAGCTCGGCCTGATCGGAATCACCGCCGTGCTCCTCAATGGACTCCGCCGCACCGTCGGTGGAATCCAGGACAGAGGCATCCCGCCCTACTTTTCGGACTGGGGGCGCTACCGCAGGGTGATCGCGGTCGCCCTCGGTTTTGGTGATCAGGGAGTCAACGTACTCGCGACGAGCGTAGCAAAACTCGCGCTCGTCGGAGGTCACGTGGACTGGCTGTTCATCGCGAGTGGCGGGGCATCGGTGGCCGCCGCGCTGTTCGCCCTGCTCGGGCCCGATCCGGAGCCTTCGCGTGAAGCGCCCACGGTCGAAGAGGAGGGCGAGCAGGAGCAGGCCGCACCACCTGTCCTGGCTGCTCAGGCCGCGTCCCCCTACAAGGCGGGCACGCTGACCTTCCTGCTCCTGAATTTCGTCCTCTTCTTCTTTACCCTTCAGATTGGCCGGGACTTCGACCCGGCACGTCTGAAGGACTGGGTCGGCGGGCCAGAGACGTTCCTTCTGGACGTCATCCAGGCCAGCCAGCTCGGAGAAGTCGCTTCGGGGGCGTTCATGCTCTTCGCGGTGCGGGTCGGCCTTGTTTCCGAAACGCCTTCCATCGAATTCCTGCTCCTAGCGGCGGGAGCGGTGGGTGTCCTGGCCGCCGTCATTCCCTGGCTTCCCCTGGTCTGGATTCCGCTGGCGTTCTTCGCGATGGGTTTCGCCGCCTTCATCTTCGACCGCCTTTCCTACACGGTCAGGGCGGAACTGCTCCCCACGCGGAGGTTGCTCAATTTCTTCTCGCTCATCACCCTGCTGGCCCTCATCGGTCAGCCCACCGTGAGCATTCTCTTCCAGATCTTCGGCACACGTATCGTGCCTTACGTCTGGGGCTTCGGCAGCTTCCTCGCCATCTCGTCGGCCCTGTCCATCGTGGCCCTTCGCCTGCCGGAAGACCGCCTGCGCGCCTGGGACGACTGGGTACGCGAGGCGCTCTACGCCCCCGAACAGGGGATCATCACAGGCCTTCGAGGTCTGAGCTTCATCGTGGTGAGCGCCCTGTCCACGTTGATCGTGGGCTGGCCGATCACCTTCCTCGGTGAACTTGGCGTGGTGATCACCTACATGACCTGGATCATCCTCAAGTCACAGGTACGCCGCTTCGAGATCTGGCTCCTGCGGGGTCGCCGACCTGCCCAGAGGGCACGACGGATCCGCAATGTCGGTGAACCTCCTACCTTGCTTGAGAAAATTTTTCGCCGTCGTGACGACCGTTGGTTCTAGAGGGCGGCGTGGCCGTCACTCCCGGCGCCGTCGCCGATGGTAACCGATGAACAAGATCGCTCCCGGTTTCGCCCTGCGCGGACCGGGAGCTTTCCTTTGGTCAGGCGCTGGCTGTCCAGTCCTCGACGCGCAGACCTCCGACCCGTCCGTACTCGCGCGTGTTGTGCGACACGAGCACGAGGCCGCGCGCGAGGGCCGTTCCGGCGAGCAGGACGTCGTAGGGGCCGATGGGCTGACCCGTGGCGGCGAGGGTGGCGCGGACGTTCGCCGTGGCCCGTGCGTCCTCCACGGCGTAGGGCAGGACGTGGATGTCCTCGAAGAGCGGGTCGAGGACCTCCTCCACGACGGCGCGCTTCTCGGGACGGCGGGCGAGGCCGTACTCGATCTCCATCAGCGTCACCGCGGACACGGCCAGCGCGGAGGGACTCGTCGCGGCGAGACGTCGAATCACGTCCGGGTGCCCACGCGTGACGAAGCTGAGCGTGTCGGCATCGAGCAGGTACCGCATCAGAAGAGCTCCCGGTCCGTGAGGGAGGCGAGGTCGTCTCGCGGGACCGAGAAGCCGTCCGGGTCGTACACGTGCGGCTTCTCGAAGAAGCGGCGCATGGCCGGGGACCACTCGTCGTTCCCGCGGTACGCGAGCGCGACCAGTTTAGCGGCGGGTACGCCCGCGCGGGCGATGATGACGACCTCCCCGCGCTGGGCGGCGTCCACGTACTTCGAGAGCTGGGTTTTCGCTTCGAGCATGTTCACGACGGTCATGGTGCCTCCTGACTAAGTATTGGTCAAGTCGGTTGTCCAGACAGGGGCGGACCTCACACCACGGGAAGGCCCCTCCCGGTAGGGGAGGGGCCAGAGTCGATCACGCGTCCCTGCTCTGGATTTCCCGGACCGGGCCGTCCCGGTCCGACGGGCTTGGAGCGTCCGCGCGTCCCTGTTCTAGATTTCCCGGACTGGAGCGGTCCAGTCCGACGGGTGTGGGCCGGAGACGCGTCCCTGTTCTAGATTTCCAGCAGCAGGCGGGCCGGGTCCTCGAGGATGTTCTTCATCGTCACGAGGAACAGCACCGCCTCGCGGCCGTCGATGATGCGGTGGTCGTACGAGAGCGCCACGTACATCATGGGCCGCGCGACGATCTGGCCGCCTTCCACGATGGGACGCTCGATGATGTTGTGCATCCCGAGGATCGCGCTCTGCGGCTGGTTCAGGATGGGTGTGCTCATCATGCTGCCGAAGGTGCCGCCGTTCGTGATGCTGAACGTGCCGCCCGACAGGTCCTCGAGGCTGAGCTTGCCGCTCTTGGCCTTCTGCGCGTACGCCGCGATGTCCTTCTCGATCGTGGCGAGGCCCTTCTGGTCCGTGTCCCGCAGGATCGGCACGACCAGACCACGGTCCGACGCGACCGCGATGCCGATGTCGTAGTACCCGTGGTAGATGATGTCCTTGCCGTCCGTGCTCGCGTTGATGACGGGGAACTGCTTCAGGGCCTCCGTCGCGGCGCGCACGAACAGGCTCATGAAGCCCAGCTTCACGCCGTGCTTCGCCACGAACGCGTCCTGGTACTTCTTGCGCAGGTCCATGGCGGGCTTCATGTTGATCTCGTTGAAGGTCGTCAGGATCGCGGCGGTGTTCTGCACGTCCTTGAGGCGCTCCGCGATGCGCGCGCGGATGCGGGTCATGGGCACCCGCTGCTCGGGGCGGGCCCCGGCGGGCAGCGGAGCGCTGGGCTGCGGCGCGGCGGGCGCGCGCGTCTCCTGCGGCGCGGACTGCGGCTGCGCGGCGGGCTGGGCCGCCTGACCGGGCTGGAAGGACAGCACGTCGCCCTTCGTGAGGCGGCCGTCCTTGCCCGTCCCGGACACCTGCGCCGGGTCGATGCCCTTCTCCGTGACGATCTTGCGCACGGCAGGCGACAGGTCATCCGTGGCGGCGGGCTTCTCCGCAACGGCCGTCGCGGCCACCACGGGCTGCGGCGCGGTGGGCGTGGACGCGGCGGGCGCGGGCTGGGCGCTCGCGGCGCTCCCCTCGCCGATCACGCCGAGGACCTCCTCGCTGAGGACGGTGTCGCCCTCGCTCTTCGCGGCGCTCTGCAGCACCCCGTCGGTGAGGGCGGTCACCTCGAGGACGACCTTGTCCGTCTCGATCTCCGCGACGACCTCGCCGCGCCTGACGACGTCGCCGGGCTTCTTGTGCCAGGTGAGCAGCGTGCCCTCGCTGACGGACTCGCTGAACACGGGAACCTTGATCTCGGTGGCCATAACGGCTCCTTTATAGCTCTCCCGGAGGGAGGGTGGGCCCGCGCCGCACGGATGAGGTGCGGGCACGGCGGACCCCCGCCTGTCGGCGGGGGTCGGGGGGTTCAGGCCTTCGCGACGTTCAGGCCGAGCGCCGTCCCGATGACGGCCTGCTGCTCCACGTTGTGCTTGCCGGCGTACCCGACGGCGGGCGACGCGCTGCGCCTGCGGCTCGACACGGCGAGCGTCTGGCCGGGCGCGAGGCACGCGCGCAGGTCGTCCTGGATCATCAGCCACGCGCCCTGGTTGTGCGGCTCCTCCTGGGCCCACACGACCTCGGCCTTGCCGTACCTGGCGAGTTCCGCCGAGAGCTGCGCGGCCGGGAAGGGGTAGAGCTGCTCCAGCCGCACGAGCGCCACCTCGTCCTGCAGGCCGTTCTTCTCGCGGGCCTCGACGAGCTCCCAGTGCAGCTTGCCGCTGCTGATCACGACGCGGCGTGCCTTCTGGAGCGTGTCCCCGATGACCTCGTGGAAGCGGCCCGTGGCGAGCTCCTCCAGCGAGGACGTGGCGTACTTGTTGCGCAGCAGGCTCTTGGGCGTCATCACGACGAGCGGCTTGCGCGTCGGGCTGACGAGCTGACGGCGGATCATGTGGAAGGTCTGCGCGGGACTGCTGGGCACCACGACGCGCATGTTGTCCTGCGCGCACAGCTGCAGGTAGCGTTCCAGGCGGGCGCTGGAGTGCTCCGGGCCCTGACCCTCGTAGCCGTGCGGCAGGAAGAGCGTCAGGCCGGACAGGCGCTGCCACTTGCTCTCGCCGCTGCTGATGAACTGGTCGATGACGACCTGCGCGCCGTTGGCGAAGTCACCGAACTGCGCCTCCCACACCACGAGCGCGTTCGGTTCGCTGGTGCTGTAACCGTACTCGAAGGCCATCACGGCCTCCTCGGACAGGGTCGAGTCGATCACCTCGATGGGCCCCTGGCCCTCACGCAGGTGCGCGAGCGGCAGGTACTCCTCGTCGAGGGGGTTCGTGGCGTTCTGGTCGTGCAGGACCGCGTGACGGTGCACGAAGGTGCCGCGTCCGACGTCCTGGCCGCTGAGGCGCACGCGGTAGCCCTCGTCGAGCAGCGTGGCGTACGCGAGGTTCTCGCCCATGCCCCAGTCGAGGAGCGTGCGGCCCTCCGCCATCTCCAGGCGGGCCTTCAGGACGCGGTCCACCGCGCGGTGCAGGCCGAAACCCTCCGGAACGGTCGCGAGACGCGCGCCGAGCTCGCGGAGCTTCTCCATCGGCACGGCCGTCGGGATGCTGTCCGCGTCCGCGCCCGTGCGGAACGCGCTCCAGTCCGTCGCGAGCTGCGACTTGTAGTCCCCGTCGATCTCCTCCACGACGGTGTCACCCTGGTCCAGGCGGTCGCGGAACTTCTCCACGAGGGAGTCCGCGTCGCCCTCGCGCAGGACACCCTCCTTCACGAGCTGCTGCGCGTACAGCGCGCGCGTGCCCGGGTGGGCCTTCACCTCGCGGTACATCACGGGCTGCGTGATCGTCGGGTCGTCCGACTCGTTGTGCCCGAGCTTGCGGTAGCACAGCAGGTCGATGAAGACGTCCTTGCCGAACTGCTGACGGAAGTCGATGGCGAGCTGCCCCGCGAACGCGACCGCCTCGGGATCGTCGCCGTTCACGTGCATCACGGGCGCCTCCGCGACCTTGGCGATGTCCGTGCAGTAGCGGCTCGTGCGGGTGTCGCGCGGGTCGCTGGTGGTGAAGCCCACCTGGTTGTTCACGACGATGCGGACCGCGCCGCCCGTGGTGTAGCCGCGCAGCTGCGAGAGGTTGACGGTCTCCATCACGACGCCCTGCCCCGCGATGGCGGCGTCGCCGTGGATGGTGACGGGCAGCACCTGCGTGCGCGCGCCGCCGCGGCGGTCCTGCCGGGCGCGGGCGCTGCCGTGCACGACGGGCGAGACGATCTCGAGGTGCGACGGGTTGAACGCGAGCGCGAGGTGCATCGGGCCGCCGGGCGTGCGGACGTCGCTGGAGTAGCCCATGTGGTACTTCACGTCACCCGCGACGTTCGGGTCGTCCGAGAGGACCTTCTTGCCCTCGAACTCCGCGAACAGGTCGCCGGGGCGCTTGCCGAGGATGTTCACGAGGACGTTGAGGCGGCCACGGTGCGCCATGCCGAGCACCGTCTCCTTGACGCCCGCCGCGCCCGCGCGCTGCACGATGGTGTCGAGCAGCGGAATGAGGCTCTCGCCGCCCTCCAGGGAGAAGCGCTTCTGTCCGACGTACGTGACGTGCAGGTAACGCTCGAGTCCCTCGGCGGCGTTGAGCTTGTACAGCAGGCGGCGCTTCTGGTCCGCGCTGAAGGCGCCGCGACCGCGGCCCTGCTCCACACGCGCCTGGAACCACTCGCGCTCCTCGCGGGGGAGGTACGTGAACTCGAAGCCGATCGAGCCGCAGTACGTGTCGTGCAGCTCCTTGAGGACCCCACGCAGGGTGCCCTGGAAGCCGCCGTCGGAGACCTGCGTGTCCAGGTCGGCGTCCGAGAGGCCGTAGTAGGCGGGGTCGAGGTCGGGCGGCACGCGGCGCTCGCGGAAGTGCAGCGGATTGAAGTTCGCCGCGAGGTGCCCGTAGAGCCGGAACGCGTTCACGAGCGCGCTGACACCCCGGCGGGGTTCCTGCGCGCCGGGTTCCGCAGCTGCCGCGCCCGTGAAGCGCCGCAGGGGGTTCTGGCCGAGTTCGAGGAAGGCCTGCTGGATGGGCCCGTGCGCCGTGTCACGCGCGCCATCCCGGAGCTCTTCAAAATACACCCGCCACTCGGGCGGGACGGAGGCCGGATCGCGGAGGTAGTCTTCGTACAGTCCTTCAACGAAGCTGGCGTTCCCTCCGTACATCACCGTGCCCAGGTTCTGGGGATCTTCCATCGCGTTCCTCAGCATACCCCTCATGGCGCGGGGGAGTGTGGTTCTCGTCTTAGGGATGACTGAGCCCTTCAGCCTGACCGACGAAGATGAGGCACGTGTCAGCGGGCGCGGCCCTCGTGAGCCGCGCCCGCGCCCGGGTTCCCGGAGGTCAGTGCTTGCCGTTCCCCCTGCCGTTCCCGTGCCCCTTGCCGCGTCCCTTCGCCCTGTCGTTCTGGGCCTTCATGACCGCCACGAGCGGCACGACCTTCCCGCCGCCGCGCACGGTGAGCGTCTCCGGACGGACCTTGCCGCCCTTGATCCGCACCGCGAGCGGGTAGACCTCGCGGACGACCACGGTGGTGGCCTCGCGCGTCACGACCTGCACGTTCACGGCCGTGGCGGGGTCGTAACCGCCGACGCTCACGACGGTGCCGCTCGGCGTGAGGTTCGCGACGACCGTGCCGCCCGCGTTGAGGAACAGGGCGGTGGTGCCGAGCGCCACGAGGCCCACCACGGCCGCGGTGGTCTGCGGGACCACGGGGAAGTCCACGTTGACGTTCACGTTCACGCTCGTCGTCACGGTGGTGGCGGGCGCGGACGGCACGACGCCCGCGAGGGCGAGGGACGGCGCGAGGAGCAGGGCGGACAGCAGCAGGGTGCGGGTCATGGGAAGGTCCTTTCGGTGATGCGCCGATGTGGCGTGGGTGAGGAGCGCGAGCTTTGCCCTCACCCTCCCGTCCCACGCTGACGAGCGTCTGACAGCGTGAAGAAATCGTCCATGGGCATACTGGGGGCATGCGACGCGTCGCCCTCGCCCTGCTGCTCGCCCTGACCGCCGCCGCCGCCCCCACGGGACGCGGGGCGCCCGACGCCGACCGCGACGGCTACCCCGACGCGCTCGAACTCGTCGGCGTGGACCGGGACGCCCTCGCCGACTGGTTCGCGAGCGTCGCCGAGAGCCAGTACTACGGCCCCTCCGCCGACTGGAAGGAAGAGGACCGCGACTGCTCCGGGCTCGTGCGCTACGCCCTCGTGAACGCCCTCGCCACGCACGACGCGGCGTGGTGGGCGAAGTTCCGCTTCCTGCCCCGCCCACGCCTCCCCGAGGTGCGCGCCTACCGCTACCCCGCGCCGCTCGTGTCGCGCTCGCTCTTCCGCGTCGCGCCCGGCCCCTGGCGCGCGGACGACGTGGAGGTGGGCCGCATGGTGGGCCGCACGTCCGCGCGCTTCCTCGCGAACTTCTCCAGCGTGCGCGTCACGCGCGACGTGACCCGCGCCCGGCGCGGCGACCTGCTGTTCTTCCTGCGGCCCGACCTCGGCGCGTACCACTCCATGGTCTACCTCGGCGGGGGCCGCGTCGTGTACCACACGGGCGCCACCGTCGAGGAGGGCGGCGAGGTGCGCCTCGTGACCCTCGCGACCCTCCTGCGTCACCCCGACGCGGCCTTCCACCCCACGGCGGGCAACCCGAACTTCCTCGGGGTGTACCGCTGGAAGATCGCGAACTGACGCCGGGCGAAAAGCGCGCAGCAAAGGGTCAGGTCCAGCCTGTACGCTGTGTGCACCTTCCCCCGGAGGTCACATGCACGTACACCCGACCCGGACCGCGGTCCTCGCCGCCCTGCTGGTCGTCACCCTCGCCCCCGCCCAGCCGCCCGTGAGCCTCTACGGCGGCGTCTTCCGTCCCGGTCAGGAGGTCCGCGTCGGCGTGAGCGCGCCCGCCCGGACCGAGCTGACCCTGTCGCGCGTCGAGGACCCGCTCGGGGTGTTCGCCGCCACCCGCGATCCGCACCAGCCCGACCTGCCGCCCGGCACGCGCCTCACGAGGCTGCGGACCTTGAGCACGCCGAAGCGCGACTACGGTGACGTGAGCCTCGGCAGGCTCCCGCGCGGCCTGTACGTCCTGCGAGCGGGCGGCGTGGGCACCCTGCTGCTCGTCTCGGACCTCGGGCTCGTCGTGAAGCGCGACGCCTCGGGCGCCCTGACGTACGCCGCCGACCGGGAGAGCGGACGCACCCGCGCCGCGCGCGTCTGGAAGCTCGGCACGGG
>NZ_KI912668.1:87838-87907 GCF_000519345.1 Deinococcus pimensis DSM 21231
TGGGTGCCGAACCTCCTCACGGACGCCTCGGGCCGCGCGTCCGTCAGCGTGCGCTTCCCCGACAACCTC
>NZ_KI912668.1:88007-88430 GCF_000519345.1 Deinococcus pimensis DSM 21231
CGGCGGCCCTCACGAACCTCGCGGGCGTGAAGGTGCCGCCGGTCGGGGGGCAGGACGTGCGGCTCGGCGCGGACGGACGGGTCCGCACGGACCTCACCCTGCGCGCCCTCGCGCCAGGAAAGGCGAGCGTCACGTACGGTGTGCGCACGCCCTCGGGCAGCGACCGCCTGAAGCTCGACCTGCCCGTGAAGGCGCGCGGCTACGACGTCACGCGCGCCGTGACGGGCGGCGCGGACGAGAACGTCACCCTGAACGTGCCCGCCGACCTCGCCCCTGGCACCGTGGGCCTGCGCGTCCTCACCACGCCGTCCCTGCTGTCCGCCGTGGCGCCCGCGCTCGAATACCTCGTCGGGTACCCGTACGGCTGCACCGAGCAGACCATGAGCCGCTTCCTGCCCGCCCTGCTCGCCCGCGAGGCGCTCG
>NZ_KI912668.1:88530-88957 GCF_000519345.1 Deinococcus pimensis DSM 21231
CGGCGCGGACGGCGAGGGCCGCGTGCGCGTGGAGGGCACCTTCGCGGTGGAGGAGTACCGCAAGCCCGAGTACGAGGTGACCGTCACGCCCGACCGGGAGCGCGCCGTGCAGGGCGACCGCGTCCGCGTGAAGGTCCGCGCCCGCTACCTCTTCGGAGGCGCGCCGTCGGGCGCGCGGGTCACGTACAACGTCACGCGCGCCCCGTACTACCCGCCCGGCTTCGACGCCGAGGACCTCCCGCCCGGCGAGGACCGGCCCCGACTACGGCTCCGACCTCGTCGTCCGCGACGAGACGCGCCTCGACGCGCGCGGCGAGCTCGCCCTCGACCTCCCGCTGGAGCGCGACTCGGACGGCCGTCCCGTGAGCTACCGCGTGGAGGCCGAGGTGGAGGACGAGACGAGACGCAGCGTGAGCGGCTTCGCGCG
>NZ_KI912668.1:89057-89326 GCF_000519345.1 Deinococcus pimensis DSM 21231
CGACTGGGCCGTGTCGGGCGCGAACTGGAACGCGTACGCCGCGCCCCTCGCGCGCGGCTACGTGTACACCGACCGCCCCGTCTACCGCCCCGGCCAGCGCGTCGAGTTCAAGGGCGTGGCGCGCCGCGCGCGGGATCTCGCGCCCCTCGCGGGACAGGAGGTGCGCGTCAGCGTCCGCTCGCCCTTCGACGAGGAGGTCTACCGCCGCACCCTGCGCGCCGACCGCTTCGGGTCCTTCTCGGGCGGCCTCGACCTCCCGGCGGGCGCGC
>NZ_KI912668.1:89426-89659 GCF_000519345.1 Deinococcus pimensis DSM 21231
GTCAGCGTGCGCTTCCCCGACAACCTCACCACCTGGGTGGCCACGGCACGCGCCCAGACCGGCTCCGCCCGCTTCGGGCAGGGTGTGGGCACGGCGCTCGTCACGAAGGACGTCATCGCGCGGCTCGCCCTGCCGTCCTTCCTCGTGCGGGGCGACACCGCCACCGTGGCGGGCGTCGCGCAGAACACCCTCGCGCGGCCCCTCGAAGGGACCGTCACGGCGGCCCTCACGAA
>NZ_KI912668.1:89759-89881 GCF_000519345.1 Deinococcus pimensis DSM 21231
GAACTACCGCGACCTCACCCTGCGGACCGACCGCCGCTCGTACGCGCCGGGCGACACCGCCACCGTCCTCGTCGGGAATCCCAAGCCGGGCGCGCCCGTCCTCGTGACCGTCGAGGGCGACC
>NZ_KI912668.1:89981-99546 GCF_000519345.1 Deinococcus pimensis DSM 21231
CGGCCCGGAGCGAACACCGTCCGCGTGGACGGCCCCGCCGCGCTGAGCTTCTCCGCCGAGCTCACGGGCGCCCGTGAACCCGCCCGGCTCGTCGGGGACGCCACCGGCGGCCTGCGCCTCACCCGCACGTACGAGAAGCTCGAACCCGTCTGGAACGACGAGGAGAAACGCTACACCTACCGCCGCGCGCCCCTCGCTCGGGCCGGGACGCTCTCGCCCGTCACGGTCGGCGACCTCGTCCTCGTGACGGTCACCGTGAAACCCGACCGGGACGGCGCCCGCTACGTCCTCGTCAGCGACCCGCTGCCCGCCGGGACGCGCGCCCTCGACGAGCGCTCCCTCGCGATCAGCGGCCTCACCGGCGGCGACGACGAGGACGCGTGGAACTACTGGTACGCGGGGCGCGAACTGCGCGACGATCGCGTGGACCTCTACGCCACGTACCTCAGCGGCTGGCAGAAGATGACGTACGTCCTGCGCGCCGAGACGCCCGGCACCTTCACCGCGCTTCCCACGCACGCGTTCCTGATGTACGACCCGGACGTGGAGGGCTACGGTCCCGCCGCGACGCTCGTCGTGCGCGACCGGGGGCAGTAGGGGTGAGGCCCGCCGCGCGGCTCGCGCTCGTGTTCGTCCTGCTCGGGGCGGGCGCGGCGGGGGCCGCGCGGCTCGACGTGACCGTCCGTGATCCTGGCGACCGCGCTCACGTCGCCACGGTGCGGCGCGCGTGGAGCGGCGCCGAACAGGACCTGCGGGCCCTCGGGCTGCGGTTGCCCGGCGCGAGGCTGGAGGCCGCCGCGAGCGCCGCCGACCTCGCCGCCCGTACCGGAGAGCCGTGGTTCGTGGCGGCCAGCACGCGTGGAACCGTGATCCGCACGCAACGTCTCGGGGCGCTCGCGGCGCGCGGCCTGCTGCCCCTCACCGTGCGGCACGAGGCCTTCCACCTGGCCCAGCCGCGCGGCCTGCCGCGCTGGCTCGCCGAGGGCCTCGCGCGCGTCTTCAGCGGGGAGGCCTCCCGCGACCCCGCCTCACCCACCGGCCTGGAGGGCCTGCGGGACGCGGACCTCGACCACCTCCTCGCCACCCGCGACCCGGCCCGCCTCACCGCCGCCTACCGCGAGGCGGCCCGCCGCGCCCGCGCGCTCGTGGGCAGGGTGGGCTGGAAGGGCGCGCTCGGCGGTCAATCCTCGTCGTCCGGAGCGTCGAAGATCCGGTAGCCTTCCAGGTCACGGAAGTGCCTGGCGTAGAGGGTGGGCTCGTCAGAAGCGTCGTGGAGGACCTGACGGACGTCCACGATACGGAGAAGCTTCCACGTGACGGTTTCTCCGACCGCGTTCTCGTAGCTCGTGTCGTCTTGCTTAGCGATCGCCGTCACACGGGCCTGGGCCTCTTCAAAGGTGGAGGCTTCGAGAAGCAGAAAATTTTCCTGGTACCACCGTTCGCCTGTCGTGTCGTTGACGCCCTCACTCAATGTGATAGCGAAGTAACGCATTCTACTTTCTGAACCGACTGTCGTTGAGCGGTTTCCAGGCAGTCCTGTGTGAGGCGGTCTTTCCGTACTTGATGAGATGAAGAATCGTGTAGAGATGCTGACCTGGAAAGACGCTTCGGATAGACGCCTTACGGCACTTGCTGATGAATGTATCTGCCATGATGAACTGGTTTGTCGGGCTGTTGGCGTCGCAGTCCACGGCAGTCGCCTGGACTCCTGTCACCTCCTCCGGTTGCACGCTTGTGACCGGGGAAGAATCTTCCACCCCTGCCGTCGAAGGTGCACTGCTGAGCACAGCAGGAGCTCCTCCTCCTCAGGACACGAAAGCAAAAGAACCGACCACCAGAACACCTGCATAGATCAATGAACGCATGGATACCTCCAGCCGAAGAGACGTCCTCCTCCGGCTTCGTGCATCGTACGGGTTTGAGATCGTCGGCCTTCGACCTACGTCTGGACAGGGACGATGCTTCGTCGTCTCGGTTCGCCCGCGCAACTCCGGTATAATCGTCCGGTTGCCCCACGGGCGCGCGCCCCGCGCGCCCCGAGACGCCCCCCGGAGGACCCCCATGAGCACCCTGCAGATCGGGATGATCCGTGGGCCCAAGACGTGAACGGTAAAGGAACTAGAGGGTTGCCTTGGACTCCTTCGACATCATCTTGAAGGTGCGTCGCGCCCCCATATCTCATGAGCGTGAGACGAGAGCCACCTATACTTCGTGAGCTCCATGAAGAAAAGTTTGATTTCATCCAAGTCGCTCTCGGTCCTCGGACTGACAGGTCTACTCACCGCCTGCGGAGGCGCGGGCACACCTTCCTCCTCGCCCATTCCCACGCCAGGTGCGGACCGCATCGCCGGGCAGGTCGAGACCTGGCCCCTCGACGCCGGATACATCGCGGCCCTCACCTTCGACGGGGCCATCTCGGACATCGTCGACCCCATAGACGCAGATGGCAGCGGGCGTGTCGACCTTCGATTCCCCGCGCGCCCCCCGGCGACGGAGCAGTCCTCCCTCCTCCAGGGATGCACCCGCGTCTCCTCCGGAGACACGCCTCCATCGACTTCTGTGGCCATGTACTCCGGGGCCATGCTGCTCGGTCGCGAGTTCGATCCGGCCGGAGAGCTCGTCGAGACGGATTCGACCGACCCCAACACCCAGATCCTGCACGTCCACTCGGCCACGGCCTTCACGTCCGGCGAGAACCTGAACTGTTCGGCGGTGCACCTCCGCACGGACCTGAACCTCACCGCCGGCTGGAACCTCGTCGGTCTCAAGTCCGACGGGAGCGGCGCGCTCACCCTCACGAGCCTGCCCTCCGCGACGCCCAAGCTGACGTTCAGCCGCTACACGAAGGGCGTCCTTCCTGCCTTCGACGCGACGACCGTCAGCCTGATGGCAGGCAACTCGATCGACATGGCCGTGCGGTTCCTTCAGGTCGGCGGGTATACGGGCACGGTGAAGCTCGGCACCGACGTTCCCGGTCTGACCGTGGAGCCCTCGACGATCACCCTGACGAGCCCGGCGGGCATCCGTGCCATGAGCGCCCGGCCGTCCACCGTGCAGGCCCTGGGAATGCGCGCCGCCTCCACGACCGCCACCATCACGCTCCGAGCCGATGCGGATGCCCCCTACGTTCAGGGCAAAGCGCGTCTGATCGTCAGCGACGCCTCCGGCGAACTCGGCTCCAACCCGTTCGACCTGTACCTCAGCGGAAAGGGCGTTCAGGTTCAGATCGACCATGACGCCCTCACCATCGAACGTGACCACACGGCCACCCTCCCGGTCCGTCTGTACACGCTCGGCGGTTTCAACGGTGCGGCCGACGTCTCCGTCACCGGTCTTCCCGAAGGCGTGACCGTCGCCCCGGCCACCGTCAACGTGCAGGGATACGGAACGACCACGCTGAAGTTCGTCGTCGGACCTGCCGCCACACCGGGTGTGTACGACGTCAACCTGATCGTTCAGGCAGGGCGGCAGCGCACCGTCCTCCCCATCCGGATCACGATCCCCGAACCGTCTGTGCAGGTGGGAACGGCACCCATGACGATTTACGCGGGTGAGACCACGCAGCTGCCCGTCACGCTCGTCCCCGTCAGCGGGTTCAGTGGACCCGTCGAGATTCGTCTCGTCGACCTGCCTCCAGGTGTGACCGCACCCGACGTGACGCGAGTGGACGTCGACGGCACGGTCGGCATCAACGTTTCCCTCACCGCCGCGACCAGCACGACGCTGAACCTGTCGAACATCAAGGTGCAGGTGAAGGCGGCAGCGACGACCGTGACCACGCCGGTGACCCTGCGGACCGTCCCGGCCAGATTCAAGCTGACCAACAACGGCTTCGTCGGTGCCGCGGTGGACTCCAGCGGCGCGCTCTGGACCTCGGGAGACCGGACGGTGCAGAAAATCGCTCCCGACGGTACGACCTCCTCGTACGACCTTCCCCAATTCTCCTGCGGCAGCCTCAACTTCGGACAGGACGGCTTCCTCTGGACGGGATCGCTGCCGTTCACCCGCATCGACCCGCAGACGGGCGACACGAGGACGTACACCGATCCAGGCGGACTCGGCGGGTGCTTCGTCGCACCCCTCGTCGACGCTTCCGGGCGACTGTGGCTAAGTACCGCCGTGACCCGCCGCGTGGACCCCGTGAACAACACGACCGTCGACGTCAGCCTCGGCCAGGCCAACCTGCGGACCGTCAGAGGCAACACCGCGTGGGCGATGCAGTACGATGGGCAGCTCCTCGCCGTCTACGCGGACACGCTCGCCATCACCCGCTACACCATCCCCGGCGTCACCAACGGAGGCGGCACGTTGAGCGTTCGCGACGGGATCGTCTGGATCGCCCGCGACGCTGATCTCGTCCGGTTCGACCCAGCGAGCGGTCTGTCACGCTTCCTTCCGTACCGGGACGTCACGAGTGGCGCCACGCTTCAGGTCGCCGGCACGCTGGGCGTGGACCGGACTGGCCGTCACTGGCTCGTCGGGTCCGACGCCTCGGGAAGCACGTGGATGCTCTTCGATCCCGCCGCTGGAGGCATCGTCAAAGTTGTGCCCGCGATGAACAGCAGCCGCGTGGTCGTCACCGAGGACGGGAGCCTGTGGTTCCTCGTGGATGGGTACGCGGTGCTCTACCGTCCCTAAAGCAACGTCCGGTTGAGCTGGACGGAGCGCCCCGGGCAACGACCTGGGGCGCTTCGTTCATCCCTGGAGACGAGCCGCCTCAGCACCTCGGGTATAATCGCTCGGTTATCCTGGCCGCGCGAGCACCGCGCCACCGCCAGACGACGGCCCTGGGCCGGAGGAGCACAAGTTATGAGTCAAGGTCTACAGATCGGGATGATCCGCAGACCCAAGGTCCCCACGTGTGGTGAGGCGTCAAAGCAGGGAGCCCGTGAGCAGTATCCTCACGGGCTCCCTGCTTCTGTCAGTCCGTCAGTACTTCCAGAGCACCGTGTCCGCGTCGGTCTTCAGCGTCACGACGCGCGTGCTCAGCCCACTCTCTCCATCGTACGAGTACGCGAGCTTGAGGGCGTTCCAGCCCGCCTTGAGGTTCAGGTCCGTCGCCTGCATCGAGCATGACACTGACGGCGTCGCGTTCACGGTCACGTCACGGTCCACGTACACCCACGCGTACCGCACGTTCCAGTCCACCGTCGTACCGTCCGTCGTTCCGAACGGCGTGGGTGAAAGCCCGTACGGCTGCGCCGGGGTCCGCAGGGACACGTTCGACACAGCTACCCCTCTCGCCTCGGTGTTCAGCGTCACGCCCGACAGGTCGTCACCGTAGCAGCTCAGCAGAGGCACCAGCGCCTTGCGCAGGTCGTTCGTGACGGACGACAGATCGCTTCCGCCCGGCAGGGTCAACGCGAAGGTCCCGTCGATATTCACGGGTCCCTGATATGTCCTGGCCGTCATGTTCTGTCCGTAGAGCGTGACGCTGAGCGCGCCGTCCGTCAGGTCGTACGGTCCGCTGCCCTCGTGCCGGGTCATGAGGCCCGAGAGGTTGAGGCCGTCCTCAACGTTGCCGATGAACACCCGGATGACCTTGCGCGAGGTGCTGATTTGGTCAGCGACGTCGATGGTGACGTCGTACGCACCGTCCGGCGTGCCTGCGCCGACGTTGATCGTGAAGGGAATGGCGCCGCCGCCCGTGTTCGCGAACGTGATCGGGGAGGAGGAAACGGTGATGGGCGCGCTGGGCGTGACGTTCACCTGCTTGACCGTCGCGGTACGGCTGACGACCTGCGTCGGGCCTCCGGCGAGGAACGAGGCGGACAGCGTTACGGTGGTGCTCGCGCCTCGCGTACCGGTGACCCCGTCACTGCCCGACAGGTACACGCTGGGGCGGTACATCCACGCGCCGTCGCTGATGCTCGTGGCGTTCGTGATGGTCGTCATCGAGGACGGCACGGTCGTGCCGGAAAGTGACTTGGACGAGGTGGCGACGAGGTTCCAGCCCTGAACGAGGTTCAGGTCGAACGAGGAGCTGGTCTTGTAGTACTGGGTCTCGCACACGGAGTCACCCTGGACGGTCATGGCCCGTTCCGCGTAGAGCCAGACGTACCCACCCGTGTTGGAGCTCATAGGATTGTTGACGTCCCCGACGACGTTCTGCACGCTGCCGGTCCGTAGACCACCGCGCAGGAAGGCCACCTCACCAACCGCGGCGACGCGCGCGGTGTCGCCACTTACGGCGACCTTCGTCGTGCAGTTCGACGCGTATGGACTGGGGTCGAACAGGGCCTGGTTGGGCATCAGAACCTTGTCGAGCGCGCTCACGTCGGTTGGGAGGGTCACGTTGAACGTTCCGTTGGAGAACGTGCCGGGCGCGAGCAGCGTGTCGCCGTTCTGGAAGTTCTGGAGGACCGCGGCGGCCGCGTCGGCTGGTTCGGGCAGGGTGGCGGTCCCGGTGATCGTCACCGTGGCCGGCGTCACCACGTCCGTCGTGACGGCCACGCTCACGACGCGCGTCGTGCGGAAGCCTGAGGCGTCCGTCGCGACGATCGTCACGGGCAGGGACTGCGTCGCCACTCCGCTCGTGGCGCGAATGACCAGGTTCGTATCGCGTCCGGTCGCGTTCAAGGTGACGGGGTCGGCGCTCAGGACGCCGCTCGCGTCCTCGAGGGAGACGGTGACGTCGCCGCTGTACCCGTCGGTACGCGTGACACTGACGGGCAGGTTCACGCTGCCGCCGGCCTTCACGCCCGCCGACTCCGCGGCAGTGAGGGTGAAGGGCGCGACAACATTCACGGTGAGGGCCGCGCCCGCCTTGAGGTCGCCGCTTGTGCCGTTCACGCTCAGCGCGTGCGCCCCAACGGGTGTGGCGTTCGTGGCCGTGAGGGTCAGGGTGCCGTGGGTGGTGCCGGTGGGCAGGTCCAGCGTGCCGGTGAGGCCCTGCGGAGCCCCGGAAAGCGTGACGTTGACCGCGCCCGAGAAGCCGTTGGTGGGCGTGACGGTGACATCGACGGTGCTGGTCCCGCCAGCCCTCAGGTTGAGCGTGCCGGCGTCGAGGGTGAGGCTGAACGACGGCTGCGCGGCCGCGACGACGGTGAGCGTGGCGGTCGCGTCCACGCTGAGCGTACCGCTCGTCGCGCGGACCTTGAGGGGATACGCGCCGGGGGCGACGGTGCCCGCGACGCTGACGATCAGGGCGCCGTTCGTGGTGTTCGCGGCGACGGTGACGGGACTTGCAGTGATGCCGGCGGGGGCGTCCTGGAGGGCGAGGGTGACGTCGCCGGTCAGGCCGCCGGTGCGGCTGATGGTCGCGGTGAGGGTGGCGTTCGTGCCGGCGGCGGCGTTGATGTCGCCGGCGAGCCCGAGGGTGAGGCCGGGCAGGACGGTCGGGACGCACGCGGCGTAGGTGCCGGGTGTGTTGACGCTCCCGGTGATGGTGGTGCTGGTGGTGTCGACGGTGACGTTGATGGGGGTGGTGTCGCTGCCGAGCTGGCAGAGCTTGAGGTTGTTGGGGTCGGCGAGCGTGCCGACGGCGGCGTTGGCGCGCAGGGCCGCGAGGGCACTGGCGTTGTACTTGACTTTGACTTCGACGGGCTTGCTGAAGGTGGTGGCGCCGGTGGCGGTGAGGACGAGCGCGTCGGAGGCGCTCTTGTAGCCGCTGGGCGCGCTGGTGGTGGCGGGGGTGCTGCTGACGGTGAGGGTGGCGCCGCTGGGGAGTGCGCCGGCGGGGACGGTAATGCTGCCGCTCGTGCTGGTGAGGATGCCGCCGGAAGTGCCGACGCTGGTGGGCTCGGCGGGTTTGGTGGTGGGTGTAGGGGTGGTGTTGCAGGCGGCGAGGAGCAGGGCGCCGCTGAGAAGGAGCAGGTGCTGTTGACGCATCTCGATCAGGATAACCTTCACCTTCTGCTCAGGCTGCTCATTTTGACTGCCCTCATGAGAAGAGACGTGTCCGGCCGACTTCGCCTCGCCTGGGGTTCCGGCACGACCCGACCAACGACGCTCGTGAGCTCAGGGTGCCGCTCCGGTATAATCGCTCGGTTATCCTGGCCGCGCGAGCACCGCGCCACCGCCAGACGACGGCCCCCGAGCCGGAGGAGCACACGTTATGAGTCAAGGTCTACAGATCGGAATCGTCGGTCTTCCCAACGTCGGGAAGTCCACGCTGTTCAATGCCATCACCCGCGCCGGCGCCCTCGCCGCGAACTACCCCTTCGCCACGATCGACAAGAACGTCGGCGTCGTCACCGTGCCCGACGAGCGGCTCGAAGCGCTCCAGAAGATCTTCACGCGAGGCGAGCGCGTCCCGCCGATCATTCCCACGGGCGTGGAGTTCGTGGACATCGCGGGCCTCGTGAAGGGTGCCCACAAGGGCGAGGGCCTCGGCAACCAGTTCCTCGGGAACATCCGTGAGGTGGACGCCATCGCGCACGTCGTCCGCTGCTTCGAGGACCCGAACGTCGTGCACGTCGCCGGTCAGGTGGACCCCGTCGGGGACATCGACACGATCAACACGGAGCTCGTGCTGGCCGACATGAGCACCATGGAGCGCCGCATCGACCGTCTGCGCAAGAGCGCGAAGGGCAACAAGGAGGACGCGGAACTCCTCGACCTCGCGCAGCAGGTCCTCGCGGTCCTGGAGACGGGTCAGCCCGCCCGCGCGGGCACGTACGACGCGCCGATCCCGAAGGACTTCGGCCTGCTGACCATCAAGCCGATCATCTACGTCGCGAACGTCGGCGAGAACGAACTCACCGAGGACAACGACCTCGTGCGGCAGGTCCGCGAGTACGCCGCGCGGGAAGGCGCCGAGGTCGTGAAGATCAGCGCGCAGATCGAGGGCGAGCTCTCCGAGATGCCCGAGGAGGACGCCGCGGCGTTCCTCGCGGACCTCGGCATCGACGAGCCGGGCCTCGCGAAGCTCGTGCGGGTCGGGTACAGCACGCTGGGCCTCATCACGTACATCACGAGCGGCGAGAAGGAGGTGCGCGCCTGGACGGTCCGTCAGGGCACGAAGGCGCCGCAGGCCGCCGGGGAGATCCACTCGGACTTCGAGCGCGGCTTCATCCGCGCGGAGGTCATCGCGTGGGACAAGATGGTCGAGGCGGGCGGCTGGGTGAACGCCAAGGCGAAGGGCTGGGTCCGCACGGAAGGCAAGGAGTACGTCGTGCAGGACGGCGACATCATGAACTTCCTCTTCAACGTGTAGAAGCCGTCAGCCGTCAGTCCTCAGCGGTCAGGTTCGCCGTCCGGGTCGTTCCGGACGGCAGGCCTTTCTCGGCGGACAGCCCTTCCAGCACACCCCGGACGTTCGCGGGCTGCCAGCCCTCGGGCTTGAGCTGCTTGCCGTCCTCGCGGCGGGGGCCGGTCGTCTTGTGCATGTTGGCGCGGTGGACCTCCTCGAAGACGGCGTCGGGGTCCACGCCGAGCGCGAGCAGCGCGCCGTACGTGACGTAGAGCAGGTCCGCGAGTTCCTGCGCGAGCGGCGCGAGGTCCGTATCGCCGCGCTCCACGGCGTCCATGGCTTCCATGACCTCCTCGTACTCCTCGCGGACGAGGGTGCGGCGCAGCGCGAGCAGGGCGGGGGAGGGCGCGCTGGGCCGCGCGGGCAGCGCGG
>NZ_KI912668.1:99646-107674 GCF_000519345.1 Deinococcus pimensis DSM 21231
GGGAGGGCGCGCTGGGCCGCGCGGGCAGCGCGGCGCCGATGGCGTCGTGGAAGGCCCGGACGCGCCCGGCGTTCGTGAGGGTGGGTCGGCTCGTCATGCGGGGCAGTGTACCGTCCGCCAGAACCAGGAGTGGGGAGCTCACGCGTTCGCGTGGCTCCCCTGGTGGTGCGGGCGACCGGAATTGCACCGATCCTTCGCTCGTTCCCGCTCGCGCGTCCGTTTTTTTTCCGAGGTGGGCGCCTCCCTCGTGAGCTCTTGGGGTCCGGTGGTCGGCGGGCTCGCGCCCGGCGCGTTTCCCGCCTCCCTGCCGGACGCAGTATGGCGCGCGAGTGTCATGAGAACATCGGCGAAATCAGGAAGGCCCCTTAAGCCATGTGGCCTGTGGGACGCGTGTGGCACGCGTTCCGTAGCCTGGCTTTCAGATGTCCTCCTTGCCGGTGTCCATCTTCACGACGCGCGGGGTGAACTTCGCGACGACCTCCACGAGGTCCTGCTGGCGCGCGATGACCTCCTCGATGCGCTTGTACGCCATGGGCGCCTCGTCGATGCCTCCGCCGAGCAGCGTCACGCCGCGCTCCTCCAGGTACTTCGTCACGGCCGCGCGGTCGAGCTGACGTTCGGCCTGCTTGCGGCCCATCTGGCGGCCCGCGCCGTGCGAGGCGCTCTCCAGCGCGTCCGCGTTGCCGAGGCCGCGCACCACGAAGCCCGGGTCGGCCATGCTGCCCGGAATGATCCCGAGCTGACCCTGCGCGGCGGGCGTGGCGCCCTTGCGGTGCACGATCACCTCGCGTCCGTCACCCAGCGTCTGCTTCCACGCGAGGTTGTGGCTGTTGCTGACCGTCACGAGCGGCGTGACCTTGAGCGCTTTCGAGATGCGGTCGTGGATCACCTCGTGGTTGGCGAGGGCGTAGCGCCCGGCGAGCTCCATCGCGGCCCAGTAGGCCTCGCCCTCCTCGTGGCCCATGTCGAGCCACGCGAGCTTGCGCGCGTCCGGGTCGAGCCTGGGGTGAAGGTTCTGCGCGACCCTCGTGTAGTGCCCGGCGACCTGCGCGCCGAACCCGCGTGAGCCGCTGTGGGAGAGGAGCGCCACGTACTCGCCCGGCTCCAGCCCGAGGTCGGGCTGCTCCAGCGTGAAGGTGCCGAACTCCACGAAGTGGTTGCCGGAGCCGCTCGTGCCGATCTGCTCGGCGGCCTTGTCGCGGAGCTGGCGCAGCAGGGGGAACTCGTCCCAGGTGTCCTCGTCGAGGACGTCGTGGTCGGGCCTCACCTTGCGCTCCCAGGAGCCCCCGGCGCCGAAGCGGGTGTTGCGGCGCAGCAGCCGGGCTTCCTCGTCGCGGGAGAGCCCCTCGATGGGGAGCACGCTGAGGCGCATGGAGCAGCCGATGTCCACGCCCACCCCGTACGGGATGACGGCGTTGTCGGTGGCGAGGACGCCGCCGATGGGCAGTCCGTACCCGAAGTGCGCGTCGGGCATCAGCGCGCCCGCCACGCTCACGGGGAGCCGCATCGCCGTGTCCATCTGCGCGCGTGCACCCTCCTCGATGAGGTCCTCGCCCCACTGCCGGTACGCCAGGGGGCGGTCGCGCAGCGTGTCGGGTACCCGCGCCTGCTGTCCGAGCAGCTCGCGGGCGAGCGCGGCGTACGCGGGATCGTCGGTGAAGCTCTCCGGGTGGTGCTGGACGTGCGCGAGCTCGGTGAGGACGTCCTGGTTCGTGACGCCTTCCCTGGCGCGCTCGCGGGCGGCGCCCAGGGCGAGGCCGATCGCCTTGCCGCTGAAGCCGAGGGCGGTGATGTCGTTTCCGTTCATGAGTGACCTTCCCGCGCGTGGATCGCGCTCTCCCAGCATGGCGGGGCGTCCGTGCGGGCGGAATGGGGGAATGGCGAAGGAAGGCTGGGTCATTGCGCCTAGCGACATGACGGGAACCCTCACGGTCGTGGACGTGCTCGCCACCCCCGACGAGACGCGCTAGGCTCGGTCATGCGCGCGTGGCGGGCGGGACGCCCCTTCCGGCGGTTGTGGCTGACGAGCACGAGCGCGAACGTCGGAGACGGCATCGGCCGGGCGGCGCTGCCGCTGCTCGTCGCGTCCCTCTCGCGTGATCCGCTCGTCGTCGCGGGGCTCGCGGTCTTCGCCACGCTGCCCGCCCTGCTGTTCACCCTGCCCTTCGGCGCGCTCATCGACCGGGTCGAGCGGCGCACCCTGCTCCTCGTCGCGCACGTCAGCCGCGGCGTCCTGCTCGGCCTGCTCGCCCTCGCCGTCCTCGGCGGGCAGGTCCACGTCGCGCTGCTGTACCCGCTCGCGTTCGTCCTCGGCACCGCCGAGACCCTCGCGGACGGCACCGCCGAGACGCTCGTGCCGTCCCTCGTGGAGGCCGAGCATCTGGAGGACGCCAACGCCGCGCTGTACGCCACGACCGTGACGAGCAACGAGTTCGTCGGCCCGCCCCTCGGAGGGCTGCTGTTCGCCGCCCTGCCCGGGCTGCCGTTTCTCGTGAACGCCCTGAGCTTCCTCGGGAGTTCCGCGCTGATCTCGACGTTACCTCGTGACGCGGTGCGGGCCGCCGCGGGTGGATCGTGGTGGCGTGAGGTGCGCGGCGGTCTGCGGTGGCTGTGGTCGAACGCGCCCCTGCGCGCCCTGGCGGTGCTGATGGCCCTCACGATGCTGCTCGACGCGGCCGTGTTCGCGCTGTTCGTGCTGTTCGCGACGTCCCTGCCGGGGGTCGGTCCGGTCGGGTACGGGGCGCTGCTCACGGCGGGCGCGGTCGGGCACGTCCTCGGCAGCGTGCTGTCCCCGCACGTGTCACGGCGCGTCGGCGCGGGAACGACCGTGCTGGGCTCCGTGTTCGTGGTGGGGCTCGTGTACCTCGGCCTGAGCGTCCTCGCCGCGCCGGCGCTGCTGGCGGCGCTGCTGGTCCTCGACGGCCTCAACCTGGGCGTGTCGGGCGTGGTGCGGGTGTCACTCCGTCAGCAGCTCGTGCCGCCCGACCTGCGGGGCCGGGTGGGCGGCGCGTACCGCTTCCTGGTCGCCGGGGCCGCGCCGCTCGGCGCGCTGCTGGGCGGGGTGCTGGGTCAGACGGTGGGGCTGCGCGCGACCTTCGCGCTGGCGGGCGGGCTGGCGCTCGTGATCGCGCTGCTGTTCGTGAGGCACGTCAACCACCACGCCTTGGCGCGCGCTTGATGATGCACAGGCCCAGTGAAGATGCCGTCCCATGTTGCCGGGCCGGCGGCAGGTCACGTGGCCCCGGTCGAATCACCCCAAGGCGCTTGAAGGAACCGCAGCGCGGTTGTGGCGAACCCGACCGCGGGATCATGGATGGGGACATGGCCGCCGTCCGGAACGATCCACAACGAAGCCTCCGGGATGCCCTGGTAGAGACGGACGGGCATCTCGACAGGAAAGAAGTGATCACGGTCGCCGTGCACGACGAGGGTCCGCGCCGTGACGCGTGACAGTTCACGGCCGGAGAAGTTCATGTCGTCCCGGTCGTCGCCCAGCGCGTTGAAGGCCTCGATGAGCCAGCGGATCTGCGCGTCCCCTCGTGGCGCGCACGCCCGGTACATGTCCACGACGTCCGCCGGCATGGTGCGGAACGACGCTCTGCGCATGATGGTCCTGGCCTGATCCGGGAAGGTGGGCGTTGCGCTGATCAGCACCATGACGTCGACACGCTCGGGCTGGAGGGTGGCCATGTGCAGCAGCGTCATCCCGCCGGTACTCATGCCCATCGCGCAGAAGCGCGTGACGTTCAGTCGGTCGAGCAGCAGCAGCACGTCCCGAGCCGCCTGCCGATGCGTGAAGGTCCGCGCAGGATTCGTGGAGAACCCGTGTCCAGGCAGGTCCACGAGGATCAGCCGATACGCGGCCGAGAACGCCTCGACGAACGGGTGCCAGTTCTGCACGCACCCTCCGAAGCCGTGCAGGAGCACCAGCGGCTCCCCGCTGCCGTACTCCTCGTAGTACAGGTCGAGGTCGTCGATCCGCACGACCTGCCCTCGTTCGGCAGTCCCGGCGAATGTGAGTCCGCGGGCGTCCAGAGCGTCCCGCAGCACGCGCAGGGCCTTGGGACCGACCCCGTGGAGCGCGAGCAGCGCCGCTTCCGTGTGGCGCGTGAGGTCCGAGAGGCGCGTGATCCCGGCGGCGTGGAACGCCCGCGTGGCGGGCGCGCCGATGCCCTTCGGGAGCGCGTCGTCTGGTGGTTCGGGCGGGTTCATCCCTGCCTCCCGTGCTCATCGAGGATCTCGTCGATGGTGAAGCGCGCGGCGCGCGCGAACGCCGGGTGCGTGTGCCGGTAGTACGGCAGCGCCTGAAGCGCGATCACGAGCGCCAGCCCACGCGCGCGCGCCCACGTTCCCTCGTCCGCGCCGAGCGCGCCGCGAAACACCTCGCGCGCGTCACGTGGTAGGACGCTCCACGCGACGTTCAGGTCGCTCGCCGGGTCGCCCGTGCCGAGCGAGCCGAAGTCCAGCACCCCGCTCAACCGGTCCTCGCGGACGAGCAGGTTGCCGGGCAGCAGGTCCGCGTGCACCCACACGGCGTGTCCGTCCCATTCGGGCGCGCGCAGGGCCGTTTCCCACGCGCGTGTGGCGGCGTCCGCGTCGACGAGCGCCCGCGCCGCCTCGATCGACGCGCGAGCGGACGCGTCGAGGTCACGGAGGCGGCGGCGGCCCCGCTCGCTCGGCGGCGCGTCCGGGACGTCGAACCGTCTCAGGGCGCGAACGAAGTCCGCCAGGTCCAGGGCGAATCCCCTGGGGTCCCTCAGCCCGCCCGGCTCGGGGTTCTCGCCACGCAGCCAGGTGTACACGGACCACTCGCTGGGGTACTCGGGCGTGGGTGCGCCCCGCGCGACCGGGTGAGGGATCTCCACGGGGAGGTGAGCCGCGAGGCGGGGCAGCAACGCGTGCTCCTTGTCGATCTCCTCGCGCGGAACGCCCACGCGCGGCAGACGCGCGACGAGGTCGTCGCCGAGGTGGTACAGCACGTGCACGGTCCCGAGCGCCCTCACGGGGCGGACGCCCAGGTGCGCGAACCGGGGGAACTGCGACGCGACGAGCCGCTCGACGAGGGCCGTGTCCACGTGCAGTTCGTTCTCGTGCAGTCGGGGTGTGCTCACAAAGGCCATGGTGCCATGCGGCGCGGACGGAGGTGCGGCGAGGTCCTCCCGGACCGTCCGGCCCGGAGGGGTGGCTCGGCCGGTCAGCGCCGACCATCGACACGTCGAAGCTCGCTTTCGTGCCCTCGCCGGTCCGCAGGGAGCCGTGCGGGCCGTACGGCCGCTGCGGCGCCTCGTGACGCCGCACGATTCGCGTAGATGGTTGGCGCCCACTGGACGGCTGCGTGCAGCTTGCCGCTGAAGCCGAGGGCGGTGATGTCGTTTCCGTTCATGAGTGGCCTCCCGCGCCGTGCGGCGCCCTCCCGGCATGACGGGCAGAACGCGGGCGCCGAATGGGGAACGGCGAAGGAAGCCCGGGTCATTTCGCCTGCCCGGGTGAGGTATCGCCGGACCTCCCGCTCCGCCTTGTGGCCTATCCTTACTTTCAGAATTGAAAATGTTCTAGGCTTGCAAGCGTGTCCTCACTGCCCGTCCCCGACCCGAAGTACGAGCTCGCCCACGAGGCGGGCGAAACCCTCGAACACCTGCTCGGCTTCGTCTTCTGCGGCCTCCAGCAGGACGTCATGGAGGAACTCGACACGCTCGACCTGTCCCTGCGTCAGCTCGGCCTGCTCTTCATGCTGCGCGACGCCCGCCGCCTCCACGTCGGCGCGCTCGCCGAGGCCGGACGGCTCTCGCTTCCCGCCACGAGCCACATGATCGACCGTCTCGTCCGGCGCGGCCTGCTCGAACGCCGCGAGAACCCCGAGGACCGCCGCCAGAAGCACGTCCTGCTCACGCCCGCCGCGAGCGAGGTCCTCGCCCGCATCGAGGGCTCCACCGTGGAGGCCTTCACGCGCCTCCTGAGCGGCCTCCCCGAGGACGTCCTCGCGCGCTTCGAGGCCGCCTGCCGCGACGTCCGCGAGCACCTCCCCCCGTCCCCCCGCGCCCAGTGCGCCCACCGGAGAGAAGCATGACCCAGGCACCACCGCAACCCCCGCAGCACATCAACTACGCCGAGGTCCTCGACCTGCGCACGAAGAAGTTCATCGTGTTCGGCGTGCTGCTCGGCCTGTTCCTCAGCGCCCTCGACCAGACCATCGTGTCCACCGCCCTGCCGCGCATCGCCGACGAGCTCAACGGCCTGAGCCTCTACTCGTGGGTCACGACCGCGTACCTCCTCACGAGCTCCGCGATGGTGCCCATCTACGGGAAGCTCTCCGACCTGTACGGACGCAAGCCCATCCTGATGTTCGGCATCGTCGTGTTCCTGCTCGGGTCGGCGCTGTGCGGCCTCTCCGGCGAGCCGTGGCTCGGCGGGCTCTTCGGCGGCGGCATGATGCAGCTCGTCGTGTTCCGCGGTCTGCAGGGCATCGGCGCGGCGGCGCTCGCCACCGTCGCGTTCGCGATCGTCGCGGACATCTTCGCGCCTCGTGACCGCGCCCGCTACCAGGGCCTGTTCGGCGCGGTCTTCGGCCTGTCCAGCGTCGTCGGGCCGCTGCTCGGCGGCTTCCTCACCGACAGCCTCTCGTGGCGCTGGGTGTTCTACGTCAACCTCCCGCTCGGCCTCGTCGCGCTGGGCTTCATCGCGGCGCGCATGCCGCGCCTCGCCAGCGGCCTCAAGGCCATCGTCGACTACGTCGGCGCGGCCCTCATCGTGATCTTCACGGTGCCCCTGCTGCTCGCGCTCACCTGGGGCGCGGACGACACCTACGCCTGGACCAGCCCCACCCTGATCGGGCTGTTCGCCCTCAGCGCCGCCGCGCTCGTCGCGTTCATCGCGTGGGAGGCGAGGCACCCCAGCCCCATCGTGCCGCTCGCGCTCTTCAAGAACCCCACCATCACCTTCACGATGATCGCGCGCTTCCTCGTCGGCGCGGGCTTCCTCGGCGCGGTGCTCTTCCTCACGCTCTACCTCGTGAACGTCAAGGGCTTCAGCGCCACCGCCGCCGGGACCGCCACCATCCCCCTCACCTTCGGCTTCATCCTCGGCGCGCAGAGCGCGGGCCTCACCGCCGCGCGCATCGGACGCTACAAGCCCCTGCTGGTCGTGGCGCTCGCGCTCGCCACGCTCGCCTTCTGGTGGCTGTCCACCATCGGCGCGGACACCAGCTACCCCATGCTGGCCGCCCGCATGGTCCTCGTGGGCCTCGGACTCGGCCCGACCGTCGCGCTCTTCACGCTCGCCGTGCAGAACGCCGTGCCGCCCTACCAGATCGGCGTGGCCACCTCGGCGGGCACGTTCTTCCAGCAGCTCGGCAGCACCATCGGCGTCGCCATCTTCGGCGCGGTCCTCACCAGCACCCTCGCCGCGCAGTTCCGCGAGAACTTCGCCCCCATCGTGAAGGACGCGCCGCCCGCGCTGCGGCAGCGCCTCAGCGGCTTCCAGAACGGCACCGGCGGCGGCGGCGAGGGCGGACGCGGCAGCAGCTTCGACGCGGCCGCCGCGACCCGTCAGGCCGAGCAGGGCGTCCGCGCCGCCTTCGACCAGCAGTACGCCCGCATCGAGCGCGCGGTCCGCAGCGGTGACCCCGCCACGTTCGTGGCGCTGCGGCAGAATCCCCAGCTTCCCCAGGGCCTGCGCGACGGTCTCGGGCGCGTCCCCGCCGACGCGATCCGCTCCCCGCAGGGGCAGACGCAGGTGCTGACGCAGGTGCGCAGCGGTCTCGACGCCGCCGAGACGCAGGCCGTCGCGCAGACGCGCGACACGATCAATCAGGTGGGCCGCGCCGTGAAGGTCAGCTTCGCGAACAGCGTCGCGCACATCTACCGTTTCGGGATCGTCGTGATCCTCCTCGCGTGGATCGCGGTGCTGTTCCTGCCCGACCGCCGCCTGGAGGCCCGCCGCGGGCCGCCCCCCGCGCCCGTCGCGGAGTAACCGCCGGCCTGCCGCCCGGGACGCCACGCGCGTCCCGGGCTTTCCTTTCGCGCGGGCGCA
>NZ_KI912668.1:107774-108163 GCF_000519345.1 Deinococcus pimensis DSM 21231
CATCGAGGAGATGCGCGCCGTCACCCTCGCCCGCACCGCGCAGATGCCGAGGCGACCCGTGGAGATCGCCTCCACACGCGACCTGACGGTCCCCGGGCCCGCGTCGGACCTCCCGGCGCGGCTCTACGTGCCGCGCGGCGAGGGCCCCTTCCCGCTGACCGTGTTCTTCCACGGCGGCGGGTTCGTCGCGTACTCCGTCGAGACGCACGACCCGCTGTGCCGCGAGCTGTGCGCCGAGTCCGGCTCCATGGTGCTGAGCGTCGAGTACCGCCTCGCGCCCGAGCATCCCTTCCCCGCCGCCGTCGAGGACGCCTTCGCCGCACTGCGCTGGGCCGCCGATCACGCGGCGGAGCTCGGCGCGGACGCCTCGCGTCTCGCGGTGGCCGGGG
>NZ_KI912668.1:108263-108505 GCF_000519345.1 Deinococcus pimensis DSM 21231
ACCCCGAGCCGCGAGGCGGCCGCCATCGCCGCGAGCGCGTTGGAGACGTTGAAGCGCCCGATCATCGGGAGGATCGCGTCGAAGCCGCCCTGGGGGTGATGCACCTGGAAGCGCAGGCCCCCGGCGACCTCCTCCACGTCGGTCGCCCACCAGTCGGCGCGGGCCTCCACGCCGTACGTGACGTGCTCCCCGAGCTCCACGAGCCGCGCGGTCCACGGGTCGTCCGCGTTGAGGACCGAGAA
>NZ_KI912668.1:108605-109576 GCF_000519345.1 Deinococcus pimensis DSM 21231
GGCTCGGCGGCAACCACGACCTCGTGCGGCGCAACTGGCCCACGGAGCGGCTCGGGCCGCCCCCGGCCTTCATGCTCTCCGGCGTGCCCCGGCACGTGGACGGCCTGCTGCAGGAGGAGGTGCGCCGCGCGGGCGCCCGCCTCATCCACCCGGACCGCATGTGGCACTACACCGAGGGGCTGCGCAACTGGAACCCCATCTGGGCGCGGCACGGCATCCGCATCCTGCCCGGCCCCAGCAGCCTGTGGCTCGACCCCACCGGGCGGCGGCTGCCCTTCCCGCACGTGCCGGGCGCGGACGCCCTCGGGACGCTGCGGCACATCACCCGCATGGGGTACCCGTACACGTGGTTCGTGCTCAACCGCGCCATCATCCGCCGCGAGTTCGCCCTGTCGGGCAGCGAGCAGAACCCCGACCTCACGGGCCGTGACGTGCGCCTCACCCTGCGGCGCGTCGGGAAGGACGTGCAGGCCCCCGTGCGGGCCTTCATGGAGCGCGGCGAGGACTTCGTCGTGCGGCCCGACCTGCGGAGCCTCGTGGACGGCATGAACGCCCTCGCCCGGCAGGACCTCGTCGCGTACGACGTGCTCGAACGTGAGGTCCGCGAGCGCGACGCGCAGCTCACGAACCCCGCCGGGAAGGACCCGCAGCTCGCGCTCGTGCGGAGCGCGCGGGCCTTCCCGAGCGAACGCTACGTGCGTGTCGCGAAGCCCGCCCCGATCCTCGATCCCCGCGACGGGCCGCTGATCGCCGTGCGGCTCAACATCCTGACGCGCAAGACGCTCGGCGGGCTGGAGACCGACCTGGAGGGGCGCGTCCTCGGCGCGGACGGTGAGGTCATGCGGGGCCTGTACGCGGCGGGCGAGGTCGCGGGCTTCGGCGGGGGCGGCATGCACGGCTACCGCTCCCTGGAGGGCACCTTCCTCGGCGGGTGCCTCTTCAGCGGGCGCGTCGCGGGCCGCGCCGCCGCC
>NZ_KI912668.1:109676-114027 GCF_000519345.1 Deinococcus pimensis DSM 21231
GGCCCTCGCCCGCCACGGCGACCGCGCCGAGCTCCGCCGCCCGCGAGGTGAACTCGTGCCCGTCGAAGCGCGCGCCGCGGATCGCCACGAACACGTCGCCGGGGCGGACCCACTCGGCGTTGTGCGTGACGCCCGTCACGTCGGGATTCGCGTCCGGAAGGGGCAGCTTGAGGTCCAGGGCGAGGTCGCGCAGCTTCATAGGGGGATGCTAGCGCAGCAGCGGCACGCCGAAGCCCAGCGCCTCGATCCGCTCGCAGATCCACGTGAAGCCGCCCGGGTCCGCGACGAAGTCGATCTCGTCGCCGGGCACGCGGATGACGGGCGAGTGCCCGTACGCCGCCACCCACTCGTCGTACAGCCGGTTGAGGCCCGTGAGGTACGCGTCCGGGATGGTCTGCTCGTAGTCCCGCCCGCGCTTCGCGATGCGCGAGCGCAGCGTCGGCAGGCCCGCGTCGATGTGAAGGAGCAGGTCCGGGGTGCGCAGCGCGGGCAGGATGCCCTGATAGAGCCCCAGGTACGTCTCCCAGTCGCGCGCGTCCATCTGGCCCGTCTCGAAGAGGTTGCGGGCGAAGATGTTCGCGTCCTCGAAGACGGTGCGGTCCTGGATGGCGCCCGCCGCGCCGTTCACGAGCGTCAGGTGCTGCTCCAGCCGCTTGGAGAGGAAGAACACCTGACTGTGGAAGCTGTAGCGGCGCATGTCCGCGTAGAAGTCCTGCAGGTCCGGGTTGGTGTCCACCGCCTCGTACACGGGCGCGAGGCCGTAACGCTCGCTGAGGAGGGCCGTGAGGGTGCTCTTGCCGCTCCCGATGTTGCCGGAGATCGCTAGATACACGCGGCCTCCCCCTCCGTCTGCGCGTCCGCGGGCTGCCCGAGCGCCGCGCGGACGCGGCCGAGCACCTCGGCGGCGTCGTCGGCGTTCCCGACGAAGTCGTAGGCGTGCGCGTCGATCCTCAGCACGGGGCCCGGGTACGTGCGGAAGTACTCGTCGTAGCGGCGGGTGAGCTCACGCAGGTACTCGGGGTCCATCGTCTGCTCGAACGCGCGGCCCCGCCGGGCGATGCGCGAGAGCAGCAGGTCCGGCTCGGCACGCAGGTACACCACGAGGTCCGGGTGCGCGAGGCGCGGCGACAGGTGCCGGTAGAGGTCCTCGTAGAGCGCGAACTCGTGGTCGCGCAGGTTCATCGCGGCGAAGATGAAGTCCTTGTCGAACAGGTAGTCCGAGACGACGCTGCCGCTGAACAGCTCGGCCTGCGTGAGGGCCTGCAGCTGCTTGAAGCGCGACAGCAGGAAGAAGACCTGCACCTGGAAGGCGTAGGCCTCCGGCTGCTCGTAGAACGCCGCGAGGAACGGGTTCTCCTCCACGACCTCCAGGTTGACGCGCGCGCTGAACTCGCGCGCGAGCGCGTGGGTGAGGCTGGTCTTGCCCACCCCGATCGGACCTTCGACGACGACGTACATTGCCCGCCATCATAACGAAACCTTCACGAAAAACGGGTGAGGGGCGGCGGGGAGCCCAGCGACGCGGACCTTCATGGGAGGTTGGGACGACGAGGGCGGCTCCCCGCACCGGGGAGCCGCCCTCGCGTTCACGCCCTACTGCAGCGTGCGCCGCAGGAGGAGCGCCCTGACGCTCACTTCCTTCTTGTTGCGCCACACCTTGAGGGTCACGGTCTGGTTGGGGCGCTTGCCCGCCACGAGACGGATCACGTCGAACTGGGTGCGGACCCGCTGGCCGTCCACAGAGACGATGACGTCGCCGAGCGTGACGAGCTGACCCTGCGCGTTGCGCACCGAGCCGCGCAGGCCCGCGCGGGCGGCGGTGCTGCCCGCCGGGACCTCGTCGACGAGGGCGCCCTCGCTGCTGGTGAGGCCCACGCCCCGCCGGAAGGCCGGGTCGAGCTCCGCGAGGTCAATGAAGCTCACGCCGAGCGTGCCGCGCTGCGGCACCCCGACGCGCTCCAGGTCCTGCACGGACTGCTGCACGAGGTCCGAGGGGATGGCGAGGCCGATGACGCCCGGCACGAAGGTGTTCGCGGCGAGGTTCGCGTCCGCGACGCCGACGACGTTGCCGCGCGAGTCGAGGATCGGGCCGCCCGAGTTGCCCTGCTGGATGCTGGCGGTGGTCATCAGCATGCTCGGGATTTCCAGCCCGACGTTCTCGGCGGGCGGCTCGGTGCGCGCGGACGTGCTGAACACGCCCGTGGAGATGAAGTTCTGGTACGTGAGGGGGCTGCCCAGCACGATGAACTTCTGCCCCGGGATGAGCCGTCCGCTCGACCCGAACGACAGCGTCTTCGGGGCGGTGACGTTCGTGACCCGCAGGATCGCGATGTCGATGCCGGGGTCGACGCCTTCGAGCTTCGCCGTGACGGTCTTGCCGTCGTAGAGCGTGACGGTGATGCTCTCCTGGAACTGCACCACGTGGTAGTTCGTGATGATCAGGTTCGGCTTGTAGAAGAAGCCCGAGCCCGTCTCGATGGGGGACTCGCCCTCGCGCAGCTGCGACTTGGGGATGCGGACGTCCACGCGGACGACCGCCTTGAGGGCGCTCGACGACACCTCCACGGTGTTGATCTCGTCGGGCGTGACGAGGGCGCGCGCCGCGCTGACGCGGCCCGAGAAGTAGGCGCCGGCCAGTGCCGCGACGAGGCCGAGGGCGATCAGTGACCGGCGCAGCACGTCGTTACTCGCCGCCCTTGTCCTTGGGGCGCGAGTCGGTGACGTAGAACCCGGGGCCCTTGAAGGCGATGCCGGGCGTGGCGAGGATGCGCTTGATCGGCTCGCCCGTCTCGGGGTGGACCGTCAGGGGCTGCTCGGTCATGCTCTGCTTGATCTCGAACGTTTCTCCGCTGTCGAGGCTTTTGTAAAGGTACGTCGGCACAGACTTCCTCCGAAGGGTCATGCTAGCAAACGAAGTCGGGATAATTGTAACGGCCCGAACGCCCCTTTATGACCATGAGATGACGTGCTCATGGGGGTCGGTGAGGAAGCTCCCGTCCACGCGGGCCCGAACGTGAGCGCGCGGGGTACAGTCGGGCCATGTCGTCCCCTTCCAACGTCAGCGTCCACCGTCACGGTCACGTCACGCACCTCCGGCTCGAACGCCCGGAGGTCCGCAACGCCCTGTCCGCCGAGCTCGTCTCGGACCTCCACGCGGCCCTGCTCGCCCTGCGGGACGACGCGGACACCCGCGCGGTCGTGCTGAGCGGCGCCGGGAAGGCCTTCAGCGCGGGCGCCGACCTGAGGGCGCTCCGGGAGCTCGGCGCGGCGTCGAGCGAGGCGAACAAGGCCGACTCGGCGCGGCTCGCGGCCCTGCTGGAGCTGATCTACACCTTCGAGAAGCCGGTCGTGGCGGCGGTGGAGGGAGCGGCCGTGGCGGGCGGCGCGGGCCTCGCGAGCGCGTGCGACCTCGTCGTGGCGGGCGAGGGCGCGCGGCTCGGCTACACCGAGGTGAGGCTGGGGTTCGTCGCGGCGATCGTGATGGTGTTCCTGCTGCGCGTGGTGGGGGAGAAGCACGCGCGCGAGCTGCTGCTCACGGGCAGGCTCGTGAGCGCCGCGGAGGCGTGGCGGATGGGGCTCGTGAACGAGGTCGTACCGGACGGAGGGGCGCTGGAGCGCGCCCTGACGCTGGCGGACGAGGTGGCGCGGAACTCCGCGACGGCCCTCGCCACGACCAAGGAGATGCTCGCCCTCGTGCCGGGCATGGGCCTCTCGGAGGCGCTGCGCTACGCCGTCGGCGTGAACGCGTGGACCCGCACCACGGACGACCTGCGCGAGGGCGTCTCGGCCTTCCTGGAGAAGCGCGAGCCCGCGTGGTCGTCCGACGTGAGCGGCTGAGAAAGGCGGAGGGGACGTCCGGCGCGGTACGCTGAATGCAACCGAACTCCCTTTTCATTCCAGACGCCGGAGGCCCCATGCCCGAAGTGACGCAAGCCCGACCGCTCCACGGCGACGCCCGTGACGAGCTCAACTACACCCTCGACCGTGGGGAGGTGCTGGAGACCCCCGAGACCGTCCTCGCCCAACACGACCTCACCCCGCAGGCGTACGTGTTCGTGCGCAACAACAACCCCTACCCGCCCGGCGCGGACACCCTGGAGCCCGCGCCCCTCACGGGCACGCTGGAACTCGGCGGGCTGGTGGAGCGGCCCCTCTCGCTGAGCGTCGCCGACCTCGCGGCCCGCCCGCGCGTGGAGGTGGAGGCCGTCATGCAGTGCGCCGGGAACGGACGCGCCTTCTACCGCGACGCGCACCTCATCGACGGGCACGGCTGGACGCGCGGCGGCGTCATGAACGGACGCTGGGGCGGCGTGCCCCTGCGCGAGGTGCTGGAGGCGGCGGGCGTGCGCCC
>NZ_KI912668.1:114127-115816 GCF_000519345.1 Deinococcus pimensis DSM 21231
CCTCGCCGCCGTCGCCGCCGTCCGCGCCCGCGACGAGGGCGGCCCGGCCCTCGCGGCGCAGCTCCTGATCTACCCGGCGGTGGACTTCGTGGAGACCGAACGGCACGCCAGCCGCCGCGAGAACGCCGAGGGGTACTTCCTGACGCGCGACTCCATGGAGTTCTTCGCCCGCATGTACGTGCCGGACCCCGCGCGCGCCGCGCACGCGCACGCCTCGCCCCTCACGCACGCGGACCTGCGCGGGCTCCCGCCCACCCTCGTGATGACCGCCGAGTTCGATCCCCTGCGTGACGAGGGCGCCGCGTACGTGGACGCCCTGCGGGACGCGGGCGGGCAGGCGGACCTGCTGCCCGGACCCGGCATGATCCACGGCTTCGCGAACATGACGGCGCTCTCCCCGGCGGCGGCGGAGCTCGTGGACCGCGCGGCGGTCTGGCTGGGCGAGACGCTCGGCACGCCACGTGAACCCGGCTTCCTTCATGAGGGATGAAGGGTGCTCGGGTCACCAATGAGGACTCCCGCACTTCCCTAAAGTGAATGTGAACGATCTGGCAGTCGAGTGAAGCACGGGGGGTGCGGGGATGGACAACAGCGGAAGGATCCTGCTGGTCGAGGACAACGAGCTCGACGTGGAGCTCGCGCGGCTCGCCTTCGCCGCGCGCGGCCTCGACGGCGACGTCACCGTCGCGCGTGACGGTCAGGAAGCCCTCGACTACCTCCACGCCGAAGGCGAGCACGCGGGACGCCCCGACCACGTGCCCTCCCTCGTGCTGCTCGACCTTCACATGCCGCGCCTCAGCGGTTACGAGGTGCTCCGCCGCGTCAAGGCTGACCCGCGCCTGAAGTCCGTGCCCATCGTGGTGTTCACCACCTCCGACGCGGACTTCGACCGCGGCCTGTGCGACGAGCTCGGCGCCGACGCCTACCTCTGCAAGCCCTTCGACTTCCTCGGGCTCGTGGACGTCGTGGACCGCCTCGCGAGCACCTGGCTGCCGAGAAGTGCCTGAACGTAAATTCCGCTTCACATGAACCGCCGTCCGCGCGGCGCGCGTTCTGGTAGCGTCCGGGTGAATGTTGCACCCACCCCGAGTCCCCCCGGAGCGTGCGCCTTGAACGTGCTTCTCGCCGAGGACAACGCCGACGACCGCCTGCTCGCCGAACTCGCCTTCGAGGACGCGGGCGCCACCACGCTCTACCTCGTGGAGGACGGCGAGCAGGCCCTCGCGTTCCTGCGCCGCGAACCGCCCTACCACGACGCGCCCCGCCCGGACGTGCTGCTCCTCGACGTGAACATGCCCGGCCTGACGGGCCCCGACGTGGCCCGCCGGATCCGCGAGGAGCAGGCCCTGCCGGACCTGCCCGTGCTGCTGCTCGTCAGTTCCCTCGCGGACATCGAGCGCTGGGAGAGCCGCGGCGTGCCCGCCGACGGCTACCTCGTGAAACCCGTCGATCCGGACGCCCTCACGAGCGCCCTCGCGGGCCTGCGGCGCTGAGGCTCAGCCCTGCAGGTCCGCGAGGGCCTCACGGGCCTCGCGCGCCTCGTCCCAGGGGATCGTCTCGTGACCGCGCTCCAGCGTCTCCTCGGGACCCTTGCCCGCGAGCAGCACCGTGTCCCCGTCGCGCGCCACGCGGATCGCGTGCCGCACGGCGTCGCGGCGGTCCGGGACCCGCACGTGGTTCGTGCGGCCC
>NZ_KI912668.1:115916-127081 GCF_000519345.1 Deinococcus pimensis DSM 21231
TACGAGTTCCACGCGGCGGACCGCGTGCGCTTCACCGTGAAGGGCTGAGCCCGCAGGGAGCGCCCCGGCCACGGCCGGGGCGCTCCCTTTTCCTGAACTCAGCGGTGCGCCGCGAAGCTGACGCTGTACATCCGCACGTCGTCGCGCAGGAGGAAGCTGAGGCGGCCCTGCTGGTAGAGCGCCTCGCACACGGCCTCGGCGCGCGCGGCGGACATGCCGGTGGAGCGCGCGACCATCAGGGCGCTCTCGCGCCTTCCGAGCAGGTGGCCGAGCACGGCGCCCTCCTCCGCGCGGGTGATGAAGGTCGCGCCGCGCGGCGTGCCGGGCGTCACGCCGGAGTAGGACTCGGGCAGGGTCGACGAGGGGGGCCGGGGGGTGTCGTCGTACTCGTACTGGTAGGACATGTGGACCACCTGGGGGGCTCCGGGGCGTGAGGCGTGGCGTCTCGGACGGGCGGGCCGTCCGGGAGCGGGGCGCAGCCGGAGAGTGTGAGAGGAAGTGGGGGGAGGGGGACCGGGGAGAGTGCGTCGTGGTGGGAAAGCCCCGGTACCCTATGTCAAAAAGATCACATCCGGTCTCACGAATTTCTTACAAATGAGAGAGGCCGGACCCGGAGGTCCGGCCCCACTTCCTGGCCCTTCAGGACGTCGGCGCCACCACGTCCGTGTGGATCACGCGCTGCTCGCCCTGACCGCCGCGCAGCAGGGGCATCACCAGCTCCCCGAAGCGCCGCGCCTCCTCCAAGTGCGGATAGCCCGAGAAGATGAACGTGGAGATGCCCATGGACTCGTAGTCGCGGATCTTGTCCGCCACCTGCCGGGGGCTTCCCACGATCGCGACGCCCACGCCGCTGCGCGCCATGCCCACGCCCGCCCACAGGTTCGGCTCCACCGTCAGGTCGCCGTCCTTGAGATTGCGCAGCATCTCGATCTGACGCAGCTGACCCACGCCGTCCACGTGCTTGTAGCTCTCCACGAACGCGCGGCGCACCTCCGGGTCCACCCGGGAGATGAGGCGGTCGGCGGCCTGCCACGCCTCCTCCTCAGTCTCGCGGACCACGACGTGCGTGCGCAGACCGTAGCCCAGCGTTCGCCCGTACTCCTTCTCCAGTTCGCGCATCTTCCCGAGGCGCTCCTCGATCATGTCGCGCCGCTCGCCCCACAGCAGGTACACGTCCGCGAGCTCCGCCGCGATGCGCTTGGCCGCGTCGGACGCGCCGCCGAAGTACAGCGGCACCGGCACGACGGGACGCGGGTCGAGGACGGCGTTTTTGAAGCTGTACACGTCCGACTCGTACGAGACGGGCGGCTCCTGCTCCCACAGCGTGCGCAGCACCCGCATGAACTCGCGCGTGCGCTCGTAGCGCTGCCCGTGGTCCTCGAAGTCGCCGTACATGGCGTTCTCGGCGGGACTGGAGCCCGTCACGATGTTCACCCGCACCCGCCCCGGGAAGAGGTTCTGCGCCGTCGCGATCATCTTCGCGTACATGGCGGGGTGGAACATGCCGGGCCGCACCGCGATCAGGAGGCCCGCGCCGCGCGTGCGGGCGAGCGCGGCGATGGCGGCGGTGTAGTTCTCGTGCTCGCTGTGGTAGTTCGTGGCGGTCAGCAGGCTGGAGAAGCCCGCCTCGGCGGCGGTTTCGATGAGGCTGGACACGTACTCCAGCGTGGGCCTGCGCGGCGGCTTCTCCTTCGTGCCGATGAACTCGCCGTCACGGGAAAGCTGGCAGAACCACAGGAAGTCGGACGTGGACGGACTGGTCATGGAATACCTCGGGAAGTGGCGGTCAGGCCTTGACGCCGCCGGCGGTCAGCCCCGCCACGAAGCGGCGCTGGAAGAACACGATGAGCGCGACGATCGGCACGACGCCCACGACGATCGCGGCCGAGATGAGCGGCCACGGGAAGCTGAACTCGCCCTGGTAGAGCGTCACGCCCACCGCGACGGTGCGCATGTCGCGCGCCGTGTTGAACGACAGGGCCAGCAGGAACTCGTTCCACGAGTTCACGAACACCAGCAGGGCCGCCGTGACCATGCCGGGCGTGCTGAGCGGCACCACGACGCGCCACAGCGCGCCCACCCGCGAGCAGCCGTCCACCATCGCGGCGGACTCCAGGTCGCGCGGGATGGACGAGAAGAACGCGATGAGCGTGAGGATCGCGACGGGCAGCGAGAGCGCCGTGTACGGCAGGATCAGCGCGGGGTAGCTGTTGAGCAGGTCCACGCCGCGCATGATGCGGAAGAGCGGCACCAGCAGGCTCACGACGGGGAACATGCTGAACACCACCACCAGCACCGTCAGCAGACCCCGGTACCGGACGCGCAGCCTGGAGAGCGCGTACGCCGCGAGCGCCGCGACGACCACGCACAGCACCGTGCTCACGCCCGACACGATGAGGGAGTTGAGGAAGAAGCGCGCGAAGGGCTGCTCGCTGAACACGCGGGCGTAGTTGCCCCAGTCGGGCGTGGCGGGCAGGTACTGCACGGGGAACTTCTGGAGCTCGCCCTCGTCCTTGAGGCTCGTCAGCAGGATCCACGCGAGCGGGAAGAGCCCCCCCACGATCATCAGGGCGAGGCCGAGGTACTTCACGAGCCGCTCGTGGAGCGGCAGGGGCGGGCGGGTGTCGGCGGGCGCGCGCGTCACGACTCGTCCCCGCGCACGAAGCGCACGTACAGCGCGGTGATGCCGAGGCTCACCGCGAACAGCGCCACCGAGAGCGCCGCGCCGTACCCGAAGTCGAGGAACTCGATGGTGGTCTTCTGGATGTACACGCCGAGCGTCTCCAGCAGGCCCTGCGCGGGCGCCTGCCCGATGAACACGTAGGGGATGTCGAACACCTGCACGGCGCTGATCGCGCGGAAGATGAACGCGACGGCCAGCGCGGGCGTCAGCAGGGGCAACGTCACCCGGAAGAAGGACTGCACCTTCGTGGCGCCGTCCACCTCGGCGGCCTCGGAGAGCTCGCGCGGGATGCCCTGCAGCCCGCCGAGCACGACGAGCGCGACGAAGCTCGACGTCTTCCACACGATGGTGATCACGAGCGCCGCCACCGCGAGGCCCGGCGTGGACAGCCAGCGCACGGGCTCCGCCGAGAGGCCGAGCCGCACGAGCCAGTCGTTGAACACGCCGAACTGCGCGTTGAACATCCACGCGAAGATCAGGCCCGTCATGACGGGCGGCATCGCCCAGGGGAGCAGCATCGCGACGCGCGCGACCCAGCGCACCCGCGACTCCGCGTGCGCCAGGAGGGCCATCGGGATGCCGACGAGGAAGGACCCGCCGACGGTGAGGACGCCGAAGAAGAGCGTGTTGCGCAGCGCCGCCAGGAAGCGCGGGTCCTGCACGAGCTGCGCGTAGTTCTTCAGGCCCACGAAGGGCGTCCCGAGCCAGGGCTCCGTGAGCTTCTGGGTGAAGAAGCTCAACCAGAGGGTGCTGAGCATCGGGTAGAGCAGCACGGCGCCGAAGATCAGCGCGGCGGGCGCGAGCAGCAGGGCCGCGAGCGCGCCCTCGCCGATCTCGCGGCGGGGGCGCGCGGGGCGGCGCGCGGACGTGGTGATGGTCTGGTCGGACATGGGCAGCTTTCAGCTTTCAGGTGTCAGCGGTCAGCGGTGAGTGGGTGCCGGCGGCCGTCGGTCGTCACGTGGTCCACCGACGTCCGACGACTGACCGCCGACCGCCTACTTCAGCACCTGATCGAGGTCGCGCTGCATGTCCTTCAGGGCCGCGTCGACGCTCTTGCTGCCCGCGACGGCGGCGCTGACGTTGTTGCGGATGATCTCCGAGACGCGCGGGTAGGCGGGCGTGACGGGGCGCGGACGGGCATTGGACACGACCGGGAAGAGCGCCTTGAAGTGCGGGTTGGCGGCCAGCACCTGATTGTCGTTGTAGAGGCTGCGGCGCACCGGGAGGTACGCGCCCTTCACGGCGAGTTCGCGCTGCACGTCGTTGGAGACCATGAACTGCAGCAGCTTGGCGCTCGCGGCCTTGTTGCGGCTGTAGGCGTTCACGGCCCACTGCCAGCCGCCGAGGCAGGTGGCGGTGTTGTTCTTGCCGAAGACGGGCAGGGGCGCCACGCCGACGTTGCCCTTGACCTTGGTGGGGTCGGGGCTGTTGCCCTGGAAGTGCGCCCACGCGTACGACCAGTTGTTGCTGAACACCGCGTCGCCCGCCTGGAACTGCTTGCGCGAGTCGTCCGTGCGGATCTCGCTGCTGGCGGCGGGGGAGACCTTGCTCTTCACGGCGTCCACGAAGAAGCCGAGCGCCTGCTTGCCCTGCGCGGAGTCCACGTCCTTGACGTCGCCGCCGCCCGCCCAGAGCAGTTCGAGGAAGTTGCAGACGGTACCCTCGATGGGGGCCGCCTGGAAGTTCCAGCCCTGGATGTTGCCGCCCTCGGCCTTCTGGATGCGCGTGGCGGTCTGGACGAGCTCCTCCCAGGTGCGGGGGACCCTGGCCTTGTACTTGTCGAGGAGGTCCTTGCGGTAGTAGAGGAACTGCGCGTCGGTGAAGGCGGACAGGCCGTAGAGCTTGCCGTTCACGGTCCCGGCGTTCACGGCGCCCGGCAGGAACGCCTTGAGGTAGGTGTCCTTGCTGGGCAGGTACGAGTCGAGCGGCTCGGCCCAGCCGGCGGCGGCGAAGGTGGCGGTGCGGATCACGTCGATGAGGAAGACGTCGAGGCTGGGGTCCTTCGCGGCGAGCACCGTCGTGAGGTACTGGTTCTGCAGCTCGCTCGTGGCGCCGCCCGTCTCGATGCGGATCCTGACGTTGGGGTTCGCCTTCGTGAAGCGGTCGAAGATCGGCTGGAAGATCTCGGGGCGCTGCTGCGAGCCCATGAAGACGCTGAGGGTGGTGGTCTTCTGGGCGTCGGCGGCGGCGGCGAGCGCGCCGGTCAGGGCGAGCAGCGAGACGACACGGCGGGCCGTAAACGGGTGGTTCATGCTGGACCTCGTTTCTGGTTGTGGACGTCGGGTGACGAGTCCATGGTACTTCAAGCGGTGCGCCCGGGACCGTGCGGCGCGGGCGGAGGGGTGGGCCGTGACAGAAAGTTTACAAGATTTGTCAAGTAATTGCGCGAGAAGGGGGCCGGGGAGTTCTCCTCCCCGGCCCCCTCGGGCGAACCGCCCCTCAGAACCTCGGCAGGCCCGCCAGGCCGCCGAACTGCCGCACCAGCCTGTCCGCGTTGTCGCCGCGCAGACGCCGCACGTCCACGCCGTACAGGGTCACGAAGTCGGGCAGCACCTCGTCGAGCGTCACGCGCTCCATCAGGCTGTCGTCGAGCGGGCTGTGCGCCGTCTCCTTGCTCGTGAAGTACGGCACCTCACGGTTGTGGCTGCGGTACACGTGCATGCGCGAGCCGTCCTCCGGGATGATCAGCATGTAGATCTGGCCCTGCTGGATCATCTGCAGGACCCGCTCGACCTCCATGACGCCCTCCTCCTGGATGCGGTGCATCAGCTCCTCCTCCTGCTGCGTCCGGAGCTCGTCCAGCATGGGGGAGACCTTCTCCAGGATCTGCGCCGGGTCCGCCCAGCCCGTGCCCGCGCTGACGTTCGTCGAGCCGAGCACCTCGTACGGGGCCTTGTCGGGAATCTCCGCCTTGAAGTCCGCGACGCGCTGCACCGGCCCCACGAGGATGATGTGCTTGAGACCGTAGTGCCCCATCAGCTTCGTGACCTGCTTCTGCATGTCGTTGTAGAAGCGCTGCTGCGCCGCCGCCTCACGCGCCTCGAACAGGTCGTAGCCGCTGTCGCTGCGCGGGCCGCTGCCCGGCTGACCGCGTCCCGCGCCGCCCGAGCCGGGCGCGCCCGGCACGTGCCGCGTGCCCGACACGACGGTGTCCCAGCGATCGCCGTCGTCGAGCCGGACGTTCTCGCGCCGCCGGATCTCGGTGAGCTCGCCCTGCTCCAGCACGAAGAAGCGCGCGAACTCGCGGTCCACGGCGAGGACGCCCACCTTCGGCATCATCTCCAGGATGTTCGCGATCATGGACTTCACGGGCCGCCCGTAGTGGAAGCGCTCGGGCAGGTCCACCTGCACGTCGTAGCGCTCGAACATGTCCTCGTTCACGACGTACACGGCGCTCTTGCCGAAGGTCGTGCGGCTCTCGGCGAGGTCGTCGAGGACGCGGGCCATGATGGTCGGCGGGATGCCCTCCTGCTGCATCATGCTCTTGGCGCGCGTCTGCAGGCCCGAGCCCTCGTTGTCCACCACGGCGGGGTTGACGTTCACGACGGCCATGAGCACGTTGCCGTCCTCGGGAAGGCTCTTGATCCGTTCGATTTCCTGTTCGGTCAGCATGCGCAACCTCCTGTGAATGACGTTGGCCCCATTCTTGAAACTGCGCTCCCTGAGTGGGCCCTCTTTTTCGTGAAGCGCGGTTAGGTGTTGCCCGGATGAGGAGTGACGTACACACGATGCACACGTACCGTGCGCGTGTTACACTCGGCCTCAGAGGAGGTTCACGGGTACGAACATCACGGACGGCAGACCGTCCACAGGGGAAGCGCAAGGTCCCCGCGCGCGCGCGCCGGGGAAGACGAGGTGAAGGTCATCGAGATTCTGCGGATGCCTTCAGGGTCACATCGGACCCTCCCCACGACCCGAGCGGTCGAAGCGAGGCCATAACCGAGGACGGCGACGTCCCGACAAAGCCGAGCACGATGAACACAGGCGGACCGCCCGTCCGCCGGCAGACCACAACCCCAGCCGGGCCCAGCGGCCCGACCACGCGAGCGTCGCGCCTCCGGGCCGCGCGTCTCGCCCCTCTTCCCGTCGGGGAAGACGTCACGGCCCGCACCTTCGCGGGCCGACAGGAGTTCGTCATGTGTGGAATCGTCGGATACGTCGGCTACCGGAATGCCCGTGAAGTGCTGATCTCGGGCCTCGCCAAACTCGAATACCGCGGCTACGACAGCGCGGGCGTCGCCGTGCGCACCGAGACGGGCCTCACCGTCCGCAAGAAGGCCGGCAAGCTCGCCAACCTCGTCGCGGACCTCGATCAGGACCAGATCGAGGGCACCCTCGGCATCGGGCACACCCGCTGGGCCACCCACGGGCTGCCCAACGACCGCAACGCCCACCCCCACGCCACCGAGGACGGCCGGATCGTCATCATCCACAACGGCATCATCGAGAACTACCTCCCCCTCAAGGAGGCCCTCCAGGAGCGCGGCCACACCTTCCGCAGCGACACCGACTCCGAGGTGCTCGCGCACCTCATCGAGGAGAAGTACGCGCAGGAGGACGGCCACCTCGAACGTGCCGTCCGGGCCGCGCTCAAGGACGTGCGCGGCGCGTACGGCATCGTCGTGACGCACGTCGACCATCAGGAGATCGTCGCGGCGCGCACCGTCAGCCCGCTCGTGATGGGCGTCGGAGAGGGCGAGATGTTCCTCGCGTCGGACGTGCCCGCCCTGCTGCCCTACACCCGCGACATGGTCTACCTCCATGACGGTGACCTCGTGGTGCTGCATCAGGACGGCTACCACATCACCACCCTCGACGGCACGCCCGTGCAGCGCGAGGTCTCCCACATCGACTGGGACGCCGAGGCCGCCGAGAAGGGCGGATTCGACACCTACATGCTCAAGGAGATCCACGAGCAACCCCAGGCCCTCACCAACACCCTCATGGGCCGGCTGCACGACGAGACCGGCGAGGTCCGCCTCGACATCACCCTCGACCCCGCCTCGTTCGACCGCGTGCACATCGTCGCCTGCGGCACCGCCTACTACGCCGGACTCGTCGGCGAGTACCTCATCGAGCAGCTCGCCCGCGTCCCCGTCGAGGTGGACGTCGCCAGCGAGTACCGCTACCGTCAACCCATCGTCGACGAGCGCACCCTCGTGATCGTGGTGTCGCAGTCGGGCGAGACGATCGACACGCTCGAGGCGCTGCGCGAGGCGAAGAAGAGCGGCGCGCGCACCCTCGGCGTGATCAACGCCAAGGGCTCGTCCATGACGCGTGAGGTGGACGACACCCTGTACATCCACGCGGGCCCCGAGATCGGGGTGGCCAGCACCAAGGCGTACACCAGCATGGTCGGCGCGATGCTGCTCCTCGCGCTGTGGCTGGGCCGCGCGCGCGGCACCCTCGCCACCGAGCGTGGTCAGGACCTGCTGCACGCGGCGCGTGAACTGCCGCGTCTCGTGGAGGAGAGCCTGACGCCCGAGCGGGTCGCCGCCATCGAGGCGGTCGCGGCGAAGTACAAGGACGCGCGCGACTACCTGTTCCTGGGCCGCGGAGTGAACGCGCCGACGGCCTTCGAGGGGGCGCTGAAGCTCAAGGAGATCAGCTACATCCACGCGGAGGCCTACGCGGCGGGGGAGATGAAGCACGGGCCGATCGCGTTGATCGACGCGTCGTTGCCGGTGGTGGTGATCGCGACCGAGAGCGTGCTGCTGGAGAAGACGATCAGCAACATCCAGGAGGTGCGGGCGCGCGCGGGGCGGGTGATCGCGCTCGTGAGCGAGGGGGACGTGGAGGCGTCGCGGCACGCGGACGACGTGATCGTGGTGCCGCGCGCCGACGAGATGGTGAGTCCGGTGGTGAACGTGGTGGCGCTGCAGCTGCTGTCGTACTTCACGGCCACGCTGCTGGGCAAGGACGTGGACAAGCCGCGCAACCTCGCCAAGAGCGTCACCGTCGAGTAATTCGGCCCATGGGAGAGGGAGGCGCCGCCCGGCGCCTCCCTCTCGTTTTGCCCCAACCCTACAATTCCGACTGGAATGGTTGACTTTACAAGCGTGACTTCATAGACTTTTCGCGTGAATCTCCACCGACGCCTCACGCTCCTCGGCCTCGCCCTCCTCGGGGGCGCCGCCGCCGCACCCAAGGATCCCGTCAAGTTCGCCGCCACCCTCGAACAGATGCGCGGCCACTACGACGCCAGCCTCATGAACTACCGCGCGGGCGACCTCGCCATGGCCGCCAAGCACGCGAAGCACCCCGCCAACGAACTCTACGCCGCCGTCCGCGCCGACCTCACGCCCGCCCTCCAGAAGAAGTTCCTCGCGGACTACGCCGCCATAGGCGCGGCGCTGACCGCGAAGAAGCCCTACGCCGACTTCCAGAAGGCCATGAACGTCTTCTACGCCGACGTGGACGCCGCCCTCGCCACCCTCGGCGCCACCCGCACCGACCCGAAGTTCACCGCCCAGGTCATCTCGCAGATCCTCGAGAACGCCGAGCACGAGTACGAGGAAGGCGTCGAGAACGGCCGCGTCACCAACCTCGCCGAGTACCAGGACGCCCAGACCTACGTCGCCCGCGCGAAGAAGTGGTTCGACGCGAGCGCCGCGCGCTACCCCGCCCACCAGCGCGAGGAGACCGCCGAGGCCATCGGGGCCGCCACCGCCGTCATCGCCCGCAAGGGCGCCCTCAGGGACCTCGAGGCGGCCGTCGACACGGCCAGGGGTGAACTCGCCGAGATCAGCGGCGTGCAGCTGGCCGCCGCGAAGGGCACCAACGCCACCTACCTCGCCAACATCGAGAAGCTCCTCTCGGACGCCAAGGGCCACTACGCGGGCGGTATGGGCGGCGACGCCGAGGAAGCCGTCATCGACGCGTACCTCGACAACTACGAGTACCTCGAGAGCCCCCTCGCGAAGAAGGACAGGGCGCTGGAACTCAGGCTGGAGAAGACCCTGCGCGAGGACCTCCGCGCGCTCCTCAAGGCCAGGCCCACCCCCGCCAAGTTCAACGCCGCCGTCGACGCGGCCCTCACGGACCTCAAGAAGGCCCGCGCCCTGCTCGGAGAGTGACCATGCTGCCCCGGCGTCTGCTGCTCGTGCTCCTCACCCTGCTCGGCCTCGCGTCCACGGCGCTCGCCGCGCCCACGGACGTGGACGTCGCCGCCGAACTGCGCGCCGCCCACGACCTCGTCGCGCGCAGCCTGCGCGAGTACGCCGCCGGGCAGCGCGAGGACGCCTTCCGCACCGCGCGCGAAGCGTACCTCGACCACTTCGAGTACGCCGAGCCGCCCCTGCGCGTCCTCAACCCCGACCTCATCCTCGAGATGGAATACCGCTTCGCGGACCTGCGCAACGGCATGCGGGACGGCGCCCCCATGGGTGACCTGCGCCGCATCGCCGGGGACATCGACGACAGCCTGCGCGAGGCCGAGAGCATCGTGAGCGGCACGGGCGTCCTCGCGCCCACCCTCGCCGCGACGGGCGGCTTCACCATCCTCTTCCGCGAGGGTCTGGAGGCCGCCCTCCTCATGGCCGCGATCCTCGCGTACCTCGCCAGCACCCGCAACGACCGTCTGCGCGGCGGCGTCTGGTGGGGCGCCCTCGCCGCGCTCCTCGCGACCGCCGTCACGTGGTTCGCCGCGACGTACCTGCTGTCCATCGCGCCCGTCTCGCGCGAGCTCATCAGCGCGATCACGAGCGCCGTCGCCGTCGTCATCCTCTTCTACCTGTCCTTCTGGATGCTCCAGCAGGGCGACCGCAAGCGCAGCGCCGAGTTCATGCGCGCCCGCGTGTCGCAGGCCGTGCAGAGCGGCAGCCTCGGCGCCGTCGCGCTCGTGACCTTCACGACCATCTACCGTGAGGGTTTCGAGACGGTGCTGTTCTACCAGGCGCTCGCCGTCGCCAGCGGTCCCGTCCTCGGGTACATGTACCTCGGCATGGGCGTCGCCGCCGCCGCGCTCGCCGTCGTGTTCGCGGTCATCTTCCGCCTCGGGCGGCGCGTGCCCACCCAGAAGCTCTTCCCGGCGCTCGTCACGGTCACCGCGCTCTTCGCCGTCGCGTTCGTCGGCAACGGCGTGCGCGCCTTCCAGGAGGCGGGCTTCGTGCCCGTCACGAACCTCTACGGGAAGGTGCCCGCCCTCGACCCCAACGTCGCGGCCCTCACCGGACTGCATCCCACCGTGGAGACGCTCGCCGCGCAGGCCCTGATGGTCCTCGTGTACGTCGTCGGCTACGTCGTGATGCGGCTTCGCGCCCGTACGTCCGGGCGGGAGGCGCGCGCTTGACCGAGGTCACGCCGACGAGCGTGCGGATCGGCATCGACGTGGGCGGCACCTTCACCAAGGGTGTCGCCCTCGGCCCTGACGGGCAGGTCCTCGCCGTCTCGCACGTCCCCACCACCCACCGTCACGAGCTCGGCGTCGCCGCCGGGGTCCTCGCGGCCCTGCGCGGCGTCCTCGCGGATCTCCCGGCGGGCG
>NZ_KI912668.1:127181-127380 GCF_000519345.1 Deinococcus pimensis DSM 21231
ACCGCGCGGGGCGTGGGCGCGGTCGCCGTGTCGCAGGCCTTCGGGGTGGACGACGCGAGCTTCGAGCGCCGCGCCGGGGACCTCGCCCTGGAAGCGGGCCTGCCCGTCAGCCTCGGCAGCGACCTCTCCGGCGCGTACGGACTGGAGATGCGCACCCTCTCCGCCGCCGTGAACGCCGCGATCCTGCCCACCATGATCC
>NZ_KI912668.1:127480-128946 GCF_000519345.1 Deinococcus pimensis DSM 21231
AGGCGCAGGCCGCCCCGCAGGCCCCGGACGACCCGCGCGAGCTCATCCCGCTCGTCCCCGGCCCCGGCGAAGGGAGCGGCGGGCAGCAACCCGGCCAGCAACCCGGTCAGGGCCCGCAGCAACCCCAGCAGGGACAGGGCGAGTGCCCCGTGCTGCTCCTCAAGGACGGCCAGCTCTACCAGATCCAGCCGAACGGCCCCGGTCAGGGCCAGCCCGGCCAGCAGCCCGGTCAGGGCGGCGGCCAGGGCGGACAGGGCGGACAGGACGGCGGCGAGCTCTTCCCGCTCGAACCGTACCGGGGCCCGTCCCCGATCCCCGGCATCCCCTCCGTTCCCGGCACGCCCGACACCCCCGACACGCCGGACACGCCCACCACGCCAAGGACGCAGAACATCTGATGACCCAAGACCAGACCCCCGGTCCCCTCAACCCGCAGGTCGTCACGGACGCCTCGGCCCGCCTCCGCACCCTGCTCTTCGAGGTCAAGAAGGTCATCGTCGGGCAGGACCTCATGCTCGAACGGCTCCTCGTGGCGCTCCTCGCGCGCGGGCACGTCCTGATCGAGGGCGTCCCCGGCCTCGCCAAGACCCTCGCGATCCGCACCGTCGCCGACGCGATCGGCGCGACCTTCCGCCGCGTGCAGTTCACCCCGGACCTCGTGCCCGCCGACCTCATCGGCACGCGCATCTACAACCAGAAGACCGGGGAGTTCACCGTGGAGCTCGGGCCCGTCTTCGCGAACCTCATCCTCGCCGACGAGATCAACCGCGCGCCCGCCAAGATCCAGTCCGCCCTGCTCGAAGCCATGCAGGAACGGCAGGTCACCATCGGCCTCGAGACCTTCCGCCTGCCCGACCCCTTCCTCGTGCTCGCCACGCAGAACCCCATCGAGTCCGAGGGCACCTACTTCCTGCCCGAGGCGCAGGTGGACCGCTTCATGTTCAAGGTGATGGTGGACTACCCCGGCTTCCACGAGGAGATGACGGTCGTGGAGCGCGTCTCCCAGAAGTTCGCGCCCGTCAGCGTGCAGCTCACGGTGGACGAACTGCGCGCCATGCAGCGCATGGCGGACCTCGTGTACGTCCACCCCGCCGTGATGGAGTACGCCGTGACGCTCGCGCGCGCCACCCGCGAGCCCGCCCTCGTGAAGCTTCCCGAGCTCGCGCGGTCCATCACGTACGGCGCGAGCCCGCGCGCCAGCGTGAACCTCGTCCTCGGCGCCAAGGCCCTCGCGATCGTGCGCGGCCGCGAGTACGTCCTGCCCGAGGACGTCCGCGACCTCGCGCCCGAGGTGCTGCGTCACCGCGTCATGCTCTCCTACGAGGGCCTCGCCGAGGAGGTGAGGCTCGAGGACCTCGTGCGGCGCGTCATCGCCGCCGTGCCGCTGCCGCGCGTGCATCTCGGCGACCCGCACGTGCTGACCCAGACGCCCCCGCCGCCCAATGAGACTGCCTGACCTGCGCCTG
>NZ_KI912669.1:0-1560 GCF_000519345.1 Deinococcus pimensis DSM 21231
GACGCGGCGAGGCTGCGCGCCCTCGGCCCGCGCCTCCACGGGGACCTCGACCGGCTGCGACGCCTCGGCCTGCCCGACACGCTCGTCCACGGCGACCTCCACTGGCGCAACGTCGTCATGGGCGAGCGAGGCCCCGTCCTGCTCGACTGGACCGACGGCGCGCTCGCCCACCCCTTCCTCGACGCGCGCCCCGGCTACTTCTTCCTCGACGACGTCGGTCCGCGCGCCGCGCGCGACGTCCGCGAGGCGTACCTCGAACCCTGGCGGGGTGCCGTGGGGGACGCGGACCTGCGAGACGCCTTCGAGCTCGCCCAGCCCCTCGGGGAACTGCACGCCGCCATGGGGTACGCCCTGCACATCATTCCCGGCGTGGAGGACACCGAGGAGTGGGCAGGCGCGCACGCCGGGCACCTGCGGAACGTCCTCGCGCACTACGAGCAGACGCCGGTGACCTGAGCGGCGGAGCCTCATGCCTGGACCGTTGGCGTGTCCCTACACTCAAGTATGAGCTCCAACGCCAAACCTCCCGTCTTCGGTTCCCTCCGGGCGCGGGCCCCGCGCGTCGTCGCCGCGCGGCGACCCGGCGGGCGGCACGCCACGTGGCTCGAACTCTTCTTCGACCTCGTCTACGTCGTCGCGGCGAGCAACCTCACCCGCACGTTGCTGGGTGACGCCAGCGCGCGCGGCGCGCTGGTGTTCCTCGGGCTGTTCGTCGTCGTGTGGTGGGCGTGGATCGGCATCAGCTACTTCCTCGACCAGTTCGAGCTGCGCGAGCTCCCCCTGCGTCTCCTGACGTTCACGCAGATCGCGCTGTCCGTGGGGCTCGCCGTGGGCCTCCCCGCCCTCGTCGAGGGGCACCCCGAGCTGTTCGCGTGGTCCTACCTGGGTCTGCGCGTCACCCTCACCGCGCTGTACGCCTGGGCGGCCCTCACGGTGGACGGCGCGCGCGAACTGTGCGGCAAGTACGCGGCGGGCTTCGCCGTCGGGACGTTCCTGTGGGGAGTCTCGCTCGCCGTGGACGGCCCCGCCCGGTACGTCCTGTGGGGCGTGGCCGTCGCGCTGGAGATCGCCGTGACCGTCTGGGCGTACGTGAGCTCGCGCAGCATCCCCGCGCAGCAGTCGCACATGGACGAACGCTTCGGCCTGTTCACCATCATCGTGCTCGGCGAGAGCGTCCTCGCGGTCGCCACGGGCGGCGCGCACGTGGACGGCGCGGCGGGCTGGACGCTCGCGCTGTGCGGGGTCACGCTCGCGTTCGTCACGTGGTGGCTGTACTTCGACTACGCCGACGACGCCGTCATCGACCGCGCCCTGCGCGGCGGGCGGCGCGCGCTCTACCTCAGCTTCGTGTACGGCTACACGCACCTGCTCGTCTTCGCCGGGATCGTCGCGGCCAGCGCGGGCGTGGAGTTCGCCTTCGAGGAGCTCGGACACGACGGCACGAACTTCGCCACGCGCCTCACCCTCTGCGGCGGGCTCGCGCTGTACGTCGCGGCCCTCAGCGTCGTGCAGCGCGCCGAGCCGTGCGTGCTGCCCGCGCGGATCACGCTCGCGCGGGCC
>NZ_KI912669.1:1660-2815 GCF_000519345.1 Deinococcus pimensis DSM 21231
CGCCACGTCGAACGCCGCGAAGCCCACGTCCGCCACGCCGCGCGCCACGTCCCCCGACAGGCCGTGCCCGACCTCCTTGAGCAGCACCGGCACCCCCGCCTGCGGCACCACCTCCCGCAACCGCGCGACCAGCCCGCGCCAGTCCGTGTCGCCGCCCTCCTGGAAGGCCTCCTGCAGGGGATTCACGTGAATCGCGACGGCGTCCGCGCCCACGAGGTCCGCCGCACGCCGCACCTCGTCCGCGCCGTACCCCTTGAGGAACTGCGCCCCGCCGATATTGCCGATCAGGAGCACGTCCGGCGCGAACGCGCGCACCTCGAAGCTCGCGCGCGCCTCGGGGCGCTCCAGCATCACCCGCTGCGAGCCCAGCATCATGCCCACCCCGAGCTCCCGCGCGGCCAGCGCGAGGTTGCGGTTGATGAGGCCCGCGCGCTCCGCGCCGCCGGTCATCGCGCCGATCAGGAGGGGCGCGCGCAACCGCCGCCCCAGAAACGACGTAGAGAGGTCCACGTCCGCGAGGGCGCGCTCGGGCAGCGCCCGGTACGGCCAGCCCACCGTCTCGAAGCCCGGCGTGACGGTCCGGAAGGTCACGTCGCCCGACAGGCACGCGTCGATGTGACGCAGTTTGCGTTGCGTGATGTCCTCGCTCAAGGGACCCAGCCTAACGCGTGGAGGCGGCGCGGAACGTGGCGCATCGTGCGGCGCGGACCTCTGAGCCGCGCGCCAAGCTTGTCTGCATGCCACGTGAAGCGCCCCTCACGCGATCCTCGGGCGGGGCTATGGAGCGGCCTCTAGCTTCAGGACAGAAGCGGGCCGAGCCGCCCGCGGGAGGTACGTATGCGCTCCACTCTCAGAACCTCGCGGCTGCTGACGCTGCTGCTCAGCGGCCTGCTCGCCTTCGGCGCCACCGCCTGCTCACCGAAGGGTGACGCGAACTCCTCGCAGAACGACGGCGTCGCCCAGCAGGGCAAGAGCAAACCCCAGGACGTCGACGGCGTCGATCAGGACATCAACACCGAGAATCCCAACGAGGGCGCCGCCGGACAGGTCACGACCGGCGGGAAGGACGGGAGCGGCACCCCCACCGAGAACGGCGGCACCCCCGGCGACGAGGCGGGCGCCGACCAGACCGGCGGCGGCTCGACGAGCGGCGGC
>NZ_KI912669.1:2915-3129 GCF_000519345.1 Deinococcus pimensis DSM 21231
TCGCCGAGCACGGTCTGAGCCTCGTCGGCGAGCCCGAACTCGTCCACAACTGGCAGATCTCCAGCCTGCACCGCCTCGTCACCAGCGGGGGAGACGTGTACCTCAAGGCCGTCCCGCCCTACTTCGACCGTGAGGGCGCCCTCACCGAATGGCTGCACGCCCGCTTCCCGACGCTCGTCCCGCGCGTCCTCGCGCGCGACCCGTCCGCGCGACT
>NZ_KI912669.1:3229-11796 GCF_000519345.1 Deinococcus pimensis DSM 21231
CGCCCGCCAACACGAACACGGACGAGAACTCCAACGGCACGGGCAGCACGACCGGCTCGGGCTCGGGCGGCGCGAACGACACCGGCGGCACGGGCGTCGACACCAACAACGGCAACAGCGGCATCGTCGGCGGCAAGGGCAGCGGCACCCAGACGAGCGACACCGACGAGAGCCAGGACGGCCAGACGAACGGCGGGAACTGACCGCGCGAGGAAAGAGCGAGGGGCCGATCTTCGGCCCCTCGTTTCCTGTTCACGCTCATCCGCGTCCCGGCGTCGTACGCTCTACCGTCGTACGGACCCGAGCGGTCGGGTCCTCTTGCCCGGGCCGTGAGCGCGTCTCTCCTACCATGGCTGCGTACGCCCCGGGACGGCCCGGGGCTCTTGCCTGGGCCGTGAGCGCGTCTCTCCTACCATCTGTTGCTCGCGTCCTCCCGCGCCGTCAGCCACAGCCGCCCGTACGGCGGCAGGGTCAGGGTCTCCCCGACGTCCACGTGCTCGCCCGAGATGCGGTCCACGGCCGCGCCGAGCCCGCGCGCGTGCGCCAGCCAGCCCGGCACGCCCTGCTCGTGCTCGCTGAAGTTGTACACGCACAGCAGCGTCCCCAGCGGGTGCTCGCGTTCGAGCAGCAGCACGTGCGGGTTCGGCGAGGTGAGCACGCGGCTCTCCACCGTCGCGTGCAGGTGCGGCGTGCCCGTGCGCGCCCGGATGAGGTTCCGCACCCCCGCGAACATCAGGCCCTCCACCGTCGTGACGTCGTGACGGCGCTTCGCGCGCTCCCAGTCCATGCGTGGGCGGTGCACCCAGCGGTTGTCGGCGGCGTGCGTCGGCTCGTGCTCGAAGCCGTAGTCGTTGAGGCTCGCGAGCTCGTCGCCCATGTACAGCAGCGGCACCCCGCCGAAGCCCAGCACCACCGCGTGCCCCAGCAGCAGCCGTTCGAGCGCCAGGTCCACCGCGCGGGCGTCGCCGCGCTCCAGCGCGACCTCCAGGCCCGCGAGGCTCGCGCCGGACCCGCTGATGCGGCGGTCCCCCGTGCGGGGGTTGTGCTGGAACACCAGCCCGCGCGCGAAGGTCCCGGGGAACTCGCCCGCGTAGAAGTCCGACAGGAAGCGGCGGTGCGCCTCGCCCGACAGACCCGCGCGCGCCGCGTCCGCGTCGCTGATCGCCCAGCCGATGTCGTCGTGGCAGCGCAGGTACATGCCCCACGCGGTGTTCGTCGGCTTGTGCGGGAACGCGGAGAGCGCCACCTCCATGAGGCGCACGTCGCGTGACGCGAGGCTCGACCAGATCTGCACCATCAGGCTGTTGTGGTAGGCGAGGTCGCTGACCTTCCCGTGATGCGCGCCCCGCCCGAGGTAGAACAGCAGGTCCTCCGGCGCGACGATCGCCTCGGCCTTGAAGGCCACGGCGGGCGCCACGATCCGCGCGGCCGCCCGGAGGGCCTGCGTGATCGCGTGCACCTCCGGCTGGTTCTGGCAGTTCGTGCCCATCCGCTTCCAGATGAACGCGATCGCGTCGAGCCGGAAGACGTCCACGCCGCGGTTCGCGAGGAACAGGATGATCTGCGCGAACTCCAGGAACACGTCGGGGTTCGCCCAGTTCAGGTCCCACTGGTAGCTGTTGAAGGTCGTCCAGACCCACCGGCCGCTCGCGGCGTCCCAGGTGAAGTTGCCCGGCGCGAAGTCCGGGAAGATTTCCGGCAGGGTCCGCTCGTACTGGTCGGGCACCGTGCGGTCCTCGTACATGTGGAAGTACGCCTGGTACCTCGCGTCGCCCGCGCGGGCCTTCTCGGCCCACTCGTGCTCCTGCGCGACGTGGTTGAGCACGAGGTCGAGGCACAGGGAGATGCCGCTCTCGCGCAGCCGCTTCGAGAGCCGCGCGAGGTCGCGCATCGTCCCGAGGTCCTCGCGCACCTCCCGGTAGTCCTGCACGGCGTACCCGCCGTCGTTCTCGCCCGCGCGGGGCCTGAGGAGCGGCATGAGGTGCAGGTACCTCGTCCCGAGCTCCTCCAGGTAGGAGACGTGCGCCTCCACGCCCGCGAGGTCCCCGGCGAAGCGGTCCGCGTAGCACACGTAGCCGATCACGTCCTCCTTCTGGAACCAGTCGGGGGAGAGCAGGCGACGCTGATCGAGGCGGCGCAGGTCGGCGGGCCGCTCGTGGTAGGCGTGCAGCATCACCTCCAGCAGGCGGCGCGGCAGGTCCGGATGGTCCGGGTAGACGGCCTGGAGGGCGTCCGTGAGCTGCGTCTCGTAGCGCTCGTAGCGCAGCTGAAACGCTTCCAGGTCACGGTCGTCGTCGGGGAAGGCTTCGCGGATCAGTTCGAGGATCTGGGCGTCCGGCACGCCCACCACTCTACCAAGCGCGGGTGGAGAAGCCCGCCCTCGCGGGAGCCTGAACGGTCGCGACTTGCGGTGACCTCGGTGGGCGCTGTTAGTCTGGCCGCATGAAAGCCATCCGCGTCCACCAGCCCGGCGACCAGTCCGCCCTCGTCCTCGACGACGTGCCCACGCCCCAGCCCGGCGCGGGCGAGGCGCGCGTCGCGGTGCGCTTCGCGGGCCTGAACTTCATCGACGTGTACTACCGCACGGGCGCCTACAGGGCGAACCTGCCCGTCACGATCGGCAACGAGGGCATGGGCGTCGTGGAGGCCGTCGGGGAGGGCGTGGACGCCTCGCTGGTGGGGCAGCGCGTCGCGTGGGCGATGCATCCGGGCAGCTACGCGCAGGGCGCGCTGGTGCCCGCGTGGAAGCTCGTGCCCGTCCCGGACGGTGTGTCGGACGAGGTGGCGGCGGCGCTGCTGCTGCAGGGCATGACGGCGCACTACCTCGCACGCAGCACCTTCGAGCTGCGCGAAGGGCACGACGCGCTCGTGCACGCCGCGGCGGGCGGCGTGGGCGGCCTGCTCGTGCAGATCGCGAGGAAGCGGGGCGCGCGCGTCATCGCGACCGTCGGCAGCGAGGAGAAGGCCACGCTGGCCCGCGCCGCGGGCGCGCACGACGTGATCCTCTACCGCGAGCAGGACTTCGCGGCGGAGACGAAGAGGCTCACGGACGGCCGGGGCGTGCACGTCGTGTACGACTCCGTCGGACGCGACACCTTCGACGCGAGTCTCTCCGTGCTGCGTCCGCGCGGCATGATGGTCCTTTACGGCGCGAGCAGCGGCGCCGTCCCGCCCGTGGACCCGCAGGTGCTCAACCAGAAGGGCTCGCTGTTCCTGACGCGTCCCAGCCTCGGCGCGTACACGCAGGACCGCGAGGAACTCCTGTGGCGCGCGGGCGAACTGTTCGACATGGTCCTCGCGGGCGAACTGGACGTGCGGGTGGACCGCGTGTTCGACCTCGCGGACGCCGGGAGCGCCCACGCGTACCTGGAGGGCCGCCACACGAAGGGCAAGGTGCTGCTGCGGATCTAGGCCGTTCTGGCGGGCCGCCCTGCGCCGTTCGGTCAGGCGAGGTGGGGCGGCCCGCTTGCTAGACTTGCCGTTATGACCGACGCGAAAGCCTCACAGTTCGGCGTGACCCCCCAGAGCGTGGACTTCAACGAGTGGTACAACGAGGTGGTCGTCAAGGCCGACCTCGCGGACTACAGCCCCGTGCGCGGCAGCATGGTCGTGAAGCCCTACGGGTACGCCATCTGGGAACGCATCCAGCGCTGGCTGGACGACAAGTTCAAGGAGACCGGCCACGAGGGCCTGCTGTTTCCCACCCTCATCCCGCTGAACTTCATGACGAAGGAGGCGGAGCACGTGGAGGGCTTCGCGCCGGAACTCTTCACCGTGACGCGCATTGGCACGGAGACGCTCGACGAGCCGTACGTGATGCGTCCCACGTCCGAGACGATCATCGGGCACATGTGGTCGCAGTGGCTCGGCTCGTACCGCGACCTGCCCTTCCTGCACTACCAGTGGGGCAGCGTGTTCCGCGCGGAGCTCCGCACGAAGCTCTTCCTGCGCACCGCCGAGTTCTACTGGCACGAGGGGCACACCGCGCACGCCACGGAGCAGGAGGCGCGCGCCGAGGTGCGTCAGCAACTCGACCTGTACCACCAGTTCTGCCGCGACGAGCTCGCGCTGCCCGTCGTGCGCGGCGAGAAGACCGCGTCGGAGCGCTTCGCGGGCGCCGTGGAGACGTACTCCATCGAGGGCATGATGCGCGACGGCAAGGCGCTGCAGAGCGGCACCAGCCACTACCTCGGGCAGAACTTCGCGCGGGCCTTCGACGTGAAGTTCCAGGGCGCGGACCAGAAGGAGCACTTCGTGCACTCCACCTCCTGGGCGATCTCCAGCCGCATCATCGGGGCGCTCATCATGACGCACGGCGACGACAAGGGCCTGCAGCTGCCCCCGAACATCGCGCCCTACCAGGTGGTGATCGTGCCGGTGGCGCGCAAGGACACCGCCGAGGCGATGTACGCGGAGGCGGACGCGCTCGCCCGTGAGCTGCGCGCGCAGGGCGTGCGCGTGAAGGTGGACAAGCGCGAGGGTGTCAGCAACGGCTTCAAGTACAACGACTGGGAGCTGCGCGGCGTGCCCGTCCGCGTGGAGATCGGCCCGCGCGACGTGGAGGCGGGCGTGGTCGTCGTGAAGAACCGCAACGCCGAGGCGAAGGAGACGGTGTCCCGCGCGGACGCCGTGGCGCACATGCCCGCGCGCCTCGCGGCGATCCAGCAGGCCCTGTACGACCGCGCGCTGGACTTCCTGCGGGAGAACACCGTCACGGTGGACACCTACGAGGACTTCAAGGCCGCGATCGAGGCGGGCAGGTGGGTGCGGGCCTTCCACTGCGGCGACCCCGAGAGCGAACGGCAGATCAAGGAGGAGACGAAGGCCACGACCCGCAACGTCCCCCTCGACGAGGAACTCTTCGGGGAGCGCGAGGAGGGCGTCTGCGTGCACACCGGACGGCCCGCCGCGTACGGGAAGCGCGTGATCTTCGGGCGGCAGTACTGACCAAAGTTGTGGAGACGCGTGGACGGCCCCTGCATAAGGACCGGGCCGTCCCGGTCCGTACGACGCCATGAGTGGAGAGACGCGTCGACGGTCCAGGCATGAGCGAGGGACCGCTCCCGAGCGTACGACGCTGAACGCTTGTGGAGAGACGCGTCGACGGTCCAGGCATGAGCACCGAACCGCTTCGGTGCGTACGACGCTGAACGCCTGACGCTCCCTCCCACGCGTCAAAAGAAGGAGGCGCCCCAACCGGGGCGCCTCCTTTTCAGCGTTCGCTGGGTTACTCGTCGTCCTGCTGGGCGGGAACGTCGGCGGCGACGTCCTCGTCGGTGGTCTCGACGATCTTCTGGGGCGGCACGACGGCCACGACGGCCACGTCGGCGTCCACGGCGAGCTTGCAGCCCTGGGGCAGCTGAATGTCGCCGGCCTTGATGCTGTCACCGATCGCGAGGTTCGTGACGTCCACGACGATCTCGGCGGGGATGCGGCGCGGGCCGGGCGCGACGATCTGCAGGTTGTGCAGGACGATGTCGAGGATGCCGCCCTCGACGACGCCGCGGGCCTTGCCGCTGGTGTGCACGGGCACGGGCACTTCGATCTCCTGACCGTAGGTCACGAGGAAGAAGTCCGCGTGGACGACGGTGCGGCGGCGCTTGTCCATCTGGACGCTCTTGACGAGCGCGGGGACCGTCTCGCCGCCCTCGATCGCGATGTCGATCAGGCCGTGCGTGCTCTGCGCGCGGAAGGCGCGGTCGAACGCCTTGGCCTCCACGGCGAAGCTGAGGTTGCGGTCCTTGTTGTAGGCCACCGCGGGCACGTAGCCCTCGGGCAGCTTCTGCTTGGGTTCACGAGCAATTGCCTTCAGTTCCATCTCTCGCCTCCAGGGTGGGGCGTGCGCGCTCGGGCGCGCAGTCGTCCCCACTGACTTTGACGCTCCTGGCCCGCTGGGGCGGAGCGTGCAACTCTCGCAGTGTAGCAGAGATGGTCGTCAGAACAATGGACCGCGCGGCGCGGCTACTTGGAGATGACGGTCGCGATCTCGGCTTCCGTGATGTTGCGGCTCTGCGCGCCCACCTTCGTGGCGGCGAGCGCCCCGGCGGCGTTCGCGGCGCGCGCGGCGCTCGCGAGTTTCTGCCCGCTGAGGATCGCGTGGGCGAACACGGCGACGAAGGTGTCGCCCGCGCCGGTCGTGTCGACGATGTCCTCGACGGGAATCGATTCCACCAGTTCCGTCTCCTCGGGCGTCCAGACGATCGAGCCCATCGGGCCGACCTTCACGATGACCTGCCGCGCGCCGCGCTCGCCGAGCACCGCGAGGGCCGCGCTGATGCTGCTGGTGCCGGTGAGGGCGAGCAGCTCGTGCTGGTTGAGCAGGATGTAGTCGGCCGCGAGGACGCTGTCGAGGAGGCGCTGACCGGCGGCGTTCACGGCGCCCGTGCCGAGGTCGATGAAGACGGGCACCTCGGCCTTCTTGGCGAGCTGGATGGCCTTCACGGCGTACTCGCGCTGCGGGCCGCCGATGAGGCTGTAGGCGCTCACGATGAGGGCCTGGCTGCCCTCCACGTCCTTCTTCTTGAGTTTCGCGGCGTCGAGCTGACGGTTCGCGGCGCCGGAGGAGATCATGGCGCGGCGGCCGTCGGGCGTCTGCATGACGGTGATGGTGCTGGTGAGGTGGTCGTCGTCGCGCTGGACGGCGCTCTCGCTGACGCCGCTCTCGCGGACGAGCCGCAGGGCGTACTCCGCGAAGGGGTCGCTGCCGACGCGCGCGGCGAGCGTGACGGTGTGCCCGAGCCGGGCGAGCGTCACGCTGATCGTGCCGCCCGCCCCGCCGGGCTGCATGGACGCCCGGATGGGGGACACCTCCTCGCCGGGCGCGGGGAGGCGCTCGAGATGATAGAGGTGGTCGACGGTCACATCACCGATCACGAAGAACTTCACAGCAACCTCCTGGCCCCACGCGTGTGGGCGCGGGCCGACCGAGTACGGGTTCGATGGGTCATCCTAACACGCCCAGTCTCGTGGCGAACGTATGCATGGTTTCGAGCGGCACGTCCTCCGCACGCACGTCGGGCCGCAGCCCGGCCGCGTCGAGGGCCTCCTCGACACGCGCGGGGTCGTAGCCCGCCATGCGCAGGTTGTTTCGCATCGTCTTGCGACGGTGATGCAGGGCCGCTTCGAGCAACCGTACCAGCCGCTCGTCGGGCTTTTGTCCCGAGAAGTCGAGCCGCACGACGCTCGACGTGACGTCCGGGGCGGGGAAGAAGGCGCCCTTGGGCACGTCGCGGACGATGCGGATGGTGCCGTGCAGCGCGGCGACGGCGCTGAGGTAGCCGTAGCCGTCCTCGCCGGGCTTCGAGGCGAGGCGCTCGGCGACCTCGCGCTGCACCAGCACCGTCGCGCTCGCGAAGCGTCCCGAGGTCATGAAGCGCGTCAGGAGCGCCGTGGAGATGTAGTACGGCAGGTTCGCGATGACGCGCGCGCCCTCGGGAACGCGGGAGAAGTCGAACTTGAGGGCGTCACCCCACACGACCTCCACGTCGAGACCGGCGAGCGTCTCCTCCAGGACGGGCCGCAGCCGCTCGTCCTTTTCGAGGGCGAGGACGCGCGCGCCGCGCGAGGCGACCTCGCGGGTGAGCACGCCGAGCCCGGGCCCGACCTCCACCACGAACGCGCCCTCACGCGCGCCGCCCGCGTCGGCGATGGCGCGCAGCACGTTGCCGTCCACGAGGAAGTTCTGCCCGAGGCTCTTGGTGGGGCGCAGGCCGTGTCGGGCGAGGATCTCGCGGACGGTGCGGGGCGAGTAGAGGATGTCGGGGGCGGGCTGGTCGGCGGTCACGGGAAGTCCTTTCGGGCGGCTCAGTTCAGCCGCTCGTCCACGAGGCGCGCGGCGTCCTGCTCGGGCACGCCGAGCGACACGGCGACCTCCACGACGAGCACCTGCCGGGCCTGACGCAGCACGGCGTGCTCGCTGTCGGCGAGGCCGCGCATGACGTGGCGGCGGGAGAGGGTGGCGAGGAGGCGGGCGATGTCGGCGATGTTGCCGCTCTCCAGGATGGTCTGTTCGAGGCGGATGCGCTGCGGGAAGCTGGGCGGAAGGTCCATGTCGGGTTCCGCGAAGTGGGCGAGGAGCCCGGGAATCTCCTGCTCGTGCGTGACGCGTCTCAGGCCGAGCGTGAGGGCCTTGCCGACGGGCACGAGGACCTGCATCCCCCCGCCGAGCAGCTCGATGTTGTAGTACGCCTGGGTCTGGCCGAGGGCGGTGCGTTCGGTGACGCCCAGGACGACGCCGGCCCCGTGCTTGGGGTACACGACGTGGTCGCCTGGGGCGAGGGTCAGTTGCTCGGTCAAGGTCGCCTCCGGTGGTCGGCGGTCGCCCCGGCGTCCGCGAGGGAGCTCTTCCCTCGCGGCGACCGGCGGCGACCCGTGCATGACGGCACGAATCGTCATTATAGGTGATCCCGGCGCGCGGGCGCGCGGGGCTGCCTGGACAGGTGACGTGTACCCTCCAGGCGCGGGCGCACTATCCTGGGCGCATGACCGACGGCAACTCCTGGCACGCGAGCCTGCGCGAGCATCACTACGTCGACGCGGCGGCGCGCGCCCGCGTCTCGGGCGCGCCC
>NZ_KI912669.1:11896-11986 GCF_000519345.1 Deinococcus pimensis DSM 21231
TGCTGCGCGCCCTCGTGAACCACGAGGCCCTCGCGCGCGGCCTCGACGCGCTCGACGTGAACGACAACGCCCGCGTCCACGACCCGGAGG
>NZ_KI912669.1:12086-12324 GCF_000519345.1 Deinococcus pimensis DSM 21231
ACCGCGCCCTCACGAACATCGGGAACCTGCTGCTGGAGACGGGCGAGGACGAGGCCGCCGAGGGCTACTACCGCCGGGCCCTCGACCTCAACCCGGACTATCCGGGCGCGCACCACAACCTCGCGGTGGTCCAGAGGCGCCAGCGCAAGCTGGGCGCGTCGGTGCGGTCCCTCAAGACCAGCCAGCGCCTCGCGGTGCGGCAGGCGAGCGCGCAGGGCCGCGAGGACGCGAAGGAACG
>NZ_KI912669.1:12424-14085 GCF_000519345.1 Deinococcus pimensis DSM 21231
CCGTCGTGGAGGCCCTCGCCGGGCGCGGCGTCGTGATCAGCGTGGACACCATGAAGCCGGGCGTGGCGCGCGAGGCCCTCGCGGCGGGCGCGCACCTCGTGAACGACGTCTCCGGCCTGCGCGACCCCACGATGCGCCGCGTCTGCGCGGAGGCGGGCGCGCCCGCCGTCGTGACGCACATGCTCGGCGAGCCCGCCACGATGCAGAAGGACCCCCGTTACGACGACGTGAGCGCCGAGGTCTTCGGGTCGCTGCGGGACGCCGCCGCGCTGGCCATCACGGAGGGCGTGCCGTCCGTCATGCTCGACCCCGGCATCGGCTTCGGCAAGACCGTGTCGCACAACCTCACGCTCCTGCACGACCTGCCCCGCCTCACGGCGGAACCCGCGCCCGTGCTGGTGGGCGCGTCGCGCAAGCGCTTCATCCACCTCCTCGCGGACGCCCCCGAGGCGGCCTCGCGCGACGCGGGCTCCATCGCGCTGCACCTGCACGCCGCCGACGCGGGCGCCGCGATGGTCCGCGTCCACGACGTGCCCGGCCACGTGCAGGCGCTCCGCGTGTGGGAGGTGCTGCGTCTCGGGCGCGCGTACCCTAGAATCCCGTCATGACCCGCAAGCCCGGCACGGTCGTCCTCTCCGGCCTCGAATTCCACGGTCGTCACGGCGTCTTCGAGGAGGAGGAACGCTTCGGCGCGCGCTTCGTCGTGGACGCGCACCTCGAGTGGGACTTCTCGGACCTCGCGGACCACATCGACCGCACCGTCAACTACGCCGCGGTGTACGACAGCGTCCGGCACGAGGTCACCGAGAAGCGCTACAAGCTCATCGAGATGCTCGCCGAACGCATCGCCGAGCGCATCCTCTCCGAGCACCCCCGGCTGGAGCGCGTCACGGTGCGCGTCCACAAACCGCACGCGCCCATCGCGGGCATCTTCCGGGACGTGTACGCCGAGGTGACGCGCGAGCAGGGCCAGACCGGACCGTGACGCGGGACGACGCGGTCGTCGCGCTCGGCGCGAACCTCGGCGATCCCCGCGCGGCCCTCTCGGCCGCGCGCGCCTCGCTCGCGCGGCTCGGTCTGATCGTCGCGGCGTCGGACGTGTACCGCACCGCGCCCGTCGGGGGCCCGCCGGGACAGCCCGACTACCTCAACGCCGCCGTGCGTCTGCGCACCGACCTCGCGCCCGGGGAGCTGCTGCGCGAACTGCTGCGGATCGAGCGTGAGGCGGGCCGCGAGCGGCGCGAACGCTGGGGGCCGCGCACCCTCGACCTGGACCTGCTGCTGCGCGGCGACGTCGTGCTGGACACGCCGGAACTCACGCTGCCGCACCCGCGCCTCATGGAGCGCGCCTTCGTCCTCGCGCCGCTCGCGCAGGTGTGGCCGGGCTGGCGGCACCCCGTGAAGGGGGAGACGGTGGAGGAGGCCCTCGCCCGCGTCGGCCTCGCGGGTGTCTCGCCTGAGGCGGGCGCGTGGTGAGGGCGCGTTCCTGAGGACCCCTTCACGGCGCGTTCGCTATACTGTGGCCCGAATGGCGCGTATCGACGGGAAGTACGACGAGCTGCGTGAACTCTCACGCTCGGGAGCGGAGACGTTGCTGGAGGTCCGGTCACCGGAGGGGGAGACCCTGCGGCTCGGCTGGTTCGACGTCTCCACGCCCGCCG
>NZ_KI912669.1:14185-15921 GCF_000519345.1 Deinococcus pimensis DSM 21231
AGCGCGCCGCCGAGGCCGTCACCTCCGGCAGGCTCGACCTCACCGACCGCTACGCCTGGCACGTCCTGCGCATCCGCCACCCCCGCGCCCGCCCCGGCGACCCCACCGCCAGCGGCCTCGAACGCATCATGGACGGCACCCGCAACCTCGGCGAACTCGTCGCCGCCGGACACGACGCGGGCGAACTGCGCACCTTCCTCCTCGGCGAACTGCGCGGCGGCCTGCGCTTCCCCGGCAGCGGCTGGGTCCTGCGCGACCTCGCCTGGGAGCTGGAGCACACCCTGGAGTTCGAAACGGCCTGACGCTGCGTCCGCACGACCGGCGAAAGGACCGGGATGTCCGGTCCTTTCGCCTCGGGAGGCCGTCCGCGTTTTGGCGTCGAACGCTCGGGGACGGCCCCTCGCTTTTGCCTGGAGCGTTCACGTGTCTCTCCATCCATGGAGGCAGTAACATACCCGCATGCAAGACGCCTTCGAGCAGGCCGCGCGCGACGTCCAGACCCTTCCACGCAAGCCCGGCAACGACGTGCTGCTGCGCCTGTACGCCCTGTACAAGCAGGCCACCGAGGGCGACGTGACGGGCGAGCGCCCCGGCGGCTTCGACTTCGTCGGCGCCGCGAAGTACGACGCCTGGGCGGGCCTGCGCGGCACGTCGGGCGAGGACGCCCGGCGTCAGTACGTCGACCTCGTCCGCGAGCTCAGGGGCTGAGTTGACGAGGGGCGCGTCGGGCGCGGCAGGCGCCGAGGAAGGGGTCTTCGAGTCGCACAAGGCCCGCATGCGCGACCTCGCGCGGGAGTTCGCGTCGCGGCAGAAGGTCCGCGAGGCGCACGCGCTCGCCGAGGGCCTCGGCGCGCGGCTCGTGTACATGGACCTCGGCGAGCGGGACGGCGCCTACGACCCCGAGCACGCGGTCATCCTCGTCAACCAGACGCACTCGCCGCAGCGGCAGCGCTTCACCCTCGCGCACGAGGTCAGCCACGCCCTGCTGCTCGGCGACGAGGACCTCCTGTCCGACCTGCACGACCTCTTCGAGGGCGACGCGCTCGAGAACGCCATCGAGACGCTGTGCAACGTCGGCGCCGCCACCATCCTCATCTCCGACGAGGAGCTGCGCGCCGCTGTGGAGCGGCACGGCGCGAGCGGCGCGGCCATCGCGGACGTCGCGCGCCGCGCCGACGTGTCCGCCGCCGTCGCGATGTACGCCCTCGCGGACTTCGTGAAGACGCCCGCCGTCTTCGCCGTCTGCACGGGCGGCCACAACCGCCCCCTGCTGGTGCAGAGCAGCGCCTCCACGAGCAGCATGCGCTACAGCCTCAGGCCCGGCACCGTCATCCCGGACGGGCACCCCGTGGACACCGCCTTCCGCACGGGCCTCCCCATCGAGGAGCCGAGCTTCTTCCCGTTCCGCAGCGGCAAGAAGATGCCCGCGTACGTCACGGCGTACCCCATCAAGACGCGCGTGCTGTGCTCCTTCGAGGAGCGCTGATGCGCGCGCACGCGCTGCGCCTGCGCTTCCCCGCGCCGGGCGCCGTGCAGGTGCCGGACGGCTGGGAGCTCCGCTGGGAGGGTACGGCCGTGATGGGCGTCCTCAACGTCACGCCCGACTCCTTCAGCGACGGCGGACGTCACGCCGACCCCGAGGTGGCCGTGGAGGCGGCCCTCGCCATGACGTCGGCGGGCGCGCTCGTCGTGGACGTCGGCGGGGAATCCACCCGGCCCGGCGCGGCGCCCGTCGC
>NZ_KI912669.1:16021-16986 GCF_000519345.1 Deinococcus pimensis DSM 21231
CGTCCTCGCGTGGGGCCTGCCGACGGTCCTCGACGCGGACGCGCTCCAGCCCGGTCTGAGCGGCGCGGGTCACGACGGGGTCGTCTGGACACCGCATCCCGGCGAGGCCGCGCGGCTGCTGGGCGTCTCCGTGGGGGACGTGACGCGTGATCCGCTCTCGGCGGCGACGCGGCTGCGGGAACGTCTCGGCGGCGTGGTGGTCCTCAAGGGCGGCCCCACCACGATCTGCGCGCCGGACGGGCTGTGGCTGTGCCCCTTCGGCAATCCCGGCATGGCGACGGGCGGGATGGGCGACGTGCTGTCGGGCGTGATCGCGTCGCTGCTGGGGCAGGGGCTGGCCGCGCGGGACGCGGCGCTCGCAGGCGTGACCGTGCACGCGCTCGCCGGGGACCTCGTCCACGAGGAGTACGGCAACGGGCTCGTCGCGACGGACGTCGCGCACGCCGTGGGCCGCATCCTGAGAGAGATGTGAGGGTGTCCGCTTTCTTCATGACCTCAACTTAGAAATCCTTTAAACTACTTCAGCGATGCAAGGCGAACTGGCAGACCTCCCACTCATCGGGGTGCTCGAACTGATGCACTTCAGCCGCAAGACCGGCGTGCTGGAGGTCGGCGCCCCCATTCCCTTCGCGCTCACCTTCGTCAACGGCGAGATCGTCGACGGAGGCGTGCTCGACTGGGTCGGTCTGGACGCCATCTTCACCCTCCCGCCCTCCCCCGAACGCGGCCGCTTCGTCTTCCACGGCCGCGAGGAAGGCGGCCGTCCCCTCATGCCCTTCGCCCACCTCACCACCGAATGGGGCCGACTCGCCGACGAATGGCAGCGCGTCTGCGAGGTCATCGGCAGCCCAAGCCGCGTCCTGCGCGGCGCCCTCCCCGGCTTCCAGGAAGGCCGCAGCGTCCGCGCCGCCGCCCGCGCCAGCGGAGAACCCCTCTTCGTCGTCGCGCAGCGCGCCGCCGAGGCC
>NZ_KI912669.1:17086-25622 GCF_000519345.1 Deinococcus pimensis DSM 21231
CCTGCTGATGAACCTCGACCTCGCCGGGGTGTGCGCGAGCGCCGGGAGCGCGTGCTCCGCCGGGACGATGCAGCCCAGCCACGTGCTGCTCGCGCTCGGTCTGGATGAGGCGGACGCGCGCGCCACGGTGCGCTTCAGCTTCGGGCGCTCCACCACGGATGCGGACGTGGAGCGCGCCGCCGAGATCTTCGCGCGCGCCGTGGAGTGGAGCCGCGTCTAATCCGCGCCGACGGTGAGCGCCCCGGATTCCGCGTCCGTCCGGGTGTCCGGGACGAAGGCGTCGGCGTGCATCTCGCAGACGCGTACGCGGTCGCGTCCCGCGTGCTTCGCGGCGTACAGGGCGGTGTCCGCGCGGCGCAGGAGGTCGCTCGCGGACTCCTCGTGGAGGCGGGTCGCGACGCCCGCGCTCAGGGTGACGCGCCGGACGTCCTCGAAGTCGTGCGCGGCGACCGCGGCGCGGGCGTCCTCGGCGATGCGCAGGGTGGTGACCGTGTCCGCGCCGGGCGCGACGATCAGGAATTCCTCGCCGCCCCAGCGAACGAGCCGGGCGGGCGGGCGCAGCGTGGCCGTCACGACCTGCGCGAGGTCTCGCAGCACGGCGTCCCCGACGTGGTGCCCGTACAGATCGTTGACGCGCTTGAAGTGGTCCGCGTCCATCAGGACGACGCCGACGCGTCCGCGCCCCAGGGCCTGCGCGAGGAGCTCCTCGCCGTAGCGGCGGTTGGGGAGCCCCGTCAGGAAGTCCGCGTACGCCATGATGCGCGTCTCGGCGAGCCGCTGACGGATGTGGGAGAAGCTGGTGAGCAGCGCGATGAGGGCGAAGCTCGACAGGTAGAACTGCAGCACGAACGCGAAGGCGCGGATGCCGAACTCGCCGCGTCCCGCGAGCAGGACGCCGTTCACGCCGCCCACGACGAGCGCCGCGAAGAAGGTGAAGCCGGAGACGAGCAGCGCGGTGCGGGTCGTCCAGGTGAGGAACGCGACGCAGTACAGCGCGGAGAACCAGTAGGTGGCCTCGTTGAGGTGCTGGTACTTGCCGACGTACCAGCGGAACTGCTCGTTGATGGACAGCAGGAAGTACAGCGCGGCCCCGGCGTACGCGACACCGCCGGCCACGTCGGCGCTGGCCTGACGCCGCCAGGTGAGCACGAACAGCGTGAGGAAGAGCGTGATGAGGGCGGGCAGCGCGACGCGGTCGAGCGGGTCGAAGACGGGGTACTGGATGGCGAGCGCGCCGAGGCACGCGAGGATCAGCGCGGGCATCGCGGTGAGCAGCACGCGTCGCCGCAGTTCGTTCCAGGGGTCGCGCGCGGCCTGAGCGTCTCTGAGGTCGTTCAGTGGGGAGAACATGATCCTCGTTTCCTCGCTGTGGGTGTGGACGATCGGGCGCGGGAGGGCAGCGACGTGAACGCATTGTATGAAGTCGTGCGTTTCGGGCCGTGAAGCGGGAGGGAATTTTCCTGAAGCTCTGCTTGAGAGTTTCTGAGCGGGGCGTGGGTCGCGGCTTCCGAAGGCGGGGTCATCGTGTGAGGGGTGAGTGCCGTCGGGCGCGCGCCCTTAGAACATGGTGGGCATCTTGACACGGTTGCGGCCCTGCTGCTTGGCGCGGTAGAGCGCCGCGTCGGCGCGCTTCACGAGACGGTCGGCGGTGTCGCCGGGCCGCTGCGACGAGACCCCGAAGCTCGCGGTGAGCCCGCCGACGCCCTCGAAGCGGTGCGTGGCGATGTCGGCGCGGATGCGCTCCGCGAGGTTCTCGGCCGTGTGGACGTCCGTGCGGGGCATGATCAGCAGGAATTCCTCGCCGCCCCAGCGGACCAGCTGATTCGAGCCGCGCACGCGCCGCGCGGTGAGCCGCGCGGCCTCGCGCAGGACGACGTCCCCGACGTCGTGTCCGTGGGTGTCGTTGACGCTCTTGAAGTGGTCGAGGTCGAACAGGACCACCGTGAGCGGACCGGGGCCGCGCAGTTCCTGCTCCAGCACCTGCTCGCCGCAGCGGCGGTTCGGGAGGCCCGTCAGGAAGTCCGCGAAGGCGAGGAGGCGCGTCTCGCCGTACCGTTCCTGCAGCGCGGTGATGTGGTAGAGCAGCAGGATCGCGGCGAGGCCGCTGCTGAAGAACTGGATGACGAACCCGCCGAAGGCGCCGCCGCCGAGGTCGAGGCCCTGCAGGCGCGTGACCGAGAGCGCCACCACCACGAGGAGCGCCACCCCGTACGTGGCGCCCGCCACGACGATGGCGCTGCGGCGCTGCCAGCCGATGAAGGCCATGCAGTACACCACCGCGAACCAGTAGGTGGACTCGCTGAGGTGCCCGGTGCGCGGGACGTACGCGAGCAGCTGCTGCGCGAGCGCCGCGAGGAAGTACGAGGCGATGCCGATGTACGCGACTCGCCCCGCGAACTTCTCCGATACCCGGCGTGTCCACAGCGCCGCGAGCAGACCGGAGAGGAGCAGCACGACGAGCGGCAGCGCCACGCCGTCCACGGGATCGAGGTGGTGGAGCTGCGAGACGAGCGCGAGGAGCGCCGCGACGATGCCGACGATGAACTGCCCGAGGAGCAGTTGACGACGGGCGGTGAGCCAGGGGTCGGGGAGGACGCCGTCGGTCATGGGGGAGGGACGGGAGAAGGTCGGCATCAGGTTCTCTTCAGGTTCAGTCTAGCGGGTTCACACCCACGGACGGTTTGATGTGAGGAAGCCGCCGCCCGGGCTCCTCACAAACTTTCACGTTCCTGTAACGACGCCTTCAATTCTTTCACGATCCGTTTACGTCACCTTTCGTACAGTCAGACCAGGTGAGCGCCACCTGACGTGAGCAAGGGGAGGGACGTCAGGTGGCGCGTAACCATTGAGGAAGGAGCCCACGCGTGACTGTGGGCTCCTTCCTTTGCTTCCCACGGTTCAGTCGCCCGCGACCGCCGTTCCCGCACCCTGCCACTCCTGCAGGCTCGTCACGCCCAGCGCCACGCGGCTCGCCGCGAGGATCGCGCGGGCCGTCCAGCGCGCCGCCTCCCGCGTCGACACGATCGGCACGCCACGCTCCAGCGCCGTGCGCAGCAGCGCCGACCCCGTCACGTCGATCAGGAGCTGCGGCAGCTCGCCCGCGCGCGCCTCGCGCGTCACGGTCAGGCCCGCCTCCTCCAGCGTGGCCGCCACGTCGTCGAGGCCGTCGCCGAGCAGCAGCGCCGTGCCCGTGAGGGGCAGGTTGGACTTCGCGCCGAGCTGCGCGCGGAAGAACGCGAGGTCCGGGTCCGCGTCGATGCCCATGCTCTCGCCCGTGCTCTTCATCTCCGGACCCAGCACCGGGATCACGCCGCGGAACTTCAGGAAGGGCAGGTGCACCTCCTTGACGCTGTACATGCCGGGCGTGGGCGTCCCGGTGAAGCCGATCTCGGAGAGGGTGCGGCCCGCCGCGATGAGCGCCGCGTACTTCGCGAGCGGGTGGCCCGTCGCCTTCGACACGAACGGCACCGTGCGGCTCGCGCGCGGGTTCGCCTCCAGGATGTACGCCACGCCGTCCTTCACGGCGTACTGCACGTTCATCAGGCCGCGCACGCCCAGTTCCAGCGCGAGCCGCTCGGTCGTCGCCTTCACCGTCTCCAGCAGGTCCGAGGGAAGGCTGACGGGCGGCAGCACGCAGGCGCTGTCGCCCGAGTGGACGCCCGCCGCCTCCACGTGCTCCATCACGCCCGCCACGACCGCGCGCTCCCCGTCGCAGAGCGTGTCCACGTCGAGTTCCAGCGCGCCTTCCAGGAACTGGTCGAGCAGGATGCTGGGCTGACCCTCCACGTTCGCGTACACCTCGCGCAGGTAGGTGTCCAGCTCGTCCATGCTGCGCACCGTGCGCATGGCGCGGCCGCCCAGCACGTAGCTGGGGCGCGCCATCAGCGGGAAGCCCAGCTCCTCCGCGAGCCGCAGCGCCTCCCCCGCGTTCCCCGCCACCTTGCCCCGGGGCTGCGGGATGCCGAGCCGCTCGCACAGGGCGTTGAAGCTCGCGCGGTCCTCCGCCTCGTGGATCGCGGCGGGACTCGTGCCGATGATGGGCGCGCCCGCCTCCTCCAGCCTGCGCGCGAGCTTGAGGGGCGTCTGCCCGCCGAGCTGCACGATCACCCCGACGGGCTTCTCGTGATCGACGATGTTCATGACGTCCTCGAAGGTGAGCGGCTCGAAGTACAGGCGGTCGGCGGTGTCGTAGTCCGTGCTGACCGTCTCCGGGTTGCTGTTGACCATGATGGTCTCGTACCCGGCCTCCTGCAGCGCCCACACGGCGTGCACGGTGGCGTAGTCGAACTCCACGCCCTGCCCGATGCGGTTCGGGCCCGAGCCGAGGATCACCACCTTGGGCTTCTCGGTGGGCCGCACCTCGTCCTCCCACTCGTAGGTGGAGTAGTGGTAGGGCGTGTACGCCTCGAACTCGGCGGCGCAGGTGTCCACCGTCTTGTACACGGGCGTGGCGCGCGCGGCCTTGCGCAGGGCGCGCACCTCCAGCTCGGACTTCCCGACGATCTCGCCGAGGCGCGCGTCGCTGAAGCCGAGCCGCTTCACCTCGCGCCAGTACTCGTACTTCCACGACTCCACCGGGCCCAGCGAGGGGATCTCGCGCTCCGCGTCCGTGATCTCGCGCAGCTGGTTGAGGAACCACGGGTCGATGGCGGTCAGCTCGAAGAGCCGATCGACGCTTTCTCCGCGCCGCAGCAGTTCCAGCACGACCTCCAGGCGGCGCGGGTTGGGGTAGAGCAGCACCTCCAGCTCGCGCTCGGTCATCTCGGCGTACGCGCCGCGCACGTCCGACTCGATGGAGCGCAGCGCCTTCTGCAGGCTCTCCTTGAAGGTGCGGCCGATCGCCATGACCTCACCGACGCTCCTCATCATGGTGCCGAGCGCGTCGGGCGTGCCGGGGAACTTCTCGAAGGCGAAGCGCGGGATCTTCGTGACGACGTAGTCGATGGTGGGCTCGAACGCGGCGGGCGTGACGCGCGTGATGTCGTTCGGGAGCTCCTCGAGGTGGTAGCCCACCGCGAGGAGCGCCGCGATCTTCGCGATGGGGAAGCCCGTCGCCTTGCTCGCGAGCGCCGAGGAGCGCGACACGCGCGGGTTCATCTCGATGACGATGACGCGTCCGTCCCTGGGGTTGACCGCGAACTGGATGTTGCTGCCGCCGGTGTCCACGCCGATCTCGCGGATGATGGCCATGCTCTGGTCGCGCAGACGCTGGTACTCCACGTCGCTGAGGGTCTGCGCGGGCGCCACGGTGATGCTGTCCCCCGTGTGGACGCCCATCGGGTCGAAGTTCTCGATGGAGGTGATGATCACGACCGTGTCGGCCGTGTCGCGCATGACCTCGAGCTCGTACTCCTTCCAGCCGAGGATCGATTCCTCGAGCAGGACGGAGTGGACGGGGGAGTCGCGCAGGCCGCCCGCCGTGATGGCCTCGAACTCCTCCAGGGTGTGCGCGATGCCGCCGCCCGTGCCGCCGAGCGTGAAGCTGGGGCGGATCACGACGGGCAGGCCGAGCTGCCGCTGGAACTCGCGGGCCTCCTCCATGGAGTGCACCATCCTGCCGCGCGCGGTCTCCACGCCGATCTTCTTCATGGCGGCCTGGAATTCCTCGCGGTCCTCGCCCTTGCGGATCGCGGCGACGCCCGCGCCGATGAGCTCCACCCCGAACTCCTGCAGGGTGCCGTTCTCATAGAGGTCCATGGCGAGGTTGAGGGCGGTCTGACCGCCGAGGGTGGGCAGGAGGGCGTCGGGGCGTTCCTTCTCGATGACCTTGCGCACGAACTCCGGCGTGAGGGGTTCGAGGTAGGTGGCGTCGGCGAGGTCGGGGTCGGTCATGATCGTCGCGGGGTTGCTGTTGACCAGCACCACGCGGAAGCCCTCTCGCTTGAGGGCCTTGAGGGCCTGCGTGCCCGAGTAGTCGAACTCGGCCGCCTGCCCGATCTGGATGGGTCCGCTGCCGAGAATCAGGATCGTCTGGAGGTCCGAGCGTTTGGGCATACCAGCGTGAAAGCATAACACGAGATGAAGTGGGGAAGATTATGCAGCGTGGGGTTGTCCAGACAGGGGCGGCCCACGGTGGGATCCGGTGCGGTACAAGAAGGATGTGCAGGACGAGGCGAACACGAGGAGCGGACAGGACGGACAGCTCACCGCCGAGGAACGACACCTCCTCGCCAGCCCGAGGAAAGCGGCCCGTCTGCGGGCGGCGCTGGACCGGGCCGTCAGGGGAGAGGGGGAGACCATGACCCTCGCGGAGGCGAGGAGCCTCGTCGCGAGGTCGATGAGTGCGGAAGACGCGTCCCCCTCCCGTGACGCCGGGGACGAACCCTGTTCGGGCCCCAGAAGGTGAGCGGCACCTCGCGGGGCTCACGGCGCCGGTCTAGGCTGGGAGAGCGCGGGGTTGACCCGGCTCCCCGCCCCTGATAGCTTGTGCATAGAAATACGCGAAGAGCGTATAGAACCTGCATATGAAGACCCTGACCCCCCGACGTTGACGCTCCGCCCCGGTATCCCACCAGGGGCGGCGACATCACGTCGGGGGGCACCCGTGCTGCGACGAGGCAGCCCAAGGAGCCCCACATGACCCAGAACAAGAAGATCGTCCTCGCCTACTCCGGCGGTTTGGATACCAGCATCATCCTCAAGTGGCTCCAGACCGAACGAGGCTACGACGTCGTCGCCTTCACCGCCGACATCGGCCAGGGCGACGAGGTCGAGCAGGCCCGCGTCAAGGCCCTGAACACCGGCGCGGTCAGCGCGTACGCCATCGACCTGCGCGAGGAATTCGTCCGCGACTTCGTGTTCCCCATGATGCGCGCCTCGTCGCTCTACGAGGGCTACTACCTCCTCGGGACCAGCATCGCCCGGCCCCTCATCGCCAAGCACCTCGTCGAGATCGCCAAGAAGGAGGGCGCCGTCGCCATCTCGCACGGCGCGACCGGCAAGGGCAACGACCAGGTGCGCTTCGAGCTCACCGCCCTCGCGCTCGAACCCTCCATCGAGACCGTCGCGCCGTGGCGCGAGTGGGAGTTCCAGGGCCGCGCCGACCTCGAAGCCTTCGCGCGCGAGCACGACATCCCCGTCCCCACCACCAAGAAGGACCCCTGGAGCACCGACGCGAACCTCCTGCACATCAGCTACGAGGGCGGCATCCTCGAGGACCCCTGGATGGAGCCCCCCGCGCACATGTTCAAGCTCACCACCGACCCCATGGACGCGCCCGCGGAGCCGCAGTACGTGGAGATCGAGTTCGAGCACGGCGACCCCGTCGCCATCGACGGCGAACGCCTCTCGCCCGCCGACCTGCTCGACCGGGCCAACAAGATCGCCGGGGCGCACGGCGTGGGCCGCCTCGACCTCGTCGAGAACCGCTTCGTCGGCATGAAGTCCCGCGGCGTCTACGAGACGCCCGGCGGCACCCTCATCTACCACGCGCGCCGCGCCGTCGAGAGCCTCACCCTCGACCGCGAGGTGCTCCACCAGCGCGACCAGCTCGCCCCGAAGTACGCCGAGCTCATCTACAACGGCTTCTGGTACGCTCCCGAACGCGAGGCGCTGCAGGTCTACTTCGACCACGTCGCGCAGACCGTCACCGGCACCGCCCGCATCAAGCTGTACCGCGGCAACGCCACCGTCGTGGGACGCAAGGCCCCCAGGAGCCTCTACGACAAGGACCTCGTGACCTTCGAGGCGGGCGGCGACTACGACCAGTCCGACGCCGCCGCGTTCATCAAGCTCAACGCGCTGCGCCTGCGCGTCCGCGCCCGCGTCGAGCAGAAGGCCGCCGCCACCGAGCCCGAGAAGGCCGGAGCGCAGGGCTGATGACCGCCGTCGTCCGGCCCACCACCCTCGACGACGCGGGGGTCTTCCACGACGTCATGATGGCCGCCGGACGCCACGACCTCGACCCGCGCGCCAGCTGGCACCGCGTCACCCTCACCGACGTGGCCGTCTCGCTCGGCCAGTACGGCGGCTTCGTCGCCGAGGAGGACGGCCGGATCCTCGGCGTCGTCAGCCACCGTCCCTGGGGCCGCACCCTGACGCTCAACAAGCTCGCGGTGCTGCCCGAGGCGCGCGGACGCGGCCTCGCCACGCTCCTCGTGCGGGCCGTCGAGGCCCACGCCGCCCGGCACGGCTACGAACAGGTGCTGCTCGCCGTGAGCTCCTACAACACCCGCCTCGTGCCGATGTACGAACACCTCGGCTACAGGGTCGACCCCGAGGCCGTCTACCCCTTCGCCAACCCGACGAGCCCCGCGCCCGTCGTGCTCGTGAAGGCCGCCGAGGTGCACGCGTGACCGCCCTGCGCGCCGCCACCCCCCGCGACGCCGAACTGATCGCGTCCCAGCGCGAACGCATGTTCCGCGAGAACGGCTTCGCCGAGGACGCCCTCACGCCCATGACGGCCGCGTTCACAGGATGGGTGCGCGCCGCCCTCGCGCGCGGCACGTACCTCGGCTGGCTCGCCGAGGAGGACGGGCGCGTCACCGGCGGCGCCGGACTGATGCTGCCCGACTGGCCGCCGCACCCGCTCGACGCC
>NZ_KI912669.1:25722-26612 GCF_000519345.1 Deinococcus pimensis DSM 21231
CACCCGCTCGACGCCGCGCCCGCCCGCGCGTACGTCCTCAACGTCTTCGTCGAGCCGGGTGACCGCGGACGCGGCCTCGCCCGCACCCTCATGGACCACCTCCTCGCCGAGGCCCGCGCGCGGGACGTGCGCGTCGTCGCGCTGCACGCCTCCGGCCTCGGCCGCCCCCTCTACGAACGGATGGGCTTCACGCCCACCAACGAGATGCGTCTCGTCCTGGAGCCCGCATGACCACCACCGACCAGAAGAAACTGTGGGGCGGACGCTTCGAGGAAGCGACCGACCGCCTCGTCGAGCGCTTCAACGCCAGCGTCTCCTTCGACCAGCGGCTCGCCGAGCAGGACGTTCGCGGCAGCCTCGCGCACGTCGCGATGCTCGGGCGCGCGGGCATCCTCGCTCCCGAGGAGGTCGCCGCCATCGAGGAGGGCCTGCGCGGCGTCCTGGAGGACGTCCGCGCGGGCACCTTCGAGTGGCGGCAGGACCGCGAGGACGTCCACATGAACGTCGAGGCGACCCTGCGCGACCGCATCGGCCCCGTCGCGGGCAAGCTGCACACCGCGCGCTCCCGCAACGATCAGGTCGCCACCGACTTCCGCCTCTTCGTGAAGGAGGCCGCCCTCGATCTCGCCGGACTCACCCGCGCCCTGCGCGGCGTGATGGTGGGGGAGGCCGCGCGGCACCTCGACCCGCTCGTCGTGATGCCCGGCTACACGCACCTGCAGGTCGCGCAGCCCATCGTGCTCTCCCACTGGTTCCTCGCGTACGGGGAGATGCTCGAACGTGACGAGGGCCGCCTGCGCGACGCCGCGCGCCGCATGGACGAGAGTCCCCTCGGCGCGGGCGCCCTCGCGGGCACGCCGTGGCCCATCGACCGCTTCGACACGGCGGGC
>NZ_KI912669.1:26712-48762 GCF_000519345.1 Deinococcus pimensis DSM 21231
GTCGGCAGCCGCGACTTCGCCCTCGAATTCCTCGCGGCCTGCGCGATCCTCATCGCGCACCTCTCGCGTCTCTCCGAGGAGCTGGTGCTGTTCAGCTCCTTCGAGTTCGGCTTCGTCACGCTGCCCGACAGCCACACCACCGGCAGCAGCATCATGCCGCAGAAGAAGAACCCCGACGTCAGCGAGCTCGCGCGCGGCAAGGCCGGACGCGTCTTCGGCGCGCTCATGGGCCTCCTGACGGTCGTGAAGGGCACGCCGCTCGCGTACAACAAGGACCTCCAGGAGGACAAGGAGCCCGTCTTCGACGCGTACGACACGCTCGCCATCGTGCTGCGCCTCTACGCCGACATGCTCCCGAAGGCCACCTGGCACGCCGACGTCACCGAACGGGCCGCCGCGCGCGGCTTCTCCACCGCCACGGACCTCGCCGACCACCTCGCCCGGCAGGGCGTGCCCTTCCGCGAGGCGCACGAGGTCGTCGGGAAGCTCGTGGGCACCTGCGTCCGGGGGGGCCGTCAGCTCTGGGACCTCACCCGTGAGGAACTGGAGGCCGCGCACCCCCTGCTCGGCGGGGAAGGCGTCGCGGAGCGCCTCACGGTGCGCGCCAGCGTCGAGTCCCGCCTCAGCCACGGCGGCACCGCCCCCCCGCGGGTCCGCGAACAGATCGAGGCGGCCCGTGAACGCCTCAAGGAGGACGCATGACCACCGCCCCGCACCCGCACACCACCGACACCGACCTGTTCGGGCACACCGAGCTGCGCGCCGCGAGCACACCCGCCGATCTGGACGTCGTGCGCGCCCTCCTCGACGAGGTCGGCCTGCACTACGCGAGCACCACCCTCGCGGGCAGCACCTACTGGCTCGCCTACGAGGGCGGACGGCCCGTCGGGACGGTCGGGCTGGAGCACGGCGACGGCGCGTCCCTGCTCAGAAGCGCCGCCGTGCTGCCCGGCGCGCGCGGGGAGGGCCTCGGGCGGGCGCTGGCGCGGAGCGCCCTCACGCTCGCCACGCTGCGCGGCGACCGCGCCGTGTACCTCTTCAGCTCGGACGCGGGCGCGTACTGGCAGCGGCTCGGCTTCGAGGAGGTCGCGGTGACGGACCTCGCGGCGGCCCTGCCGGACGTGCCGCAGGTCGTGAGCGGCGTGACGAAGGGCTGGATCCACGAGGAGCGCGCGTGGAAGCTCACCCTGACGGAGGTGGACGCGTGACGGTCCTCACCCTCGACTCCATCGCCGTGCCCGACCTGCACCCCGACGCGCCCCTCACGTGGCGCAAGGCGCGCCTGAGCGACATCGACGCGGTCCACGAGCTCATCGGGTACTGGGCGGCGCGCGGCCTGATGCTGGTGCGCAGCAAGCAGCTGCTCGCCGAGACCATCCGCGACTTCCAGCTCGCCGTGGCAGAGCCGCACGAGGGACGGCCCGGCGGGCTCGCGGGCGTGTGCGGGCTGCACATGCTCGCGCCGGACCTCGCGGAGGTGCGCGGCCTCGCCGTCCACCCGAACTTTCAGGGGCGCGGCGTGGGCCGAGAGCTCGTCGCCGCCTGCGAGCGCGAGGCGCGCGACCTCGCGCTGCCCGCCCTGTTCGCGTGGACGTACCAGCAGAAGTTCTTCGAACGCTGCGGCTTCGAGCGGATCGAGAAGACGAACCTGCACCCCAAGGTGTGGAGCGAGTGCCAGCGCTGCCCCTTCTTCGAGAACTGCAACGAGATCGCGATGTACAGACGGCTGTCAGCGGTCAGTGGTCAACGGTCAGTACCGTGAGGCATGCGTGACTTCCGAACGCTCGTGGTGTGGCAGAGAGCTCACCGGTTGACCCTCGACGTCTACGACGTCACGAAAGGATTTCCTCCGGAGGAACGCTTCGGGCTCGCCTCGCAACTGCGGCGCTCCGCCGTGTCCGTGGGGTCGAACATCGCGGAGGGCTGTGGCCGACCAGGACCCACCGAGTTCCGCCGATTCCTTGGAATCGCGATGAGTTCGGCCTGCGAAGTCGAGTATCAGATCATGCTCTGCATCGATCTCCATCTTGTTCCCGGTGAACGCGGCGACGACCTGCTCGCCGCCGTTCGGGAGGTCAAGCGAATGTTGACTGGACTCCTGGCACGCCTCACCTCACCTGATACTCTTCTGGCTGACCGCTGACGGCTGACGGCTGACCGCCGCACCGCAGGTTCAAGCCATGAAGCCATGCCAGTGAGCATGGAATGGGGGCCTTTATGATCCTGAAAGAACGTGCCATCCTGGCACTCGAAGACGGTACGGTGTACCGCGGCTACGCCTTCGGGCATCGGGGCGAGACGGTCGGCGAGGTGGTCTTCAACACCAGCATGACCGGCTACCAGGAGATCATGACCGACCCGTCGTACAACGGTCAGATCGTCTGCATGACGTACCCGCACGTCGGGAACTACGGCGTCGCCGTGTACGACATGGAGAGCAACCGGCCCTTCGTGCGGGGGTTCATCAGCCGCGAGTTCAGCGAGCACTACAGCAACCACCGCGCCGAGCAGGGGTTGCAGGAGTTCATGAAGCAGTACGGCATCGTGTCCATCAGCGGGATCGACACGCGCGCGCTCGTGCGGCGCCTGCGCGAGGGCGGCGTCGTGAAGGGCGTCGTCGCGCACCGCTCCTTCACCCACCCGGAGGACCCCTACGGGGAGTTCAGCGTGGAGGAGGAGCAGGAGTTCGTGCGCCGCGCCCGCGAGCACGAGGACATCGACGGGCGCGACATGACCCCGGAGGTCACGACGCCCCTGCCGTACGCCTTCCCGACGCTGCGGCAGGGCAAGCGCGTCGTGCTGCTGGACTTCGGCATCAAGCACACCATCATCAAGCGGCTCGCGGAGGTCGGCATCGAGCCGATCGTGGTGCCCGCGCACACCACGCCCGCGCAGATCATGGCGCTGCACCCGCACGGCCTCTTCCTCTCCAACGGGCCGGGCGACCCCAGCGCGCCGCAGTACGCGCACGAGACCGCCTGGAAGCTGCTGGGCCTGCTGCCCACCTTCGGCATCTGCCTGGGTCATCAGATCCTCGGGCTGGCCGTGGGCGGACGGACCTTCAAGATGAAGTTCGGGCACCGTGGCGGCAACCAGCCCGTCAAGAACCTCCTCACGGGCGAGATCGAGATCACCGCGCAGAACCACGGGTACGCCGTGGACATCGAGACGATCCCCGGCGGGCAGTTCGTGCCGACGCACGTGAACCTCAACGACGGCAGCCTGGAGGGCATGGCGCACAGCCGCTACCCGGTGTTCAGCGTGCAGTACCACCCGGAGGCCAGCCCCGGCCCGCACGACTCGCGCTACCTCTTCGACCGCTTCATCGAGGAGATCGACCGTTTCGACGGCGTGACGGGTCTGCCCGTCGAGAAGTCCCTGCCGGGCAAGCTCGGTATCTGAACGAAGTTCGAAAGCCCGTCCCTGAGCGCCCCGGAATCCTTCCGGGGCGCTTCGACGTCATGGCCCGACGTTCGCGTGCGTAGGCGGTTTCGATTCTCCGGGCATGAGAGCAGGGACCATCCTGAGAGCCGATTACTCATCTTCATCATCTGTAAGACCACTGTGATGAATAAAACATTAAGGTTCTTTTGTTCCGGTGCAATGAACCACTTGGCCCATTCGGGCGCCTTGCCAGGTGGGGAGCGAGTGGCGCGACCGACAGAACCGAACCTCACTCGTCTGCCTTCCCCGGTGGGCGGGCAAGGGTCGATCTCTCCCCAGGAGGTCTGTCGTGAACCGTCCACTGCTCGCCCTCTGCGCGCTTCTCACGTGCGCCGCTCTCGCCCAAGGCTCGTCACCGCTCAAACTCACCCTCGCGCAGGACCTCGTCACGATCACGCAGAAGGACGGCAAGACCTCCGAGGCCGTCACGCCCATGCCGTCAACCGTCCGACCGGGTGACCTGCTGGTCGAAACCGTCACTGCCGTCAACGGCGGCGCCGGCGTCCTCCGCAACGCCGGGGTCACGCTGCCCGTGCCGCGCGGCACCGTCTACCAGGGCAACGCCACGGCCGCCACGGCGCGCTGGACGACGACCTTCAGCATCGACGGCGGCAAGACCTTCGCGCCCGCGCCCCTGATGGAACGCGTCACCGTCACCGAGAACGGCAAGTCCGTCACGAAGGACGTCGTCGTCTCGCCCAGCCGCTACACGCACGTCCGCTGGACGGTCGCGCAACTCAACAAGGACGAATCGCTGAAGTTCAGCTTCCGCGTGCAGGTCAAGTAACCCCGGAGGAACCATGAAGAACGCCCTCGCCCTAGTCAGCCTGATGACCGCCCTCGCCGTCGGTTCAGCGTCCGCCGCCGTGTCGGCGACCACCGCCGGTACCGTCATCACCAACACCGCGACCGCCACCTTCGACGACGGGGCGGGCAACCCCAACGCCTCCGTCACCTCCAACGAGGTGAAGACCACCGTCACGGCGCAGCCGCACTTCACAATTGCCCCCAACACCGTCGACCGCGTCGCCATCACCCTCAACCCCGGCCAGTACGCGGTCTTCGACTACACCCTCACCAACGACGGCAACGTCAACGGCGACGCGTACACGATCAGCAGCGGCAGCCTCGACCTCGCCACGATCGGCGGCAAGACCGTCAACTCCGGGACGACCCCGACGGTGTACTACTTCACCACCAAGCCCACCCCCGCGAACCTCGCCGATCCCGCCTGGATCGCCGCCAACCTCGTCGCTGGCAAAACGACCCTCGGGATCACCAACGTCGCGGCCAACGGCGGTACGGCCACGTTCTACGCGGTGTACCAGATTCCCACCACGGCGCAGGCGGGCAGCATCTACTCCAGCAACCCGCAGGGCGCGCGCACCCCGCAGACCAGCATCCCCGTGGCGGGCGGCGGCACGATCTCCGACGGCACCACCGCCGGGTCCACCGTCAACCTCGACGGCAACAACCAGAACGAGACGGACGTCGTCCGTACCGACGCCGTCGCGATCGGCCCCGTGTCCAACCCCACCGCCACCGGCTCCGCCGACGCGCAGAACGACATCCTGGCCGCCTCCGTCACCGGCGCCACCTCGGTCACGTTCACGCAGACGGTGCAGAACACCGGCGCCAACACCGACAACATCGCGCTGTCGTACAGCGCCACGGGCCTGCCCGCGGGCACGACCGTCACCTTCAAGGACGCGAACGGCAACACCCTGCCGACCACCACCATCGGAGGCGTCACCTACCCGGTCCTCCAGAACGTCGCGCCGGGGGCGTCACTGGACGTTCAGGTCATCGTGACCTATCCGGCCGTCACCGCCAACCTCACCGCGCCGGTCATCACGGTCCAGGCGATCTCCACGAACGCCGTCAACTACAGCGGCAAGACCGTGCCGCAGGCGACCGACGCCACCACCGACAACCTCGTCGTGCGCGCCGCGACGTACGGTGACTACAGCGCCGCCCCGGTGGCGGTCACGCCTGCCCCGCAGATCGACCGTGACGGCGCGGGCAACGCCCTCCTGACCTACCCGATGGCGCTCCGCAACTACGGCACCATCGCCGAGGACTTCACGCCGACCGCGACCAGCATCAACGTGACCGTCGCGAAGCCCGACGGCACCACCACCACCGTCAGCGTGCCCGTCAAGTACTTCATCGGCACCACCGAGGTGAAGCCGGGCGACACGCTGACCGTCGCCGCCGGTACGACGCAGCCGATCACCGCGCAGATCGTCCTGCCTCCGAGCGCGGTCGCGGTATACCCCACGGTGTACTCGACCTTCACGCAGACCTTCACGTCCACCACGCAGGACGTGCCCACCGTCATCACCCTGAGCGACGTCAACGACCGCTGGGCCGTCACGCCCTCCGGCACGCTGGACCTCAATCCGACGAACGACCCCGCGAACCCGAACGGCAAGCGCGTCGTCAGGTGCGCCGTCGTCGCCGGGCTCCCCGACTGCTCGACCGGTACGCCCACCACCATCAACCAGGCGGCGCCGGGCGACTACCTGCTCTACACGATCCGGATGCAGAACGTCCGCAACGTGCCGATCAGCAACATCGTCGTGAAGGACGTGCTGGACAGCAACCTCACGTTCTACAAGGTCAGCGCGGTCGTGGCGAACAACGGCGGCTTCGACCCCGGCTTCGCCTACCGCTTCGGCACGACCGGCACGTGGAACGTGCTCTCCGGCACCGGGTACACGGGCGCGGCGAGCGATCCCGAGCTGCAGGTCCGCTTCGGCAACGGTACGGGCACGACCTCCACGAGCGCGCTCGTGACGAACGGCAGCATCACCGTCAGCATCATCGTCCAGGTCAAGTAACGTCGTGCGGCCGGTCCCGCTTCATGAGAGGCGGGACCGGCCGTAAGAGCGATGTAACACGAGAAGCAATAAATTTAGACGGTCTTAATATTTCGGGAGGATCAATGCGGCACCTACTCACCTCAATCGCGTCGACGTTGCTCCTCCTGGGAAGCGGCGCCCACGCGGGTACCACCTCCACCCCCGCCGGAACGGTCATCACCAACACCGCCACGGCCACCGCCACGAGCGAACAGGGCGACACCCTCAATGCGACGTCCAACACGGTCCAGACGAGCGTGCAGAGTGTCTGCGCCGTGAGCGTGCTCCCCAACGGCACGCTCCTCGCTCCCGGTCAGACCACCCGGATCCTCTCCGGTCAGACCGCCACCTTCACCTACCAGGTGCGCAACACCGGCAACGCCACCTTCACCTACGACCTCGCCGCCGCGCTCGACGCCGCCTCCGAGTTCACCCTTCCCGCCGGCAGCGTCACCCTCGAGCCCGCCGCGCCCCTCACGCTCGCCATGGGCGACGTCGCCACCGTCCGCGTCAACGTCGCCACCATCCGCACCACGCGCGGCGCCGCCTACCCCAACCTCATCGCGAGCTGCCCGGGCGCCCCCCTCACGAAGGACGAGGACAACGTCGCCCGTCTCGACGTCGACGGATTCCCCACCATCGAGTACACCAAGACCTTCAGCGCGGCGAGCGTGAAGCCCGGCGACCTCGTCACCGTGACCCTCACCGCCCGCAACACCGGCAACGCGCCCGCCCGAGACGTCGTCCTGCAGGACACGCTCGACACGCCCGCCCTGCTCGGTCTCAGCCTCGAACCCGGCGGCGTCACCTCCTCGCCGGGCACCGCAGTCGTCACGTACACCGCCGGCGGCAACGTCTGGACGACCTCCGCGACCGGCGGCATCGGCACCCGCCTCACCGTCCCCACCCTCGCCGAGGGCGCCACCGCCTCCCTCTCCTTCCGCATGCGTGTCGCGACCACCGCCACTCCCGGCCTGAGGACCAACGTCGCGACGCTCAGCTCGCCCGACGCCCCGAACGCCTCCGCGACCGCCACGGTCGCCGTCTCCAGCGCCCCGGCCCTCGCGCTCGGCCCGGACGGCAACGCGCTCGCCACGCCCGGCGGGGAGGGCAGCAGCGACGACACGCAGACGCGCGGCAACACCATCCTCGGTCAGCCCGTCTGCATCCCGCACACCCTCCTCAACAACGGCAACCTCACCGACCGCGTCACCCTCACCGCCGCCCTCACCGCGGGCGCGGGCGCCGTCACCTTCACGCTGCCCGACGGTACGCCCCTCGCGCAGCCCGTGACCCTCACGCCCGGCCAGAGCGTGGACGTGCGGGCCTGCACGGTCCCCACCACCGCCGGAACCGTCAGTGTGACCCTCACCGCCACCTCCTCCGTCGGGGCGGCGCCCAACCGCACCGTGGACGTCCTCTCCGACGTGCAGGCGCAGCCCATCACGCTCGCCAAGACCGTCACGCCCGGCGGATTCGTCCCCGCCGGGACGCTCCTCACCTACACCCTCACGGCGCGCAACCCCTACCCCTTCGCCCTCAGCGACGCGCGCTTCACCGACACCCTCGACGCCCACCTCGGCTTCGTCGGCGCCTCCGACTCGGGCGCCCTCGCGGGCAGCGCCGTCACGTGGACCTTCCCGACCCTCGCGCCCGGCGAGACGCGCCTCGTCACCGTCCAGGCCCGCGTCCGTACCGACACGGCCGACGACACCCAGATCGTCAACTGCTTCGACTTCACCGCCGCCGAGGTGCCCGCCGCGCTCACCTCGCCCTGCGTCACCACGCCCGTCTGGACGTCGCGCCTGAGCCTCACCAAGAGCGTCAGCCCGGACCACGCCACCGTCGGCGACCGCCTCACCTACACCCTGCGCGTCACCAACGCCTCCGCCACGGCCTCGCTGCGTGACGTCCGCGTCGTCGACGCCCTCCCTGCCGTCCTCGCGTACCTCTCCGGCACCAGCAGGGTCGACGGCGCCGCCCTCGCCGACCCCACGGTCGACGCGAACGGCCTCACCTGGATCCTGCCCGCGCTCGCGCCCGGCGCGACCGCCACGCTCACCTTCGACACCCGACTGCTGCCCGGCGCGCACGACGCGCTCACCAACACCGCCCACGCCACCGCGCTCGGCACCTACGGCCTGACCACCGCCGTCGCCTCCAACGTCGCCACCGCCGCCGCCTTGGTCGTCGCCGGACCCTTCGCCACCCGCGCCGAACTCGTCGGACGTGTCTACATCGACAATGACCGCGACGGTGTCTACGACCTGCACGTGGACGTCCCCGTCCGCAACGCCCGCGTCATCCTCGAGAACGGCCGCGGCGTCCTCACCGACGCGCAGGGCCGCTACCGTCTCGCCGAGGTCCGCGAGGGCTTCACCGCCCTGCGCCTCGACCCCAACTCCACCGTCAACCCGGCCGCGCCCTCCCCGCAGGACGGCGGGCGACGCGGAACCCGCGGCGTCCTCGTGATCGGCCTCACCAACGTCGACTTCCCCCTCGCCCCCCTCTCCGGCCGTGTCGACGTCGACCGTGAAACGACCGTCGTCGTCGGGCCCGTCACGATCACCAAGACCGTCAGCCTGCAGCCCGGCAGCACCGACACCTACGTCGTCCGCCTCCATGTCCGCGCCGCGAGCGCCCTGCCCGCACTCACCGTCGAGGACCCCCTGCCACGCGGCGCCACGCTCCTCGACGGCACCCCACTCCTCACGCTCACTCCACTGCCCGTTGGTGACACGACCATGACGTACCGCTTCCGGCTGGCCGACCCCTCCGTCCGCTTCACCGACCCGACCGTCACGTGGAGGACCAAGTGAAGACCTCCGCACGTCTCGCCGCGTTCGTCACGCTCTCCCTGCTGGGCGCCGCGAGCGCGCAGGACCTCCGCACGTCCCTGCCCTACACCAGCGTCGGCGACCGCCTCGCCTGGACCTCCGGCGATCAGATCCTGCGGCTCGACGTGACCGCCGCCGGACGCGTCACCCTCGACCTGTACAGCCCCCGCGTCGACCCCGCCGACTACCGCTCCGCAAGCTACTACGGCGACGAGCAGTACGACCGCGCCGGCACCCGCACCACCTTCACGCTGACGGACGCCGCCGGGACCGTCGTCCGGACCGTCACGTACGACCCTGGCCGTCACGCCTGGGAGACCTTCCTCGATCAGGACCTCGCGGCAGGTACGTACACCCTGAAGGTCGTCACGACCGGCAACGCCAAGAACACCTTCGCCGTGCGACTCCAGGGCAACGCCGCCCTCGCTGCCGAAACGCTCTCCGTCAACGTCCACTCGCACGACTGGACGCCCGCGCTGCGCGTCACCCAGGACGGCCGGGGTCCCCTCACGCTGCGTATCTACGACGGGGACGGCAACGCCGAGCTCGCCGTGGCGCTGCGCGGTCCGGACGGACACGTGCGGTACCTGCCCGTCTCCACCGACCGTGACTGGATCGAGGCGCGCCTGCCCGATCAGGCCGGGCAGTACGAGGTGCTGCTCGCCCAGCCGTCCACGGCGAAGCAGTACTCCAACGCCGTCACCTTCGCGCTCCTGCGCGGAACCCAGGGCGTGCCGCTCACCGTCGCGCGCGCCGTGCGCGCGGGCACCCTCGGTGTGGGAGCGTGGCTGGTCCTGCCCGACACGCGCGTCCCGACGGGCACCGCCGTCACCGTCGACGGTGCCGACGTCGACGTGCGCGAACGCGACGAACGCGCCGTCCCGGCGGGCGAGCATACCGTCGCCGCACGCGCCGTTCCCGGCGCGACCGTCAGCGCTCCGCAGCGCGTCACGGTCGCCGAGAACGGCCGCGCGGACGTCACCGTCGAGGTCCGGCCCGTCGCCCGTCTCGACGCCGCCGTCGACCGCATTTCCGTCGAGGTGGGCGGCACCGTCGACCTCGCTGCCTTCGCCCGCACCGCCTTCGGAGGCGTCCTCCCCGGCACGCTCACCCTCGACCTGCCCGAGGGCCTCACCGCCCTCGACGACACCAGCGGGAACGTCGGCTTCGACGCCGCGCACGACGGCGAACTGCACGTCCGCGCCCGCGCGGAACGCGCCGGGGACTACGAGGTCGTCGCCCGGCTCGCGCCCTGGGGCCTCCGGCAGGTGCTGCACGTCCGCGCCGTCGAGCGACCGGCGCCCACGCCGCCGCCGGTCGCGCAGAACCCCGAGCCCGCGCCGGTCCCGCAGGTCGCGCCGCCCGTCCAGCCCACGCCGCCCGCACCCGCCCCGGACCTCACGCTGCGCCGCTCGTCCGTCGTGACGCTCCCCTTCGAGGCGCCCGCCGTCGCGCGTGAACTCGTCCTCGCCCACACGCTCCCCGTGGGCGCGACCTACGTCCCCGGCAGCTCCACCCTCGACGGCGCGCCCATCGCGGATCCCGCCGTCGGGCCCTCGGGACGCCTCTACTGGACGCTGCCGGCCCGCACGACCGGCACGGTCGCGTACCAGGTCGAGCACGACGGCGCGCTCGGCGCGCTGCCCGCCCCCGCGCTGCTCGCCCGCGTCACGTCCGAGCGCAGCGAGGTCCTCATGGGCGTCCTCGACGAGCTCGACGTCCTGCGCGCCACCCGGACCGCCCTGCCAGCCGACGCCGAGAACGACGGCGCGATCAGACTGCCCCTCGACGGCAGCGTCGTCCGTGACCGCGACACCGTCACCGTCGTCGTCGTCCGCGGGCAGGGCGAACCCGCCACGCTGCGCGTCAACGGACAGGACGTCCCCGAAAGCCAGGTCGGCGAGCTCACCGTCGACCCGAACCAGGGCACCGAGCGTCTCACCTACTACGGCGTCAAGCTGCGGCCCGGCCGCAACACCCTCACCTTCGGCGCGAGCACCACGACCGTCATGCACGCCGGCCCGGCCCGCAACGTCACCGTCGGCGCCGCCAGCAGCGTCGCCGACGGCTTCACACCCGTCCGGATCGTCCTGCGCGCCACGGACGCGAGCGGCTCGCCCGCCAGCCAGGACTACCTCACCGTCACGTCCAGCGTCACGCCCGAAGCCGCCGACGCGGACCCCTCGCAGGGCGGCTACCAGGTGCGGCTCGTGAACGGCGAGGGCGTCCTGACCCTCCCGCCGCAGGTCACGCCGGGTCGCGTCACGCTCGACGTGCGGCTCGGCGACCGCGTGGAGCGCGCCACCGTCGACCTCACGCCCAGCCGGGCCGCCGTGGGAGTGGGGCACGCCAGCGTCACGCTCGGCACCCAGCCCTTCGGCGTCAGCGCGTGGAGCGCGCGCGGGTACTACGAGGGCATGCTCGGCGACGGCAAGCTGTACGCCGCCGCCGCCAGCGACGGCCTGCCCACGCCCCTCAACGCCAACGACGGCTACCCCGTGTACGGCGACGCGTCCGTCGAGGCCCAGCCCCTGCGCGGCCTCGACCCGGTCGCGCTGCGCTACGAGCACCCGAGCTTCAGCGTCCAGTACCGCGCGCACAACGTGCCCATCAGCGTCTTCGGCCTCGGTGAGGCCCTCACCGCGCTGTCCGTCACGACGCGCGGCGACACCGGCCTCTCCGCCTTCGCCGCGCTCGTGCCCGAGGCCCGCGTGAAGGACGTCCTCACGCCCGACGGAACCCGCCTCGTGCGGCTCGGCAGGACGGGCGTCGTGCCCGGCAGCGACACCGTGCAGCTCGTCACCCGTGAAGCGGTGAGCGGCAAGGAGATCACGCGCGTCACCCTCGTCCGCGACACGGACTACGTCCTCGACCCGGCGCTCGGCACGATCGAGTTCGATCGGCCCGTCACGCCCGTCGACGAGCGTCTCGACGACGTCCGCGTGGAGGTCACGTACCGACTGCTCGACGCGACCACCAACCGCCTTCCCGCCTGGGGCGCGCAGGTCAGGACGAGGCTCGGCGACGTCAGCGCCGCCGCCGCCGTCGTCAACCTCGACGGGCGCACCACGACCGGCGCCAGCGCCCAGTACGTGCAGGGCGACACCCGCCTGGACGCCCACGCCGCGCTCGCCGAGGGCGCGCAGGCCAGCCTCGACGGCGCCACGAAGGTGCTCGGCGCGAACGCCTCGTTCGGCGTTCGCTATCAGGACGCCTCCTACTCGGGCCTCAACGCCTTCGAGACGGGCTGGACGGCCCAGGCGAACGTCTCGTCCCCCCTGGCGAACGTTCTGCCCGGCCTGAGCGTCGCCGCGGACGCCGCCTACCGGGACACCTTCACGAACCGGTACGGCAGCTTCGGCGCGCAGGGCCGACTCACGAGCGGCGCGTGGACCTTCGGCGTCGGCGCCCGCTCCGCCTTCGGCGACACCAGCGGCCTCTCCGCGCTCGGCAGCGTCCGCTACGCCGAAGGTCCCCTCGACATCGCCGTCACGCACGCGCAGCCCCTCACGGGCGACGTGACGCCGAACAGCACCGCCAGCGTGAAGTTCAGCGTCCTTCCGAACGTCACGCTCCGCGCGCTCGGAAGGACCGACTGGACGAGCGACACCCGCGCCACCTTCGGCGTCACGTCCACCGTGGGCGGCATGCGCGTCAACGCCGACTACGACCTTCCCACCGCCGACGGGCAGGGCAACCGCGCCCGCTTCGGCGCCGACACCACCTTCGCCGTCACGCCCACCGTCAGCGTCGGCGTGCAGGGCGCCCTCACCCGCGACCTCGACGACGGGACGGGCACCGCCAGCGTCGGCGGCAGCGTCCGCTACAAGACGGACGACGTGAGCGCCACCCTCGGCGGCGACGTCGCCCTCACGAACGGCGTGCCCCGGGCCGTCGTACGCGGCGGCGTCACTGGCACCGTCACGCCCGACTTCACCCTCAGCGCGGACGTCCTCAGCGAGTTCAGCGTCGCGCCCGGCACCCGCGCCAGCGTCTCCGGCGCGTACCGTGGCGAGCAGACCAGCGCCCTCGGCTACGTCCGGCTGCAGACCGGCAGTCTCGGCGGAGGCACCCCCAACGTCACCGCCGAAGTGAGCGCCGAACACCACACCGCCAGCTTCGCCGTGCGGGGCGGCCTCGCGGCCCGCACCCTCCTCGACGACCCGGGCAGCCTCACCGTGCAGCCCGGCCTCGGCGCCACGGCGTACCTCACGGACCGCATCGGCGTCGGCGTCGGCGCCCGCGCGCAGTTCCAGCCGTCCACCGGCACCGCCCGCTTCGGCCTCGGTGTGGAGGGCAGCGTCCTCACGCTGCCCGGGACGTGGGTCACGGTCGGGTACAACTTCACCGGCTTCGAGGGCATCGGCAACACCTACACCCGGCAGGGCCTGTACTTCAGGCTCGACCTGATACTCGACGAGCAGAACGGAGGCGGACGATGAACCCCGGCGCCCGCACGGAACACCTGACCTTCCCCGCGCGCGCCTCGCGCGCCCTCCTTTCCGTCTGGGCCACGCTCACCTTCGTGCTGTGCGTGCTCGCCCTGACGCTCACGGGCGGCGCGTCGGCCGCCGTGACCGCCTCGGGCCCCGTGACGATCTCCTCGGTGACGGGCTCCATCTTCGCGACGGACAGCAACAAGTGCGCCCTCAACGAAGGCCCGCGCGCCATGTACATCGGGTACGCCTTCACTGCCACGAGCGCGGTCAGCAACGTCAACGCGACCCTGAACGTCACGGGGACGGGCTTCAGCCTCGCCGGCGGTCAGACTCCCACGCAGTACATCGGCAACCTCGCGGCGGGCGCGAAACGCACGCTGTTCTGGTACGTCACGTTCCCCTGCACGAACGGCGCCACCGCCGACCTCAACGTCACCGTAGCCAACGACATCACGGGCACCGTCGTCGCGACGGGCGGCAGCACCTACACGGTCGACACGATGATCAGCGCGAGCGCGGGCGGCGACCCGCGACTCATCGTGGACGTCGCGGGCGCCGTCGTCGGTCAGCTCATCTCCCGGGAGGTGACCTTCAAGGTCGGCAACATCGGCTCGAACAACGAGGCGATGTTCGAGCCCGCCGGCAACCTCGACTTCGACGCCTCCTGCCTCCAGCTGGTCTCCACGAGGATCACGAGCGTCACCAACGTCGCCGGGGTGACGCAGGGCGTGACGGACAGCCTGTACTTCACCGGCGTGGGCTCCGGCGGCGGTCAGAACAACCAGGTCGTGGTGCAGTACGACTTCCTCTACACCGGCATCTGCAACATCCCCGCGGGTCAGACGCAGGTGAAGGCCACGCCGTACTCGTACTCGGGCAGCGGCACCCAGATCAAGTACCTCATGAGCGACGGCGTCACCGGCGGCACGTACTTCAAGTTCGACCAGGCCACCAACGCCTTCACCATCACCAAGACGGCGTCCTACAGCGGGACGACCGGCGTGAGCGCGAGCAGCGGCACGAACGTCTCCGCGCCCGGCGGCGGCATCATCACCTACACGGTGACCATCAAGAACACCTCCCCGACGTACCCGGCGATCCTCACGAAGATCACCGACACGCTTCCCACCAGCCCCGCGTCCGTCATCTATGGGAACGTCACGGGGACCAGCGCCGTCAACGCCTCGAACTCGATGGTCATGCCCACGGCGAACACGTCGAGCTCCACCCAGCCGCTCCTGGTGTTCCGGCCCCTGACGTCCACGTCCTACCAGGTCGCGCCGGGAGGCAGCCTTGTCCTGCAGTACACCGTCACGGTGCCCAGCAACGTCGGCGTGTACACCAACACCGCGTCCGCCTCCGTGTACTCCTTCAACATCGGCACGGCCTCCGCGACCGTGAACACCGCGCCCCGCGCGGACCTCGGCGTGACGAAGGCCCTCACGAGCCCGGCGGGCCCCGTGTACGTCGGCGACACGCTCACGTACACCCTCACGGTGAACAACGCGGGCCCGAACGCCGCGACGAACGTCGCCGTGACGGACGTCCTGCCCGCCGGGATGACGCAGGCGAACGTGACGGGCGTCAAGCTGAACACCACCACCACGATCACGCCCACCTACACGACGAACGCGAGCGGCCAGACCGTCATGACCATGCCGACCGTCCAGACCCTCGCGACGGGCAGCGCGAACAACCTCGTCTACACCATCACGGCGACCGCGCCGAGCGCGGGCGGCAGCATCACCAACACCGCGAGCGTCGCGGGCAGCACCGGGGACGCCAACCCCACCAACGACACCAGCAGCGTCACCACGACCGTCAACCCGAAGGCGGACCTGGGCATCGTCAAGACGCTCACCAGCCCCACGTCCGGGACGATCTACTCCGGAGACCAGCTGACGTACACCCTCACAGCGTCCAACGCGGGACCGAGCGCCGCACAGACCGTCGCCGTGACGGACACGCTGCCTGTGGGCGCCACTCAGGCGAACGTGGTGAGCGTGAAGCTCGGCGTGACCACGATCACGCCCACGTACTCGACGAACGCGGGCGGTCAGACCGTCATGACGATGCCGGGCGTGTCGAGCCTCGCGACGGGCAGCGCGAACAACCTCGTCTACACCGTCGTGATCACCGCGCCCACCGTGAGCGTGGCCGGTTCGGTCACGAACAGCGCGAGCGTCACGTCCGCGACATACGATCCCACCACCCCTAACACCAGCAACGTCGTCTCGACCGTCAACCCGAGGGCGGACCTGAGCGTGACGAAGGTGCTCACGAGCCCCACCGGGCCCGTGTACGTCGGCGACGCGCTCACGTACACGGTCACGGTCACGAACAACGGCCCCAGCGCCGCACAGAGCGTGAGCGTCACGGACGCCCTCCCGGCGAGCATGACCCAGGCCAGCGTGACGAGCGTGACGCTGGGCGGCGCGGCGATCACGCCGACCTACACGACGAGCGGCGCGCAGACGACTATGACGATGCCCAACGCGGGCACGCTCAACAGCGGCGCCAGCCTGGTGTACACCGTCACCGTGACCGCGCCGGGCACGCCCGCGAGCATCGTGAACTCGGCCTCCGCGAGCACCACCACGCCGGACACGAACACCGCCAACAACAGCAGCAGCGTTTCGACCACCGTCGCCGCCAAGGCGGACCTGAGCATCGTCAAGACGCTCACCAGCCCCTCGGGCACCGTCTACGCGGGTGACGCGCTCACGTACACGGTCACCGTGACGAACAACGGCCCCAGCGCCGCGCAGAGCGTGAGCGTCCTGGACACGCTCCCCGTCGGGGTGACCCAGTCGAGCGTGACGGGCGTGACGCTCGCGGGCGCGGCCGTCACGCCCACGTACGGGACGAGCGGGTCGCAGACGACCATGACGATGCCGACGGTGACCACGCTCAACAGCGGCGCCAGCCTGACGTACACCGTCACGGTGACCGCGCCGAGCGTGAACGCCTCCACCTCCGTCACCAACACCGCGAGCGTGTCGTCGGCCACGGCGGACCTCGTGAGCGGCAACAACACGAGCAGCGTGGGCACCACCATCACCCCCAAGGCCGACCTCGCCGTGACCTCCAAGTCCCACACGCCCGGCGTCTTCAACGTCAACACGGTCGTGACCTACACCATCGACGTCGTCAACAACGGGCCGAGCGCCGTGACGGGCGCGTCCGTCACGGACGTCCTGCCCGCCGGACTCACCTTCGCCAACGCCGCCGGAGACGTGACCTGCGTGGTCACCGGCACCGGGACGTGCGGCGCGTCCACCTACACGTCCGCGACGCGCACGCTCGCCCTGCCCCTCAACCTGACCAGCGGCGCGACGGCCAGGATCACCGTCCGGGTCACCGTGAGCGGCGCGGCGGGTACGGTCATCCGCAACACCGCCACGATCTCCGTGCCCGCCGGCGTCGCCGATCTCGACACCACGAACAACAGCGCCTCCGACGCGCCCGTCACGGTGGGCAGCACGGCCGCGGTCGTGTCGCTCGTCAAGACCGTCCGCAACGTCACGCAGAACTTCCCTGCGAACGGTGCGTTCTCCGACACGTCGAACGCGAGCGGCAACCCGCTGGTACCGATCCGCTCCGGCGACGTGATGGAGTACTGCATCACGTACTCGAACACGGGCGGGCCCGCCTCCGGCTTCCTCCTCGCCGATCCGCTCGCGAGCCTGCTGACCTTCCTCCCGGACGCCTACGGGACGGGCCTCGGCATCCTGTGGCAGCGGTCGGACGCGAGCGGAACCCTCCTCGCGCTCGGCACGTCCGGGACCATTCCCGCCGACGGTCAGGCGCTCACGAACGTGAAGCTGAACGCGTCGAACAACCAGGACGACGCCGGGTACTACGACGCGACGACCGTCAGCGTGCGCCTCGGGACGATCACCGTGCCCGGCGCGGGCAACGCCGGAAGCCGGGGCCGGATGTGCTTCCAGACCACCGTCCGCTAGGCGTAGCGTGAGAGGAGAGGCCCGGGTGAGTCCCGGGCCGCTCCTTTCGTCTGAAAGATTCCTGTGACAGTCCGGACTGTACCCTGAGGGCACATTGATCGCGCCGCACCGCGGTCAATGCGGGTCCCGTCCGGGGACCGGGGTTCCGTCCCCCTTCCAACCCGTCCGAACCGAGCGCGCCGTCACCCCCCCGACCTCCAAGCGCGTCCGGTCCCCGGACGGGACCTCCTTTTGTCCTTCGCGGTCACGGTGAGCTCACCGTGACCGCGTTAACGTGAGGGCATGAGTCGACGAACGCAGGATCGCACGATGGGCGGCGGCCGCCCGCCGGGCGAGCGGCCCAGCAAGGTCTGCGTGGCCTGCGGGCGTCCGTTCACGTGGCGGCGCAAGTGGGCGCGCGACTGGGAGAACGTGCGGTACTGCTCGGACCGCTGCCGCGACAGCGCGAAACGAGGGCGCGCTCAGCCGACGTAGATGCCCGCGTCGGACGGGTTGGACGCGGCGATCACGGCGCGCAGTTCCGCCTCGTCGGGCTCGCGCAGCACCCGGTTGAACTGGGGAACGGGCACGACCGTCTCACGGATCGCGGTGATCCCGCCCTCGCCCGCCCAGCGCACGAGGTCCGAGAGTGCGCGCGCGCCATCCTCCCCGAAGCGCGGCCCGAAGGACGCGACGGTCAGCCAGAGCTGCGCGTCCACCCACAGCAGGGCCCCGTACGCGCCACGGCCGCGCTCCCCCTGACGGTCCGTGACGAGCACGAGCGTGCCCCCCGCGAGGGAGCGGTCACCGACGGCGGCGCGCAGTTCGGCCAGCGTCTCCAGGGGGGCGCCGACGACGCCGAGCGGGTCACTGATGAGCATGAGGACAGTGTAGGCGAAGGCGCGGGAGCGCGCGCGCGGAGTCCCCGCGCTATCCTGCCCGCATGACGAAACCACTCTCCACGCTCGTGGCGCAGGCGCGCGGGGGGCGCGTCGTGCGGACGGGCTTCGTGGACGCCGACACCCTCGACCGCCGCCTCCTCGCCGACGACGAGGTCCGTCACGTCATCGCCGGGGGCTTCCCGGACGCGCGGCGCGTGCTGCTCACCCTGTACCCCGCGCACATCCCCGGCGTGGACTCCGGCGTGAAGGTGCTGCGCCTCTCCGGCGAGTTCGGCCCCGACTTCGACGAGCAGGACCTCAAGGTGGCCCTGAAGCGGCTGGAGCTCCCGGAGGACCAGCTCGGCGACGTCCGCGAGGACCGCGGCGCGTACCTGATCGCCACGACCGGCAAGGCCACCGCGCGCCTGCTGGACCTCGCGGACCTCGGCGGGACCGAGGTGGACGTCGAGGAGGTCGGGGAGACCACCGGCCGCGCCGCCCGCACCCGCGAGGTGGTCGTGCCGAGCCTGCGCGTGGACGTCGTGGGCGCCAAGGGCTTCGGCGTGTCGCGCGCGTACTTCCAGCAGGGCGTGGAGGCGGGCAAGGTCCGCATCAACGGGCAGGTGGCGCGCGCGTCGAGCGAGGTCCGCGAGGGCGACAGCCTCAGCGCGGAGGGCCTCGGGCGGGTGGACTTCAAGCGCGTCGTGAACGAGACGCGGCGCGGCAACTACAAGGTCGAGCTGGACGTGCACCGCTGATGGACCCGCGCCCGTGATCGACCTCACCCGCCGTCACCCCACGGTCACGCCGCAGGATCTGCTCGCGTCGTTCGTGCCGAGCCCGCGCTTCGCGGACGTGAGCTTCGCGAACTACCTGCCCAACCCGGACTTCCCGTCGCAGGAGGCGGCGCGGACGGCCCTCGCCGCGTTCGCGGAGCGCGCTTCCAGGCCCGTACCGAAGCTGCGTCTCTTCACACGCGGGAAGCCGCAGGGGGAGGGCTGGTACCTCGACGGGGGGTTCGGCGTCGGCAAGACGCACCTGCTCGCCTCCACCTTCTACGCCTTCCGGGGCGGGCCGAAGGCGTTCCTGAGCTTCCAGGAACTTCTGTACACCATCGGCGCGCTCGGCATGGTGGAGGCCGCGCGGGCCTTCTCGGGCTACCGCCTGCTCGCCGTGGACGAGTTCGAACTCGACGATCCCGGCAACACGCACATGCTCAACACCTTCCTCGCGCAGGTCATGCCGGGCGGCACGCACGTCGTCACGACGTCCAACACGGAGCCCGGCGCGCTGGGGCAGGGCCGCTTCAACGCCTCGGACTTCCAGCGGCAGATCACGGCCATCGCGGACCGCTTCTCCACCCTGCGCGTGGACGGCCCGGACTTCCGCGCGCGGGGAAGCGCGCCCGCCGCGCCCCTCACGCCGGAAGAGTTCGCCGCGTGGCGCGCCGCGCAGCCTGAGGCGACCCTCGCGGACCTGGAGCACCGCGCGCTCAACCGTCACCTCCTCAACGTGCACCCCGCACGCTTCGGGAAGCTCCTCGCGGGCGTCCGGGCGGTGGGCGTGCGGGACGTGACGCCCATGGAGGACCAGAACGTCGCGCTGCGCTTCGTGCACTTCGTCGACAAGGCCTACGACCTCGGCGTGAGCGTCGCCGTGACGGGCGCGCCGCTCGGCACGCTCTTCCCGGACACGTACCGTCACGGCGCGTACGCGAAGAAGTACAGCCGCTGCCTGTCGCGCCTCTCCGAACTCCAGCGCGAGGCGAGGCAGGCGGCCCCGGCGGGCCTCCCGACGGACTGAGAGGGAGCGCGGGACTGGTACAGTGGGCGCCATGCCCGGCATCGACGTTTCCCTGTCCCATCTGCTGCGCGACCTCGAAACCCTCGTCACGATCGAGTCGCCCTCCGACGACCTGCCCGCCTGCGAGCGCGTGATGGACGTCGTGGAGGGCTGGCTCACGGAACTCGGCGCGAGCGTGGAGCGCCTTCCCGGCGGCACGCGCCGCCTGCGGCTCGGCGGCGAGGGACGGCCCGTGCTGATCCTCGCGCACACGGACACCGTCTGGCCGCACGGGACGCTCGCGCGGATGCCTTTCCGGGTGGACGGCGACCGCGCGTACGGCCCCGGCACGTACGACATGAAGGGCGGCGTCGTGGGCGCGGTGCACGCGCTGCGCGCCCTGGCGGGAAGCCTGGCGCACCCGGTGGAGCTGCTGCTCACCCCGGACGAGGAGACGGGCTCGCTGTCCTCGCGGGACCACATCGAGGCCGCCGCGCGCCTCGCGCGGGCGGTGCTCGTGATCGAGCCGCCCGTCGCGGACTCGCACGCCCTCAAGACGGGCCGCAAGGGCGTCGGGATGTACCACGTGCGCGTGCACGGCGTGTCGTCGCACGCGGGCAACGCGCCCGAGCAGGGCGCGAGCGCCGTCTCGGAGGCCGCGCGGACCCTGTTCGCCATCAAGGCGCTCGCGAACCCGGCGGCGGGCACCACGCTCAGCACGGGCCGCGTCACCGGGGGCGGCGCGATCAACGTGGTGCCCGCCCTCACGGAGTTCTGGACGGACGTGCGCGTCTCCACCGTCGCGTAGTCGGAGCGGCTCCACACGGGCGTGGCGGCGCTGCGCCCGCGGGACCCGCGCGTGCGGCTGGAGATCGGCAGGGGCCTCAACCGCCCGCCCTTCTAGCGTACGCCCAGCACGGCGGCCCTGTACACGCGCGCGCAGGGGGCGGCGCGGGAGCTGGGCTTCGAGGTGTCGGACGCCTTCCTGGGCGGCGGCTCGGACGGGAACTTCACGGCGCCCCTCGTCCCGACGCTCGACGGGCTGGGCGCCCCGGGGGACGGCGCGCACGCGGACCACGAGCACGTGCGCCTCGACGTGTGGCCCCGGCACGTGCGGCTGCTCGCGGAACTGATCCGGGACCCGGGCGTGTGAGGGGTCAGCCGTCAGTCGTCGGCGGTCAGGACGCGGTTCACTGACCGCTGACCGCTGATCGCCGCGCGCGCTACGCTGTTCGCATGTTCTTCCGGCGCAAGAAGGTGCCCGCGAATCCGTTCGTGCGGCAGGACGATCCGAATACCTTCCGGGTGCGGCTCAGGACGCGCCGTTACGGGGACACGGTGGAGCTGCGCTTCACGAAGAGCGCGCACATCGGCGCGGCGGACGGGGGCGGGTTCATCTTCCGCAAGGAGTTCGTGTCGGCGGAGCACTTCGACCGGGGCACGGTGACGGTGCGCTTCGACGACCGCTATCAGGTCACGGACGTGCAGGTGGAGGGGGGAGAGGCCGTGCCGCACGCCGAGTGGGCCGCCACCCACTGAGCGAGGTCGTCTAGACAAATTTGCACGGTCGCCCTCCGGACGTGATACACCTGAGTGCAGATGAACACGAGCGCCCGCTATTCCTTTATCTGGTGGTTTCCCCCGACCTCCGGGTAAGTGCACGTGTAGCGTTCCAACGCTCCTTCGCCCGGACCCACCGTCCGGGCGAAGTTCTTTTAAGCCCCACGCTCAGGAACTGAGGTTCGACATGACCGCACCCGCGCTTCTCGTCACGAAGGACACCGTCGCCCGCCCCCTGCCCGGCCCCGGCGACCTGCGCCGCGACCTCCCGCTCGACCACGCCGCCGCCCGCACCGTCG
>NZ_KI912669.1:48862-50539 GCF_000519345.1 Deinococcus pimensis DSM 21231
GTGGCCGTCACGCCCACGTACGGGACGAGCGGGTCGCAGACGACCATGACGATGCCGACGGTGACCACGCTCAACAGCGGCGCCAGCCTGACGTACACCGTCACGGTGACCGCGCCGAGCGTGAACGCCTCCACCTCCGTCACCAACACCGCGAGCGTGTCGTCGGCCACGGCGGACCTCGTGAGCGGCAACAACACGAGCAGCGTGGGCACCACCATCACCCCCAAGGCCGACCTGAGTGTCGTCAAGACGCTCACGAACCCCTCGGGCACCGTCTACGCGGGTAACGCGCTCACGTACACGGTCACCGTGACGAACAACGGCCCCAGCGCCGCGCAGAGCGTGAGCGTCACGGACACCCTGCCCGTGGGAATAGCGCAGGGGAGCGTGACGCTGGGCGGCGTGGCCGTCACGCCGGTGTACGGGACGAGCGGGTCGCAGACGACCATGACGATGCCGACGGTGACCACGCTCAACAGCGGTGCGAGCCTGGTGTACACCATCACCGTGACCGCGCCCGCTGCGGGCGGCAGCATCACCAACACCGCGAGCGCGACGACCACGACGTTCGATCCCACCACGCCCAACACGAGCAGCGTGGGCACCACCATCACCCCGAGGGCCGACCTGAGCGTGACGAAGGTGCTGACCAGCCCCACCTCAGCGACGATCTACGCGGGTGACCAGCTCACCTACACGGTCACGGTCAGCAACAACGGCCCCAGCGCCGCACAGAGCGTGAGCGTCCTGGACACGCTGCCCGTGGGCGTGACCCAGGCGAGCGTGACGCTCTCGGGCGCGCCCGTCACGCCGGTATACGGGACGAGCGGGTCGCAGACGACCCTGACGATGCCGACGGTGACCACGCTCAACAGCGGCGCCAGCCTGACGTACACCGTCGTGATCACCGCTCCGAGCGCGGGCGGCAGCATCACCAACACCGCGAGCGCGTCGTCGGCCACGGCGGACCTCGTCACCACCAACAACAGCAGCAGCGTTTCGACCACCGTCGCCGCGAAGGCGGACCTGAGCGTGACGAAGGTGCTCACCAGCCCCACCTCCGGAACGATCTACGCCGGTGACCAGCTCACCTACACCCTCACGGCGTCAAACGCGGGGCCCAGCACCGCGCAGACCGTCCTCGTGACGGACACGCTCCCGGCGGGCGCCACGCAGGTGAACGTGGTGAGCGTGAAGCTCGGCACGACCACGATCACGCCCACGTACTCGACGAACGCGGGCGGTCAGACCGTCATGACGATGCCGGGCGTGTCGAGCCTCGCGACGGGCAGCGCGAACAACCTCGTCTACACCGTCGTGATCACCGCGCCCGTCGCGGGCGGCAGCATCACCAACACCGCGAGCGTGTCGTCGGCCACGGCGGACCTCGTGAGCGCCAACAACAGCAGCAGCGTTTCGACCACCGTCGCCGCCAAGGCGGACCTGAGCATCGTCAAGACGCTCACCAGCCCCTCGGGCACCGTCTACGCGGGTGACGCGCTCACGTACACGGTCACCGTGACGAACAACGGCCCCAGCGCCGCGCAGAGCGTGAGCGTCCTGGACACGCTCCCCGTCGGGGTGACCCAGTCGAGCGTGACGGGCGTGACGCTCGCGGGCGCGGCCGTCACGCCCACGTACGGGACGAGCGGGTCGCAGACGACCATGACGATGCCG
>NZ_KI912669.1:50639-50986 GCF_000519345.1 Deinococcus pimensis DSM 21231
TGCGCGTCTACGTCGACAAGCCCCGCACCACCGTCGGCTGGCGCGGCTTCCTCCTCGACCCCGACCGGGACGGCGGCTTCGACCTCGAAGGGGGCCTGCGCCGCACCCGCGCCCTCATGCGCGGCGTCCTCTCCATGGGTCTGCCCGTCGCGACGGAGGTGCTCGAACCGCTCGCCACGCCCTACCTGGACGACCTGCTCTCCTGGGCCGCCGTGGGCGCCCGCACGACCGAATCGCAGACGCACCGCGCCCTCGCGAGCGGCCTCGACCTGCCCGTCGGCTTCAAGACAGCACGGACGGCAACGTCCGCGTCGCCGTGGACGCCGTGCTCGCCGCGCACGCACCGC
>NZ_KI912669.1:51086-70568 GCF_000519345.1 Deinococcus pimensis DSM 21231
GGCGGGCGTCCTCGCGGACGTCGTGGAGGGCCGCGCGCGCGGCTCGCGACTCGTGCGCGGCGTGATGATCGAGAGCAACCTCGCGGAGGGGAAGCAGGCCCTCGGCGGGACCCTGCGGCGCGGCGTGAGCGTCACGGACGCCTGCGTGGGCTGGGAGGAGACCGAGCGGATGCTGCTGGACGCGCACGCGAGAATGTCCTGACGAACACGGACGCTGGACGCCCCAGGCCCGAAGGCCCGGACCGCGAAGGAGACGCGCCTCCCTGGAAGGGGCGCGTCTCCTTCGCGGTCGGTCCTCAGGACACGAACAGCGGCAGGTCGGACGGGAGCACCACGCCCGCGCGCTCGGCGCGCTCGCGCAGTGCCCGCACGGCCTCCTCGCCCTCCTCGCCCACGTCGAGGCTGAAGTCGTTGACGTACAGGTCGATGTGGGCCTGCATCACCTCGTCGCTCATCTCCAGCGCGTGACGGCGGATGTAGTCGCGCGGCTCGTCCGGGTGGGCGCGGGCGTACTCCAGGCTGGCGCGCACCGCGTCCTGGAGCGCGAGCTGCGTGCCGCGAGGGAGGTCGCGCCGCACGAGGATCGCGCCGAGCGGGAGGGGCAGGCCCGTCTCCGACTCCCACCACGCGCCGAGGTCCACGAAGCGGCTCAGGCCGTGCTGGTGGTACGTGAAGCGCGACTCGTGGATGATGAGGCCCGCGTCGGCGCGGCCCTCCACGACGGCGGGCATCACCTCGTCGTAGCGCATCCGCACGACCCGCACGTCGGGGTGGCGGGCGCGCAGCAGCAGTTCGGCGGTGGTGAGCGCGCCGGGCGACGCGACGACCTTCCCGGCGAGGTCGTCGACGTCGCCGCGCGTGACGATCAGGGGACCGACGCCGCGTCCGAGCGCGCCGCCGGAGCGCAGCGCGACGTAGCGGTCCTGCACGTCGAAGTACGCGCGCCAGCTGATCTTGGTGATGGGCAGCCTCGCCTCGCGCGCCCAGCCGTTGAGCGTCTCGACGTCCTCCAGCACCTCCCGCACGGGCAGGGGCGACGGCACCCGTCCGAAGGTGAGCGCGTAGAAGATGAACGTGTCGTTCGGGCAGAAGGAGTACCCGAGGTCCAGCGTGGTGGCGGCGGATGTGGTCACGCGGTCAGGCTACGCCCCGGAGGCGGCGCGTTCCGTGACGAGACCGCGAATCTCGCCGGGCGTGAGGGGCTCGGTGAGGAGGCGGCGGAACACGTCGTGGCGGTCCTCGCCCTTCAGGAGGGGCCGCAGCAGGTCCGCGCCCGCCGTGTACGTGAAGGTGTACGAGCGGAAGTTGGGGTGACGCAGGAACTCCAGGCTCTTGCGGGCCTGCGCGTCGCTGCGCAGCCCGTAGTGCCGCAGGTACTCCACGACCTCCTCGTCGGGTCGGCCCGCCTCGTGCAGCAGCAGGGCGGCGTTACCGTTCACGCGCGAGAGCGCCTTCTTGGCCTCCGCCACGTCGAGCAGGGCGAGCGCGGCGTCCGCGTCCACGCCCGCAACGCGCGCGAGCTCCCCGCCGACGAGGTCGCGCAGCTCCGCGTCCGTCATGACCATCTCGCGCGCGACGGTCGCGATGCCCTCGCTCACGACGCACTCGGGCGCGTTGATCAGCAGGATCGTGTGCTCCAGGCGGCCCTCCTCCTCGGCGAGGAGCGCCTCCTTCCAGGCGTGCTCGGTGTGGTGGCCGGGGTAGCCCTCGTGCGTCATGAGGTCCGGGAGGCCGCTGAGCAGCACGGGCAGGTCCGTGTTGACGTCCACGCGCGAGCGGCGGTTCCCGAGCGGCCAGTTGTAGCCGCTCCAGGGTTCGTTCGTGACGAGCCGCACGTCGAAGCCCTCATTGTCGGGCAGTCCGTAGAGCCGCCCGGTGCGGGCGCGCAGCTCGGGCACGATCACGTCGAGGACGGCCTGCAGGCGTTCGGGCTTCACCTCGGCGGCCTCGCGCAGGGGTGTCTCGCGCGCCACGAGGTCGTCGCCGTGGCCGGGCAGCAGGTCCCGCAGGCGCGTGAGGGCCGCGTCGAACTCCGCCTCGTCGCCGCGCACGGGGTCGATGTCGTAGAGGCCGCGCACCTCCTCGGCGTACGGCACCTCCTCGCCCGACAGGAGCCGCACGCTGGTGCGCATGGCGCGGGCCTGCGCCTCCAGGAAGCGGCGGCGCCCCCCGTCGGGGAGCTCGCGAACCTGCGCTTCGAGCTGCGCGACGTCCTCCGCGAGCATGTGGGCCTCGCGGTGCTCGGGAGTGGCCCACTCGGCGGGACCGAAGTACCCGTCGATGTAGCCGTGCGTGTGGGCCTCCAGGAAGTGGGCGATGCGGACGTAGCGTTCGGTGAGGTCCATGGAGGGATCTTACCCCTCCCCAAGGTGAGCTCAGCGCGGCCTGTCCGGACCCCACGCTAGACTTCCTTCCATGACCCTGTTCGATCCGCCCGCGCCGCTCGCGGAACGGCTGAGGCCCCGCACCCTCGACGAGGTCGCCGGTCAGCAGCACCTGCTGGGGCCGGGGCGTCCGCTGCGCCGCATGCTGGAGAGCGGTCGGCTCGGCTCCCTGATCCTGTGGGGCCCGCCGGGGGTGGGCAAGACGACGCTGGCGCGGCTCGTCGCGTCGTACGTGCGGGCGCACTTCATCCAGCTGTCGGCGGTGACGGCGGGCGTGAAGGACGTGCGCGCGGCGGTGGAGGAGGCCGAGCGCCGTCAGGGGCGCGGGGAGCGCACGATCCTCTTCCTCGACGAGATCCACCGCTTCAACAAGGCGCAGCAGGACGCGCTGCTGCCGCACGTGGAGCGCGGCCTGCTGACCCTCATCGGCGCGACGACGGAGAACCCGAGCTTCGAGGTGAACCCGGCGCTGCGGTCGCGGTCGCGGACGCTGGTGCTCGAACCGCTCTCGCGAGAGGACGTGCGGGCGCTCCTCGTGCGGGCCTTGACGGACCCGCGCGGCCTCACGGGCGTGACGGTGACCGAGGAGGCGCTGGACCTGCTCGCGCGGCTCGCGGACGGGGACGCGCGGCGCGCGCTGGGAACGCTGGAGATCGCGACGTCGCTGGAGGCCACGGTCACGCCGGAGGTGGTGACGGAGGCCTTCGGGCGGCACCTGCCGAGCATGGACAAGGGCGGCGAGGACTTCTACAACCTCATCTCGGCGCTGCACAAGAGCGTGCGCGGCTCGCATCCGGACGCGGCGCTGTACTGGCTGGCGCGCATGATCGCGGGCGGCGCGGACGTGATGTACGTGGCGCGGCGGGTGGTGCGCATGGCGGTGGAGGACGTGGGCCTCGCGGACCCGCAGGCGATCCGGCTGTGCGTGGCGGCGCAGCAGACGGCGGAGTTCCTCGGGAGTCCCGAGGGGGACCTCGCGCTCGCGCAGGCGGTGGTGTACCTCGCGCTCGCGCCGAAGTCGAACAGCGTGTACGTGGCGTGGAAGCGGGCGCTGGACCTCGCGGGGGAGGCGCAGCACGCGGTGCCGGTGCACCTGCGCAACGCGCCGACGTCGTTCATGCGCTCGCAGGGCTACGGGCGCGGCTACGCGTACTACTTCGACGATCCGGAGGGGAGCTTCGCGCAGACGTACCTGCCGGACGAGCTGGTGGGGACGTCCCTGTACGAGGCGACGGGGGAGGGCTGGGAGGCGCGCGTGCGGGAGCGGTGGCGCAAACTGCGCGAACTGCACGGCGATGAGAGGGAGTCCTAAGCGATTTTCATACCGGCTCTCGTGGTTCTCACGCAACTCTCAGTGCAGAAGCAGAATTAGACTCATATTTGACTTATTTCACTCACCATGAGTACGTCGTGTGTTCGTACGATTGGAGCGATCGACGCAAACTCGGCGTCCGAAAGGGAGGTGATGAGTGGAGTAAACGAATGCGCGTGAGATGAACCGTTTCATGTGCAGTGCTCTAGCTCATCCCCTCCCTGCTCAATCCCCCCCCCAGACTGCACGGCTCCGTGCGCTGACGACAGCGCGCGTGAGCGAGGCCATCATCGTGTCCCCCGACTCCTGCATGGAGCCGAGCACGACATGATCTCATGGTCGTCCGACGTGAAAGCCGCTCGCGTGGCTTTCGCCAGACCTTCATATCATTATTTCCTTTCCTATCACAGACAGGAGAGACACACCACTATGCAACTTAACCGAACCCGAATGCTCGGCCTGGGCCTCACGTCCGCCCTCATCCTCGCCGCCTGCGGCGGCGCCCCCCAGCCCGCCCCCATCCTGCAGGGCGGCCCCAGCCAGCAGAACCCCAACCCCAGCAACCCGGGCCCCAACCCCGGCACGAATCCCGGCACGCCCGCCCCCGAGGAGTGCGCCACCGTCACCATCGACCTGCAGGGCGTCGCCGCCGCCAACATCACCGTGCTGCAGAACGGCACCGTGTACAAGTCCATGCAGGTCGCCGACAACGACAAGATCAAACTGCCCGCCGGCACCTTCCAGATCCGCGGTGAGGCCCAGAACGGCTTCAGCGCGCCCAACACGCCCGCCAGCGTCACCCTCGACTGCGGCGGCGCCGCCACCGCCACCGCCGTGCTGGCGTACCGCACCGCCACCGCCACGCAGATCGCCGGGATCAGCGCCGACCTCAACAGGAACGGCGACGCCACCGACGACAAGGCCTTCACGGACGAACTCAACGCCGCGTTCGACTACCAGCGCGAGATCAACCCCAACAAGGACGCGCTGCTGCTCGCCTCGCAGACCGAGGAACCCATCAACATCACGATGGTCGCGCGCGACGCGGCCGGCAACCCCGTGCCCGGCGCGGTCGTGACCGTCACCGCCGACAGTGACAGCGTCAGCATCTTCCCCGGTCACGCGGGCGCCGGTGCGAGCGCGGCGAGCGCCTCCGGCGGCGTGCGCGCCATGGCGATGAACAACCAGCCCATCATCGCGGACGGAAACGGCATCGTGCGCTTCCACGTGTACGCGGTCAGCAGCGTGCAGACCGGCGCGCCGCCCGTCCGCTTCGTCGTGAACGCCTCGGGCGGCGCGGGCAGCACCACCAGCAGCAACGCCGAGTTCAAGGTGTTCTTCTACAACATCTCCCACCTCCTGCTCGGCGCGAGCACGAACGGCGGCGCCGAGCAGGTCCTGCCCACCGATCAACGCGTCGGCAAGGTCTTCGGCTCGCCCTTCGACCTCAACTTCTTCAACCCCACGACCGCCCGGCCCGACGTCAACAGCTTCCGCACGCTCGTGCAGCCCAAGCAGCCCACCGGCCCGGCCGTGCCCGTCGGCGGCACCCTCGCTCCCGGCCGCGTCGCCTACGACATCGTCTCCACCGGCGACGGGGACGACGGCAACCTCGAACTCGTCACGAACCCCGACGGCAGTGTCAGCGTCCGGCCCGTCAGCGGCCTGGAGCAGAGCGCGTTCAAGAACGGCCCGCTCGACGTGCGCGTCCGCGCCCGCTACTACGCCCAGGTCACCTTCGGACCCAGCACGTACGAGTTCCTGCTCAAGAGCTACGAGTTCGACGTGGACTACTCCACCCCCATCCTGGAGGTCGACAAGACCGGCCCGCAGGTCATCACGTGGTCCGGCTACGGCATCGACCGCAACGGCGACGGCGACTTCGACGACGTGGGCGATCAGGACCCCTGGGACCCGAACGACGTCACCGCCCCGCAGGAACTCGTGTCCGGCATGAAGGTCGGGCGGCAGTACACCTACGACGTCGTCGTCCGCAACACCGGCGCCACCACGGCGAAGAACGTCACCGCGCGTGACGTGCTGCCCGCCGAGCTCGGCTTCGTCAGCGCCACCGTCGTGGGCCGTCAGGGCGCCCGCGCCGAGTACGACGACCTCACGCACGCCATCGAGGTCAACAACATCGGCGACCTCGCGCAGAACCAAAGCGTCACGGTCCGCCTCACCGTCTACCCGCGTCACAAGCCCGGCTACGCCTGGAACGACAACAACCGCGACGGGAACACCGACGTGGCGCGCGGCGACGTGGGCGGCACCGGCTACTGGGGCGAGCGTCCGCCCGTCTTCAACGAGACCGCCACGGGCGCCTTCGTCGGCAACACCGAGTACGCCGACCCGTACATGGTCAAGAACTTCGCGAAGGCGAACGCCACCAACGGCGCCGAGGCGCGCGACACCCTGGAGATCAACGTCGTCCGCCCGATGATGCAGCTCGACAAGACCGCACTCGACTCCAGCATCCTCACGAACAACACCGCCACGTACGCGATCAGCGTCCGCAACATCGACCGCGCCACCTCCGAGGAGGCCAATCCCATCGTGCGGGCGGGCTACGCGGACCTCAAGAGCCGCTACCCCAACCAGTACGCGGCGGAAGGCACGTTCTTCTACCCGGTCGTGGTGGACGCCTTCGGCAGCGGACTCGCCAACCCGAGCTTCTACAGCATGACCGCCACGGGCGCCCGCAGCGAACTCGACCGCATCCGCTTCGACCGCGGCACCTTCGGCATCCGCCTGCCCGACATCGCCCTCGGCGAGACCCGCACCTTCTACGCGGACCTGCGCGCCGAGACCGTCGGCAACGGAGGACCCGAGCGGCGCAACTGCGTCTACCTGTACGGCTGGAACCTCAACCAGCCCGGTCAGGTCCTCACCGGACCCGTCATCTCCGCGCTGCCCGGCCGCCCCGGCCCGTTCCCGGCGCTCGCCCCGCAGTACGAGACCTTCGATCCCGAGACGGGCGAGTCCATCCCGCAGGCCCCCGCCACGTCGCCCGTGTTCGACGGCCGCAACTACCTCGCCGACTGCGAGGATATCAACATCTTCCGTGAGGACATCTCCTTCGACAGCAAGCTCTACGACAGCGAGGCCAGCAACGGCAACGACGCGGTCGTCACGCCCTTCCAGCAGATCGCGGAGGAACTCTTCAACAACCGCCTCACCGACACCTTCCGCGTCGGCGACAACTTCGAGTACAACTTCCGTCAGCTCAACGAGGGCACCTCGGCCGCGCGTGACGTCGTGATCACCCTGAAGCTGCCGTCCATGGCGAGCATCGCCACGCTGCGCGACTGGCAGCTCGTGTTCGGCCACAACGTCCTCGGCACCGCCGGCGTCTCCATCTTCAGCACCGTCAACTACGAGGACGTCATCGCGGGCGGCAGCAGCGTGAACCTCGGCGGCGGCAAGACCGCCAGCATCACCCGCTCGGCGGACGGCCACACCATCACCATCAAGGTCAACCAGATGGACTCGGGCGACTTCGTGCTCGGCAACATCGTCATGAACGCCGTCACGACCGGCAGCGGCAAGCTCAGCATGGGCCTCTCGTACTACACCGTGAACCCCGGCAGCACCACCACCGCCACCGAGGAGGAACTGACGCGCGTCGTCCCGCGCGACTGATCCCCCGTTCCGTTCGGCGTAAGGAAGGAGCGCCCCGCGAGAGCGGGGCGCTCCTTCCTTGCAAGGATCAAGGGAACGCGGTCGCGCGGCGTGCGCTCCACGCGGTAAAGATGGGGGCACGGCCACGCGCCGCGCACTCACGCTCATCCCACGACCCATGCACGAAGGAGCTCCCATGACCAGCGAACTCGCCGGACAGCCCGCGCCCGCCCGCCTCCTGACGAACATCCCCCGCCTCATGAGCGACTACTACGCCCTGCGTCCCGACCCGCAGAATCCGCTGCAGCGCGTCTCCTTCGGCACGAGCGGACATCGCGGCACCAGCTCGCGCGGCACCTTCAACGACGCGCACATCGCCGCCGTCTCGCAGGCCGTCGCGGAGCACCGCGCCCGCGCGGGCATCACCGGACCCCTGTTCCTCGGGATGGACACGCACGCCCTCAGCGAGGCCGCCTGGGTGACCGCCCTGGAGGTCCTCGTCGCGAACGGCGTGCAGGTCCGCTACCAGACGGGGCGAGATTACACGCCCACGCCGCTCGTGTCGCACGCGATCCTGACCCATAACGCCGCGAGCGCCGAGAAGGCCGACGGCATCGTCATCACGCCCAGCCACAACCCCCCGCAGGACGGCGGCTTCAAGTACAACCCGCCGAGCGGCGGGCCTGCCGACACGGACGTCACGGGGGCCGTGCAGGCCCGCGCGAACGAACTGCTCGCCGACCCCTCCGGCATCCGGCGCGTGGACCTCGCGGACGCCCTGGGGAGCGCGCACGCCCGGGAGCACGACTTCGTCGGGCCGTACGTGGACGACCTCGCCAGCGTCGTCGACCTGGACGTGATCCGCGCGTCGGGCCTGCGGATCGGCGCGGACCCCATGGGCGGCAGCAGCCTGCCCGTCTGGGAGGCCGTCCGCGACCGACTCGGCCTGAACCTCACCGTCGTGAACGAACGGATCGACCCCACGTTCTCCTTCATGACGGTGGATCACGACGGCAAGATCCGCATGGACTGCTCCAGCCCCTACGCGATGGCGCCCCTGCTGAGACTGCGCGGCGACTTCGACGTCGCGTTCGGCAACGACCCCGACGCGGACCGTCACGGCATCGTCACCAAGGACGGCCTGATGAACCCCAACCACTACCTCGCCGTGTGCATCGACTACCTCTTCCGGAACCGCGAGGGCTGGAACGACGCGATGGGCGTCGGCAAGACGCTCGTGTCGAGCGCCATCATCGACCGGGTCGGCGCGGGTCTCGGGCGGCGCGTCGTGGAGGTGCCGGTGGGCTTCAAGTACTTCGTACCGGGTTTATCCGCGGGTACCCTCGGCTTCGGCGGGGAGGAGAGCGCGGGCGCGTCCTTCCTGCGCCGTGACGGCGGCGCGTGGAGCACCGACAAGGACGGCATCATCCTCGGGCTCCTCGCCGCCGAGATCACCGCCCGCACGGGCCGCTCCCCGGGCGAGCACTACCGCGACCTGGAGGCCCGCTACGGCGCGAGCGCCTACAGCCGTCAGGACGCGCCCGCCACGCCCGCGCAGAAGAAGGCTCTCGCGAACCTCTCGCCCGATCAGGTCGCGGCGACCGAGCTCGCCGGGGAACCCATCACGGCCCGCCTCACCCGCGCGCCCGGCAACGACGAGCCCATCGGCGGCCTCAAGGTCACCACGGAGAACGCCTGGTTCGCGGCGCGTCCGAGCGGCACGGAGGACGTCTACAAGATCTACGCGGAGAGCTTTCGTGGCCCCGAGCACCTCGCGCGCGTCATGGAGGAGGCGCGCGAGGTGGTGGGCGCGGCCTTCGGGGCGGCGGGCCTGTAGGGAGCGGTCAGCGGTCCGCCGGGTCATGGCCGTTCGCTGAAGCGCCCCTCCGTCCCGCCTGCGGTACCATCCTTGGGAGATTTCGGAGGACCCATTCATGCCCATCAAATTCGGAACGGACGGCTGGCGGGACATCATCGCCGAGGACTTCACGTACGCGAACGTCGCGCGGGTCGCGGCGGCCCACGCGCGCGTGCTGCGCCGGGCGGGCGGCGAGCGCGTCGTCATCGGGTACGACACGCGCTTCCAGGGACCGGCCTTCGCGCGCGTCGCGGCGGACGTCATGGCCGCGCACGGCCTGCACGTGCTGCTCTCGAAGGCCTACCTGCCGACGCCCGCGCTGTCCTTCGCCGTGAAGCACTTCTCGGCGGCGGGCGGCGTGATGATCACCGCGTCGCACAACCCGCCCGAGTACAGCGGCTACAAGCTCAAGGGCGCGTACGGCGGGAGCGCCACGCCCGCCATGGTCGCGGAGGTGGAGGCCGCCCTCGCGGACGAGGAGGAGCTCGCGGGCACGCCCGGCACCATCGAGACCTTCGACGTGCGCGCCGCGTACTACGCCGCGCTCGACGCCGTCCTCGACCTCGACACCCTGCGCGGCTACCGGGGCGTCATGTACCACGACGCGATGGGCGGCGCGGGCGGCGGCTGGATCGAGGGCTACGTGAAGAAGGCGAAGCTCCCCGTGGAACTGCGCCCCCTGCACGGCGTGCCGCACCCGCAGTTCTACGGCGTGAACCCCGAACCGATCCCCCAGAACCTCGGGAGTCTCACGAACGTCCTCGCCGCCGAGGACGGCCTCGTGTTCGGCAGCGTCACCGACGGCGACGCCGACCGCGTCGGGGCCGTCACGGCGGGCGGGCGGTACTTCAACAGCCACAAGATCTTCGCGGTGCTCATCCGCCACCTCTTCGATCGCGGCCTGCGCGGACGCGTCGTGAAGACCGTGTCGGGCTCCGGCATCATCGAGCGGCTCGCGGCGCACCTCGGGCTCGACGTCACCGAGACGCCCGTCGGCTTCAAGTACATCACCGACGCCTTCCTGGAGGGCGACGCGAACCCGGAGCTCGCCGTGATGATCGGCGGCGAGGAGTCCGGCGGGCTCGCCGTGCGCGGTCACGTGCCCGAACGCGACGGCATCCTCAACAGCCTGCTGCTGCTCGAGGCGGTGGCGCGCTCGGGCCGCGGCCTCGACGAGCTCTTCGCGGACATCGAGGGCCTCACCGGCTTCCGGCACGTCTACGACCGCAACGACCTGCACCTGCCCGCGCACTACGACAAGGCCGCCCTCATGGCGGCGGCGCCCGCGTGGACGGACGTGGCGGGCGTGAGGGTCACGGGCGCCGTCACGCGCGACGGCGTGAAGCTGCTGCTCGGCAACGGCGGCTTCGCGATGCTGCGCGCCAGCGGCACGGAACCCGTCGTGCGCGTCTACGTGGAGGGCCCCGACGAGGACAGCGTCCGCGCCGTTCTCACCGACGCGACGAACCGGGTGACGGCGGGCGCCTAGGCGATATCATGCCCCACATGACCCAACGCAAGTACTTCGGCACCGACGGGGTCCGCTCGGTCGCCGGCGAGTTCCCCCTCACGGCCTCGTGGGTGATGCGGCTCGGCTGCGCCACCGCGGAGGTGCTGCGCCGCTCGCACGCGCGGCCCACCGTCGTGATCGGCAAGGACACCCGCCAGAGCGGCGACATGCTCGAGGCCGCCCTCGCGGCGGGCCTCACGTCGCGCGGCGTGGACGTCGTGCACCTCGGCGTGCTGCCCACGCCCGGCGTCAGCTACCTCACGCGTTACCTCCGCGCCGACCTCGGCGTGGTGATCAGCGCATCGCACAATCCGTACGAGGACAACGGCATCAAGTTCTTCGGCGCGCACGGCGGGAAGCTCAGCGACGAGCTCGAACTCGAGATCGAGGCGGCCATCGACCCCGCCGCCGACCTGCCGCCCGTGCGTGGCGTGGACCTCGGCGGCGTCACGAACTACACCGAGGCGGAACGCCTGTACGTGCAGCACCTCCTCGCGAGCGCGCCCGACCTGACGGGTCTGCGCGTCGCGATGGACTGCGCGAACGGCGCCGCGTACCGCGTCGCGCCGAAGGTCTTCCAGGGGGCGGGCGCGGACGTCTTCGCGGTATACACCACGCCCGACGGGCGCAACATCAACCGCGACTGCGGCAGCACGCACCTCGGCACGCTGTCGCGCATCGTCCGCGACGGGAACTTCGACCTCGGCGTGGCCTTCGACGGGGACGCGGACCGCGCGCTCTTCGTCGACTCGCGCGGCCATCCCGTGCACGGCGACCACATCCTGCTCCTCACGGCCCGCGCGCGCGGCGAGTCGGCGGTCGTCACGACGATCATGGCGAACATGGCGCTGGAGGTGAAGCTGGCCGAGGCGGGCGTGCGTCTGGAACGCACGCAGGTCGGTGATCGGTACGTCCACGAGCGCCTCACGAACGAGTCGCTGCACCTCGGCGGCGAGCAGAGCGGCCACATCCTCTTCCTCGACCTGAGCCCCACCGGGGACGGCGTGCTGACCGCCCTGCAGACCCTCGCGGCGGCCCGCAGGGTCGGCGTGACCCTCGATCAGCTGCACGACGAGCTCGTGATGTTCCCGCAGACGCTCGTGAACGTCCGCGTGAACGACAAGCACGCGGTGTCGCGCGATCCCGAGGTGGCGGCGGCCGTCGCCGTCGCCGAGGCGCGACTCGCGGGTCGTGGCCGCGTGAACCTGCGTCCGAGCGGCACGGAGTCCCTCGTGCGCGTCATGGTGGAAGGCCCCGACGAGACCGAGATCCACGAGGTGGCGCGCTCCATCGCCGACGTCATCGCGGCCCGCGCGGGCAGAGCGACCGCATGAAGCCCGCGCAGATCGAATCCCAGCTGCAGCGGGTGCTCTCGAACGCCATCTCGGAGCTGCGCGACCCGCGCGTGCCGCTCATCGTGACGGTGGAGCGCGTGTCCGTCACGTCGGACTACGGCATCGCCCGCGTGTACCTCAGCACCCTCGGCGAGATGGGTCCACTCATGGCGGCGCTGGAGCACGCCAAGGGCCACCTGCAGCGCGAGGTGGCGCGTCAGGTGAAGCTGCGCCGCACGCCCGTGCTGGAATTCTTCGACGCGGGTACCTCGCGCCTGTGACGGTCACGTCCAGCACGACCGTGCGGGTCCGCTACGCCGAGACGGACCAGATGGGCGTCGCGCATCACGCGAACTACCCCGTCTGGTTCGAGCTGGGCCGCAGCGACCTCATGCGCGCCCTCGGCGTGAGCTACACGGAGGTGGAGGCGCGCGGCTACTACCTCATGCTGTCCGGCCTGCACGTGCAGTACCGCCGCGCCGCCCGCTACGACGAGGAACTCACGCTGGAGACGACGGTGGGGGAGGTCAGGAATCGCCGCCTCGTGTTCTCCTACGTCCTGCGGCGCGGCGACGAACTGCTCGCGACCGGCACGACCGAGCACGTGCCCACCGACAAGTCGTACCGCGTGGCGCGCATCCCGGAGGACATCCTGGAGAAGCTGCGGGGAGCGTAGCTTTTGTACGCGTGTCGGTCGCCTCGCCCTTTAGGGTGGAGGTGGCCGACTTCTTGTATGGTGACGATCGGTATTCTGTTCGTTCGGTATTTGATCGTGTGACTATTGAGGGGTTGTCCATAACAATTATCATATGGAGAAGTTTTAAAACGTCGAATGAAAATAATAGGAATTTGCTCTCGGATTGTTACTTTGAGGCATTCAATATTTAGATGCACAAATGGACCATCGACGAGGCGACGAGGACACCCCAGCCTATCTACGATCCGGAGGCGGCCACGGCGTATCTCACGATGAGCGCTCGGCTCGCGGATAATCCCGAGGGGTTCGGGGATGACGAGGAGGACCCCGACGACGATGAGTAGATAGAGAAGAGGCGAAGCAGTTTCTGCTTCGCCTCCTTCCTGTTGAGGGCTCAGTTGCTGTTCTCGCCCCAGGCGCTGTCGATGATGGCCCTGACGTCGGTGGCGTTGCCGCCGTTGATCTCGCGGACTTCCTGCTCCAGCAGCTTGAGGGCGCGGCGGTAGGCCTGACGGTCGAGGTCGGGCAGGCCGCGCTGGGCGTTCCAGCGGCGCAGTTCGGACGCGAGGGTGGCGAGCAGGTAGGGGTCGCCGCTCACGAGGATCTCGGTGACGCGGCGGTGCCGCGCGGCCCACTGGCGGGGGAGGTTCATGTGGCCGTCGCGCAGGCGTGAGAGCAGTTCGGGCATGTCGGCGCCCGTGAGGGCGGGACGCAGGCCGACGCCGGTGGGGGCGTCCACGGGGACGAACGCGCGGGAGGTGCTGTTGGGGAACTCCACCTGGTAGTACGCGAGCATGTCGTCGGCGACGCGGCGCTTGCTGATGCCGCAGACCACGCCGACACCGTACGGGGGAAGCACGACGCGGTCGCCCGGGTTGTACGCGTATTTCTTCATCATCCTCTGCCACCCCTTGTCATGGAACTGGACCCTGCGGCGAAATCGGTGCCGCGTGAGGTGGGCAACCCACGAAAAACGGCTCAGCAATGCTGAGCCGCGTGGATTACCCGTACTGGATGTTGAACTGCGAATCGTCTTCCCGAACCGGAGCACTGTCATTCAGCGTTCGTTCAGGAATCACCGCTCAAGTCTAGCATCTCACTCGGACCTTGCCAACCTCGTCGTAAACTGAGGATTCTGTGTCTGCAATGAGCTGCAATGAGAAGGGGAGCCCGGGCGGGCTCCCCCTCGACGACACGAGGATCAGGACTTCTGCGGGTTGAACGACGGCGGGTCGCTCGCGGGGAAGGACTCCTCGGAGGCCTCGTCGACCATCTCCTCCTTGAAGGCGTCGGGGTCCTTGTTCAGCCAGCGCTTCGTGAGGTCGTCGCCGGAACCGGAAAGATGCACGTGACGCGGATCGACGGTGTTGATGAGGCTGACGGGGGCCCAGACGTGGTCGCCGTTCTCGAGCTGAACCTCGAGGTAGTTGTCGTCGGCGTCGACGACCTGCCCGATGACCTCGTTGAGTCCGTTCTTGACCGGCATCTGAGCGCGGATGTCGCGAATGTCCATGGGTGGCTCCTCCTCTGGGGTCAGTCTAGTCGGCGTCGTCGCCGGGCGCCCTTCTCGCTTCTTTCACGTTGCCGTCGGGGTCCGGCAGGCGCCCCGCGCGCCTCGCGGCGTCCGTGAGGAGGTACTCGATCTGCCCGTTCACGGACCGCAGCTCGTCGGCGGCCCAGCGTTCCAGGGCGGCGTACAGGTCCGGGCTGACCCGCAGGGCAAACGCCTTCTTCGTGCGGCTCAAGGATTCACGCTCCCCTCCGGCGCTGCCCGTCCGGGCACGTCAGTACAGGCTCCCCGCGTTCACGACGGGCTGCGTGCCGCGTTCCGACGTGAGGACCACCAGCAGGTTCGACACCATCTGCGCCTTGCGTTCCTCGTCGAGCTGCACGATGTTCTGCTCCCCGATCATCTTGAGCGCCTCCTCGACCATCCCGACCGCCCCGGCGACGATGGTGGCGCGCGCCGCGACGATCGCGGCGGCCTGCTGGCGCTGCAGCATCGCCCCGGCGATCTCGGGCGCGTACGCGAGGTGCGACAGGCGGGCCTCCAGGACCTCCACGCCCGCGTGCTGGAGCCGCGACGCGAGCTCCGAGCCGAGCGTCTCGGCGACCTCGTCGGCGTTGCCGCGCAGCGACAGCTCCCCGGCGCGGTGGTCGTCGTAGGGGAAGCGGCTCGCGAGGTGCCGCAGCGCCGTCTCGGACTGGATCGCGACGAAGTTCGCGTAGTCCTCCACGTCGAAGGAGGCGCGGGCGGTGTCCACGACGCGCCACACGATCACGGCGGCGATCTCGATGGGGTTGCCGCTGAGGTCGTTGACCTTGAGGCGTTCGCTGTTGAAGTTGCGGATGCGCAGCGAGATCGCCTTGCGGACCGTGAGGGGGTTCGTCCAGAACCAGCCGTTGCGGCGCTCCGTGCCGACGTAGCGCCCGAAGAGGGTGATGACGGCCGCCTTGTTGGGCTGGACGATGAAGAAGCCCGCCATGACGAACACGGCCACGACGATCGTCAGGATGCCCGGGACGCCGTTGTCGGTGTTCAGCAGGACCACCGCGAGGGCCGCGAGGAGGAGGACGGCCACGAACATCACGGGGCCGGGCAGGGAGAAGGCGCGTTGCTCTTTCATGGGTGTGCCTCCAGTGCGGCGATACCGCGCCGCTACCAATATGATATCACATGTGCCTGAAGCACAAAAGGGACGGCCCCGGTCCGGTGGGACCGAGGGCCGTCAGGTCAGGCTACCTGCACTGATAGAGGCCGCCCAGCCAGGTCCTCGACCCGTCCGGGTGGATCACTTTCCCACCGACCACGCCGGTCGTGCCCGGAGGGACCTTGCCGACGGCGGTCGCCCTGAAACGGGCCCGGTATCCCGCCCCCCTCTGATTGAGGGCGTCGGCAGACACGCCGTTCAGGGTGCGGTAGGTCACGCGGCCCCTGGGCTCGTTCGCCGTCCGTCGGTCCAGGATGACGTTCGTCCCGAACGTCGTCGTCCTGGGGAGAAGTCCGTTCTGACAGTACGTGTTGCCGCTGACGTTTCTCACACGGTCCTCTGCGTGGACGGTATTCGCATCGGAGAGTAGAACTGACACCAGAACTGTCAGACAAGGGAGAAAGTACTTTTTCATCGTCAAACCCTCTTATTTACCTGGAGATTTGGTGATGCCGTGTCTTCGGCGGTTGCCGAACCGGCGACCGTCACCGGGAACCGCCGGGAGCGGGGTGGCAGGGCGCGTCCCCGAGGAAGGCCCGGTGCCCACGCTGTCCCTCCACGACTCCCGACACGTAGGCCCGATTCCCGGGTTGGGGTGCCCCAGGTGCCACGCCGTGCCCACTCAGCGTGTTGCTGTCGGGCGAGATGACGACCACGCCGGTGGAACCCGTCGCGGGAACGAAGACGGCGCCCATCCCATGCTTGATCGGACGTTGGGTTCTGGGAACCGAATTGTCGAATCTGATGTGGGTATTGCCCCCCTGCGTGACGCAGGTGGGCGAGATCGGTAGAGGCGCCAGGTTCGGCATGGGCGGCGTGGTGACCGGAATTCTGTGCTGCGCCGATACGGGGAACATGGAGGCCATGACGAGGGCACCTGAGAACAGAGTGGACGTCAAACGTCGTGAAATGATGATCATCGCATTTCAATTCGAAAGGTCATCTCCGGCATACGTCCGGAGCTCCATCCATTCTCGTGGACGCTTCCCGGGCTTCCGGGAAAAGACACACCCGCCCGGAACGAGGACGGCCCCCTTCCGGGGGGACGGGGGCCGTTGATGTCGTGGAAGGAAGATGACTTCCCAGAATTAGAATCGGCGGCAGTCGGTCTGGCCGTAGTAGTCAACGACGGTGTCGTCCTCCAGGGTGACGGTGCCCCCGACGGAGGCGGTACCGGACCCTTGCAGTCCGGAAATCGTCACCGTACGGTCAAGGTTGATGGCACGTACACCCAGGGCTGGCTGAGCCGGCACCGTTTTCCCCAGGACGGTCGCGGAACCCGAACCGGTCACGACCTTCGACGTCAGGCTCTTGTTGGCCTTGACGTGGAATTTCGTGATGTCGGTGATGGCGTTCTGGGTGATCGTGCACCTCAGATCAGCCGATATATCGGTCGTTACCTTTCCTCTGAGCGCTGGCGTCTTGGGCGACAACGGCGGCAGCACGACCGGTACCTTCTTGGATCTGGCGACCACGGGATTGGCGGCACTCCATACCACGACCGCACTCATGACAAGCGAAACCAATGTCTTCATAACAACGATTGAAATCAACATCTCCGGCAGGACACCGGAGCTTCCTCCATCCTCGGGCAGCGCGGGCGCGTACGTGTAGACAAGCGCACGAGGGCCGCCAACGAGGACGGCCCCGGTCCGGGAGGACCGAGGGCCGCGGTTGGAGAGGCTGCAGCTACATGGGACGGCAGATGAACCGGGTCTTAGCCCGGACTGACCCCCTGTTGATGAAGAAATACCCGCTACCTTCGCCGACCGTGTTTGCCGGGGTGACGGCAGGAAGAACGCTGTCTATCCTGATGTCGCGCTGCAGGTGAGGTTGCTGCGCGGTGCTCTGTCCCGCCCAGGGTACGGTGAACTTCATCTCGCCTCCTGTGACGGGGACAGGATTGCCACCTCTGATTCTGATCATCGTCGTGCCGACGAGTGATGAAATCTGACAGGTGGTCTGGAAGCTCAGGTCCCATTCGTCCCTCGCTCCGCCTGGCGGCCCCTGGGGAACCGGTAACCTTGGAACGGGCAGCGGGCCAGTGGGCGGCAGAGGTGGAGTCTTAGGGTAGCCAGGAGGAACTTGGCCCGATCCTTGCCCCGGGTAGGGATACCCTGGCGGGAGCGGGATCTCCAGCCGCTGCTGGGCGCCCGCGGGGGCGAGGGCGATCAGGAGGCATGTGGCGATGGCGAGGACTGCCAGCGCCACCCGGCGTTTATTCGAATACTTCATGTCGATTTCTAGAGAATGCGGGCCGAGGCCCATGGACGTCTTCAGTGTGCCCATCCGCGGGCCGCGCACGTCGAGAAACCGCACATCCCACCCGGCGCGCGAAGGCGTGGTGGTCGTGTGTGAGCCGGGCCATGACGACGTGGAAACGGCCCGGGCACCGGGAAGGGTGCACGGGCCGCAGGCGGGTGTTCCGGGGCGGTTCTGGCTATGTATTGGTTAGATGCTACAACTACCTCTGCCGCTTATTGTTCCAATAACGCCGTCTTCATATCCGACAGCGCCACCTTCTACTTCAAAAGTAAAAAAATTAATCTGTTTGGGTAGCGGTATATGCACCAATATATATAACCTCTTTGTGGGTTTTCCAGGCGTCTGTTCCCCGTAAGCCGCGGGGAAGGTGGGAACCTTTAATGTGGCTCCTGCCTTCAGGAACCTCACTAGTGTGGTCGCCTGAATGGCAACGTTTGCGCCACCTTTTGCTCTTTTGCAAGTAAAAGTTGCTGGAACGTCTCTCGCGGCTAAGACGCAAGGACTCCACAGGACTCCAAACATAATCGAAGATAATCCTACAAACTTTGCGATTTCCATTATGTCTTACTGCTCCAAATAAAAAGTTTACCGAAACCAGTATAATAGGATGGAGTGGATATGGGAGACAAATTCTCACACCTCCCGCGCCACCCACCCCAGCACCGCGTCCAGCGTGAGCGCGAGGAGCGCCGCCAGGATCGCGCCCTCCAGCACGAGGGCCGTGTTCTGCTGCGACAGCCCGTTGATGATGGGCGCGCCCAGCCCGCCCGCGCCGAGCGCCGCGCCCACGGTGGCGGTGCCCACGTTGAACACCGTGGACGTCCGGAGGCCCGCCAGCCACACGGGCAGCGCGAGCGGCACCTCCACCCGCCACAGGCGCTGCGCGTCCGTCATGCCCATGCCCGTCGCGGCGTCCAGCGAGGCGGCGTCCACGCCGCGCAGGCCCGCCACGCCGTTCGACACGACCGGCACGAGCCCGTACGCGACGAGGCCCAGCAGCGTGGGTGCCACGCCGAAGCCCACGAGCGGCACGGCCAGCGCGAGGATCGCGAGGGTCGGGACGGTCTGCCCGAGCCCCACGAGCGCCTCCGTGAGCCCCAGGAACGCGCGGCTTCCGCGCCGCGTCACGAACAGCGTGAGCGGCACGCCCACCGCGAGCACCACGAGTTCCGCGAGCAGCACCAGCCCGAGGTGATCCAGCGTGAGGCGCCACAGCGGCACGTCCGTGTCCAGCGAACGCCCCCCGGCGAGCCCCGCGAGGAGGCGCGGCAGCACGCCCGGCCACGCCGCCACGACGAGCAGCGCGCCCCACAGGAGGGCGGGCAGGCCCCTCCTCACAGCGGACCTCTCACGTCTGCCCGAGGTCCGCGAGGCGGATGCGGCCCACCACGCGCCCCGCGTCCGTCACGGCGAGCGTGTCGCGGCCCGCGCGCAGCATCAGCGCGAGCGCCGCGCGGGCGCTCGCGTCGGCGCTCACGTCCGGACCGTCCAGCGGCGTGCGGTCGTGCATGAGGTCCCGGACGGTGCGGCCCGACAGGCGGCGGATGCGCGCGTCCTCCCCGAAGAAGCGCTCCACGAAAGGCGTGGCGGGCGAGAGGACCAGCTCGTCGGGCGTGCCGAACTGCTCCAGCCGTCCCGCATTCATCAGCGCGACGTGATCCGCGAGCCTGAGCGCCTCGTCGATGTCGTGCGTGACCATCACGACGGTCTTGCCGAGGCGGCGCTGCAGCGCGCGGAACTCGTCCTGCAGCCGCTCGCGCGCGAGGGGATCGAGCGCCCCGAAGGGCTCG
>NZ_KI912669.1:70668-71157 GCF_000519345.1 Deinococcus pimensis DSM 21231
GCCCGAGAGCTCCGAGGGGCGCTTGTCGCGGAACTCGCCCGGCGGGAGACCCACGAGGTCGAGCAGCTCGTCCACGCGCCGCGAGGTCTCGCGGCGGTCCCGGCCCAGCAAGTCCGGGACGGTCGCGACGTTGCGGGCCACGCTGAGGTGCGGGAAGAGCCCTACCTGCTGGATGACGTAGCCCATGCCGCGCCGCAGTTCCTCGGGGCGCAGGCTCCGCGTGTCCCGCCCACCGAGCAGCACCTCGCCGCGCGTGGGCTCCACGAGGCGGTTGATCATGCGCAGCGTGGTGGTCTTGCCGCAGCCCGACGGTCCCAGCAGCGCCGTGAGGCGCCCCTCCGGGAAGACGAGGCTGAGGTCCCGCACGGCCGCCCGCTCCCCGTACCGCTTCTCCAGCCCGCGAAGTTCGATCATGACGTACCCTCCACCCGCGCCGGAGCGCGGTCCTGCCCCTGGGGCCGCGCCGTGCCCGCGCGCCGCGCGAGCAGC
>NZ_KI912669.1:71257-71473 GCF_000519345.1 Deinococcus pimensis DSM 21231
GTGCTGCCCGAGAACTTCACCGTGGACGACGCCGAGGGCGACACGCCCCGCCTGCGCGAACGCGTCGTGTACCCCCCGCTGGAGAGCACCACCCGGGCGCTGGAGCGCGCCGCGCGTGAGGGCCTCGACTTCGATCCGCTGCGGCCCGCCAACCCTGCCGTCGCCCTCGCCGTGCTGAGAGGACGCGCCGCGCAGGACCCCACCAATCCCTTCACG
>NZ_KI912669.1:71573-72686 GCF_000519345.1 Deinococcus pimensis DSM 21231
GCCGCGCTGCTCGACCTGCCGCTCGACGTGACGGGCGGCACCGTCCGGCTCGGCCGCGCCACCATCGACCTCGACCGCCAGCGCGCCAGCGTGGGCGGCGTGTCCAGCGAGGACGCCGTCGCGAACGTGAACGGCCAGACGTACGTCTCCGTGCGTTTCCTCGCGGACGCCACCGGCGCGAACCTCAGCTTCGGCCCCGACGGGCGCACGCTCGTCGTGACGGTCGTCGCGGCGCCCGACACGAACCCCGCCGCGCCGCAGGCGCGCTTCTCCACCGACAAGACCGTGTACGCGCCCGGCGAGCGCGTCGTCTTCACGGAGTACGCCTTCGACCCGGATGGCGCGGACATCACCGCGCGCCGCTGGACGGGACGGCAGGACGCGTACTTCCAGCCCGGCACGTACACCGTCTCGCTGCAGGTCACGAACGCGCGCGGCGTGCAGAGCGCGCCCTTCACCCGCACCCTCCGCGTGGAGGGCGCCGCCGTGGACACGCCCGTCACGTACGCCCTGAAGTACGCCGAGCCCGGCGACACCTTCAGCGACCCCGACATCCTGCGCTACCCCACCGTGACGCCGCAGGCCATGCCCGCCGAGAACTTCCCGCTGCTCTTCAGCGACTCGCCCGAGGTGCCCGCGCAGAGCGGCCTGCTCTACCAGGACACCGTCCAGGGCAAGGCGCGCCTGCTCGCCTACCACCTCAACGGCCTCGCGCGGCCCGCGCGGCTCTTCGTGCTGGCGCGCAACGTGGACGCGCGGCCCGTGGAGGTCAGGAGCGCCCGTCTCGGCGAGACCGCCCCCACCCGCGTGGAGGGCACGCTCGGGCAGGTCACCCTGATGGAGTACTTCGCGTCGCAGGGCACGGGGCGGCTCGCCCTCGATCCGGGCGTCACGACGGCCGTCTACGCCAGCCCCCTGCTGACGCCCCGCACGGGCGTGAACGTCATGCAGGACATCGAGACGACGGGCCGCGTGGAGCTCAGCTTCGTCATGCTCGAGGACGGCCTGCCGCCCACCCCCGAGGTCGTGCAGCAGCTGCCCGTCCTGCCGCTCGACGGGCGGCACCAGCGCGGCACCTTCCCGGGCGCGGTGCGCGCGCTGCGCGTCACGCTG
>NZ_KI912669.1:72786-75685 GCF_000519345.1 Deinococcus pimensis DSM 21231
AGGCTCGGCAGGGTCTGCACGGCGTTCGAGACGCCCAGCACGACGAGCGCGACGCGCGGCCGGAACGCGGACCACACCGCCAGCGGCGCGCCGATCACGACGGCCAGCGCGAGCGCCGTGAGGACGAGCCGCACGTGCGTCCCGAGTTCCTGCGCGAGGCGGGGGCCCTCCACGAGGCCCTCCTGCCACACGGACCACGGGCGCAGCACGCCCCCGAGGACCAGCGCGGCCGTGACGGGCAGCCACGCCCACGCGAGGAGCGTCGCGCCCCGCGCGCGGGCCTCACGCAGCGCGAACGTCGCGCCCCACAGCGTCACGCCCGCGCCCAGCAGCCAGATCCACACGCCCGCCGCCGCGCCCGCCCGCGCGCTCGGCGCGAGCCCCGTCAGCGACGCGCGCGCCATCAGCCCGAACACCGCCACGCCCCCCGCGAGCGCCACGTTCGCGAGGGCCGCGCTCAGGGCGGGCCGCGACCGCGCGCCCCAGAGGACGCCCACCACGAGCGCCGCGCCCGCCCAGACGAGCGCGCCGAGCCGCAGGAACTCCCCGTCCGCGAGCCGGTTGGGCCGCAGCTGCACCCAGGGCAGCAGCAGCCCGGCCAGCATGACGAGGGCGCCCAGCCACACCGTGGCGGGCGCGCCCGAGGGGGCCCTGGTGTCGTTCATGCGGGGAGGGGGAGAGGCCGCCTCACTTGATGAGCTTCTTGCTCTTGAGATACGCCTGCGCCACGTCCTTCGCGCTGCGCCCGTCCACGGCGATCTCGCCGTTGAGGCGCTGCAGCGTCTTCCCGTCGAGGCTCGCGAACACCTTGTTCAGCAGCCCCTCCACCTTCGGGTTCGCCTTGAGGGTGTCCGTGCGGATGATCGGGGCGGGCTGATAGACGGGCTGCGCGCCCCTCGGGTCCGTGAGCGCCACGAGCTTCAGCGCGCTGAGGGTGCCGTCCGTGCCGTACGCCATCGCGGCGTTCACCCCGTTCGTGCCGCGCGCCGCCGCCTGCTGCGTCTGCGGGGGCGTCGCGCCCGCGAGGACCAGCTTCTGCGCCGCCGACAGCTTGAAGCCGTACGCCTTCTCGAACGCGGGCATCGTGTCGGGACGATCGAAGAACTCGGGGCTCCCGGCGATCTTGAACTTCCCGCCGCCCGAGACGAACTTCGCGAGGTCCGCGAGGGACGTGAGCCTGTTCTGCTTCGCGAAGGCCTCGGGAACCGCCACCACCCAGGTGTTGTTCGCGTTGGCGGGCCTGAGCCACGTCACGCCGTTCTTCGCGTCGAGCTGTTTGGCGAGCGCGTAGATCTTCGTGGGGTTGCCCGCGTCCTTCGCGCCGATCTTCGCGTCCGGGAAGAGGTAGACGGCGTTGCCGGTGTACTCCGGGTACACGTCGATCTCGCCCGCGAGGATGGCCTTGCGGTTCACGCCCGTGTCGCCGAGGGTGGTGCGGTCCGTCACCTCGATCCCGGCGTCCTGCAGCGTGAGGATGATCATCTGGCCGAGCAGCTGCGCCTCGGGATCGAGCTTGCTGCCCACCACGACGGGCTTGGCGAGGGCGCTGCCGACGAGCGCGAGGGTGATCAGGGCGGTCAGTCTCATGGGGCCTCCTGCGAGGGTGTACGCGTGAATGAGCGAGGATGAGGGCTACCCCCTGACCTTACCGCCCCGGCGCGTTGCCTTAATCTGCCATGGGTCACAGATGACACCCCGGCCTCAACGCAGCCGGATCACCCGAACGCGCCCGGAGAGCGCGTCGTACGTCCAGAGCCGGCCCACCAGCGGCTCGCCCACGCCGCCCGCCAGCTTGAGCACCTCCACCGCCATCGCGGACGCCACGACGCCCAGCAGCGGCCCCAGCACGCCCACCGTGTCGCAGTCGTCCCCGCCGGGCTCGGGGAAGACGTCGCGCAGCGTCACGCCCTCCGAGAAGACGCTCAGCATCCCCTCGAAGCCGCCCGCCGCGCCCCACACCAGCGGCCGCGCGGCGCGCCCGCACGCGTCGGAGAGCAGGTAGCGCGTGGTGAAGTTGTCCGACGCGTCCACCACCACGTCGTGCCCAGACACCAGCCCGTCCACGACGTCCGCCGTGACGGCCCCGCGCGTCTCCACGCGCACGCCCGGGTTGAGCTGCTGCAGGCGCGAGGCCGCCACCTCCGTCTTCGCGCGGCCCACGTCGGGCGTGGCGTACAGCACCTGCCGCTGCAGGTTCGAGAGGCTCACCGTGTCGTCGTCGCACAGCGTGAGCCGCCCCACGCCCGCCCCCGCGAGGTACGTCACGAGCGGCGTGCCGAGCCCGCCCGCGCCCACCACCAGCACGCGCGCCGCGCGCAGCCGCTCCACGGCGCCCTCGAAGTCGGGCAGGAGCAGCTGACGGGAGTACCGCTCGATCTCGGCGCGTGAGAGCATGCCGCATTCTAGACGCCCCCGCCGCGCGCCCCGGACCCTACACTGTCCTCATGTCCGCCGCGCTCGTCCTCGTCGTCGCGTACCTCCTGGGGTCCGTGAGTTTCGGCATCCTCTACTCGCGCCTGCGGGGCCGCGACGTCCGCGAGGTGGACGCGCCCGGCGGGAGCGGCATCTACCGGCAGTACGGCCTCGGGCCCGCCGTGGCGGTGTCCCTGCTCGACATCCTCAAGGGCGCGCTCGCGGTGCTCGTGGCGCGCGCCGTGGACCCGCAGCTCGCGTGGCTCGCGGTGGGCGGCGTGGTCCTCGGGCATAATTACCCCGTGTTCTTCCGATTCGACGGTGGCGGCGGCATCGCGCCCCTGCTCGGCGGTCTCGCCGTGAGCGCGCCCGTGCCGCTGCTCGCGCTCCTCGCGGCGGGCCTCGTGACGATGCCCCTGTACAAGGTGACGCTCCAGCGTCACGTGAAGTTCAACGTCATTCCCGCCGCCGCCGTGGTGGCGGTGCC
>NZ_KI912669.1:75785-76447 GCF_000519345.1 Deinococcus pimensis DSM 21231
CGGCTCCCCCGGTGACGCCCGCACGCGCGCCGCGACGCTCGCCACCTGGGCGTAGGTCTGGCTGCGCTCGTCCGGGCGGGGCAGGTCCCGGGAGACGCCCGCGAGCCCCACGACGACGCCCGAAGGGTCCCGCAGGGGCAGCTTGTGCGTCAGGCACCACCCGACGTTCACGGACGCGCCGCGCCCGCGCTGCGGATGGTACATCTCCAGCCGGTCGCGGATCGCCTCGCCCCGCGCGATGACGAGCAGGTCGTCGCGGGTGTAGTTCTCGCCGAGCGCGCCGGGGAAGAGGTCGGCGGCGGTGCGGTTCAGCACGTCCTCCCTGCGCGAGAGGCCCGAGCGGTCGAGCATCGTCCTGTTGACCGTCACGTAGCGGCCCCGGGTGTCCTTGACGTAGAACATCGTCTCGGGCAGCGCGTCGAACAGGTCGAGCAGCACGTCGGGCGCGAGGAGGCTCGCGAGGGGGGCAGGCATGCCCCATTGTGCGGAATTCCGTGCGCGGGCGGCGGGCGCGGACAAGACGGACGGCGGGCGTGGGCGCGATGATGGACCCATGACCTCCCTTCGAGCGGACGTCCTCGTGATCGGCGCGGGCATCGTCGGCGCCGCCTGCGCCTACCGCCTCGCGCGCGAAGGCCTGCGCGTCACCGTGCTGGAGGGCG
>NZ_KI912669.1:76547-76799 GCF_000519345.1 Deinococcus pimensis DSM 21231
CACGCTCCGAGGGGCGGCGCGTCATCTTCGGTCTCGCCAACCCGCGGGACACGGGCTTCAAGGGGGGCGTCGACTGGACGTGGCTGGACCCCACGCTGGAGGTGGCCCTCGCGCGCTTCCCGTGGTTCGCGGAGCTCAGGCTCGACCGCGCCGCGAGCTGGTTCGGCCACTACGAGCTCACGCCCGACGGGCGGCCCGTCGTGGGGGAGATGCCCGGCGCGCCGGGCTGGTTCAACGCCTGCGGCTTCTCCG
>NZ_KI912670.1:0-2139 GCF_000519345.1 Deinococcus pimensis DSM 21231
CGCTGAGCGGGGAGCCGCGCCTCAGCGGGGACCGAGCGCGACGCGGAACCCGCGCACCTCGTACCCCTTGATGAGCTCGTTGTACGTCACGGTGGGTTCCCGGACGATCCGCAGGCCACGCAGGATCAGCAGGCGGCGCAGGAACACGTCGCTCTCCTCGATCGCGAGGAACGCGCCCGGGCAGCGGTGGTGGCCGTCGCCGAAGGACAGCACCTGACCCTGGACGCCCCGTGGAAGGGAACGGCCCGGACAGACGCGGTGGGCGTCCTCCCCCACGACGTCCGGATCGACGTTGGCGGCCGCGACGTCCACGGCGAGGACGGCGCCGCGCGGCACGGGGCGCCCGTCCACGACGAGATCGCTCGTCGCGCGGCGGTACACCTTCCCCACGACCGGTTCGAGCCGCAGGATCTCGTGCAGGATGGCGTGCCGCTCCTCGCGGGTCCCGTGCACGTACTCGGCGCGCAGCGAGGCGTCGTGCAGCAGGTGCCAGGCCGCGACCGTGACGAACTCGCGCGTGGTGGCCATCCCGGCGGTGCCGTAGGTGACGCACTCCATCAGGATGTCCAGCTCGCCGTAGTCGCGGTCGAGCAGGTGGCTGACGAGATCGTCCCGACGTTCGCGGCGCCGCGCGCGGATGGCGGGGCGGACGTCGAGCAGGTGGAACAGCAGCATCCGCGTCTGCGACGCGAGGGCCCGACGACGGGAGGGGGCGGCGGCACGCCCGGGCTCGCTGTCCCCTCCGAGGCCCACGAAGGCCTCGACGCGACGTGCGAGACCGGGCGCGAGGCTGTCCGTGAGACCCACGACACGCGAGGCGACCTCCACGGCGAGGGCGAGGCTCAGATCGTCGAGGTTCGCCTCTCCACGGCGTGCGAGCCCCGCGACGAGGTCGTCCGCGAGCCGCGCGATCATCGGACGGTACGTCGCGACCTGCGCGGGCGTGAAGTACCGGGCGGTGTCGCGGCGCATCGCGTGGTGCTCGTCCCCCTCGGCGAAGAGGACGGGAAGGCGACGCACGACGCCGAGCCCGGCGACCTGCTCGGACATGAACCCCGCCTGCCGCGCGTGGTCCGAACGCAGGACGTCGCGGGCGGCGGCGTGGTCCTGCACGGCGACGACGCGCTCGTCCCGCCCGGTGCCCTGCCGGGGTCGGGCGGCTTCCCGACGCGTGAGGGTCGACGTGTGGAAGGGGCAGCCGGGAGGATGGGTGGTCATCGATGCTCCGTTCAGACGTCGCCGTCGTGGCCGAGAATGGGGTGCTCGTTTCGGGGCAGTCCGTCGAACGTGCCCCGGGCCGCCCCGGAAGGCTCACGCAGGTTCAGCAGGGCGTCCAGGTGCCATCGGCGGCTGCCCCGGTCGAGCGGCGACGTCGACCTGCTTCGGCCCGCGTCCGTGTCGTCCGTGGCCGCGCCTGAAGGCTGGAGCTTCGCGCGCGTCCGGACGCGCGATTCACCGGGTTCGTCGTTCATGCCCCAGACTCGCCGGAAAGCGTGAGTTCCGGCGCCGGTGGGGCTGAACGCCCTTGGGAATCGGCCCCGCCGCCGGGGAGGCGTCCTCAGGGCAGCGGCAGGACCTCGACGACGGTCGTCCCGACGTTCTCGGGGTCGGGGTAGGTCCGCTCCACGCGCACGGCGCGTCCGTCGAGCAAAACGACGTCTCCCTCGCGCGGGACGACCATGTCCTCCGACAGGTAGACGCTGAAGCCGTTGTTCGAGTGGTCCGCGAGGTTCGACGCGCGGGCGTACCGCAGTTCGGGAAGGTCGGTCATGGCGGTAGTGTACCCAGCACCCGTGGGAGGCGGCTTCCCACGACGTTCACCCGCCGCTGAGGCTCGGCGCGGCCGCGTCGCGGCCCGTGGCCTGCTCGCGGCGCCCTCCGGGGCCGAATCTGTGGTTATGTGTGGAGACCCGCCCCAGCCGAATCCACGCCCAACCCGGAGGTTCCCGTGACATCGACATCGACCACCCACCTCGGAAGACGACGCAAGCTGATCGAAGGCCACGAGAAGGTGACGGGGCAGGCCCGTTTCACGGCGGACCTCGCCCTGCCCGGCCTCCTGCACGCGCGCGTGGTCCTGTCGCCCTACCCGCACGCGCGCGTCCTGGGGATCGACGACGCCGCCGCGCTCGCGGCGCC
>NZ_KI912670.1:2239-22021 GCF_000519345.1 Deinococcus pimensis DSM 21231
GGCGCCCGGCGTGACCGCGGTCCTGCGCGGCCCCGACCTCGACCGGGGCCGTGTGGCGCATTCCCGACCCAGCCTGCTCCTCGCGGGCGACGAGGTGGTCTTCGCGGGCCAGCCCGTCGCGGTCGTCGTGGCGACCTCCGAGGCGGCCGCGTCTGACGGGGCGGCCCTGCTGGACGTCGAGTACGAGGCGCTCGACAGCGTGGACAGTCTGGAGGGCGCCGAGACGGACGAGGTGATGGTGTGGCCGCACGGGACGCCCACGGCGGCGTCGAGTCAGGCGGGTCTGCACGGGGCGGAGACGTCGTCGTCCGATTCGGGGTCCGCGTCGAACGTCGACGAGCGGCGGGTGTTCGAGCGTGGCGACGTGGAGGGCGCGCTGAGCGGCGCGCACGTCGTGATCGACCGGACGTACCGCAACGCCCGCGTCCATCAGGCGTACCTGGAGCCGCACGCGGTGGTCGCGGTGCCGGGCGTGCGACCGGGCGAGGTGACGGTCCACACCAGCACGCAGGGGCAGTACGTGGTGAGGGCGGAGGTGGCGGGCGCGCTGGGTCTGCGCGAACGCGACGTGAAGGTCGTGCCGATGACCGTGGGAGGCGGGTTCGGCGCGAAGTACGGCATCCTCGACGCGCTCGTCGCGGCGACGGCGCTGCACGTCCGCGCGCCCGTGCGGATGGTGCTGTCCCGCACGGAGGACATGCTGACCACCACGCCGACACCCGAGACGAGCATCCGCGTGCGGCTCGGCGTGGACGCCGAGGGGCGGGTGTCGGCGCTCGACGTGCGCGCGGTCATCGACAACGGCGTGTTCCGTTTCGGGCACGCGGGGATCGTCGCGACCGTCATCGGCGGCATGTACCGCTGCGAGCACGTGCGGATCGAGACGGTGGAGGTGCTCACGAACCGCGCGCCGGTGGGCGCGTACCGCGCGCCGGGCGTACCGCAGGCGCTCTTCGCGCTGGAGTCGAGCGTGGACGAGGCGGCCCGCGCGCTCGGCCTCGACCCGCTGGAGTTCCGCCTGCTCAACGCCGTGGACGGCGGCGACCTCACCGGGACGGGGCGTCCCTGGCCCGACATCGGCCTGCGCGCCTGCCTGGAGCGCGTCCGGGAGCATCCCCTGTGGCGGTCGCGCGGCTCCGTGCCGTTCGAGGGCGTGGGGCTCGCGGTGGGCGGCTGGCCGGGCGGGTTCTCGCCCGCCGGCGCGGTGTGCCGGGTGGATTCGGACGGCACGGTCCGGCTGCATGTCGGCAGCGTGGACATCAGCGGGGTGCACAGCTCGATGGTGCTGATCGTCGCGGAGACGCTCGGCGTGCGGCCCGAGGACGTGGAGATCGTGCAGGGCACGACGGACAGCGGTCCGTACGCGCCCGCCTCGGGCGGATCGCAGGTCACGATCAGCCTCGGCGGCGCGGTGCTCGACGCGAGCCGTCAGGTGCGGGAGCAACTGCGCGACCTCGCCGCCGCGCACTTCGAGGCTCACCGTGACGACGTGGAGCTCGAAGAGGGCCGCGCGCGGGTCCGGGGCGTGCCCGCCCGTGAGGTGACGTTCGGTCAGCTCGCGCAGCTCGGGGAGCGGCTCCCGGGCGGGCCGGGACCGGTCGTCGCGGAGGGCCGCGCCTCGCTCAAGGGGGGTGCGCCGGGCTTCACGGCGCAACTGGTGCGCGTTCGGGTGGATCCGGACACGGGCGTCGTGACGCCGCTGGAGGCGGTGGCGGTGCAGGACGTGGGTTTCGCCATCAACCCGCTGCTGGTGGAGGGGCAGATGCACGGCGGGACCGCACAGGGTCTGAGCTTCGGGTTGTACGAGGGCCTGCGCTACGAGGGTGGGTCCGTGACGACCGCGAACTTCCTGGAGTACGTCTTCCCGCGCGCGCTGGACCTGCCGACGCTGGAGGCCGTGATGGTGGAGCGGCCCTCCGAGCACGGTCCGTTCGGGGCGCGCATCGTGGGAGAGCCGCCCATCACGGCGGGCGCCGCGGCGATCGCGAACGCGATCCGGGACGCGGCGGGCGTGCGCGTCACCGCGCTGCCCGTCACGTCCGAGATGGTGTGGACGCTGATGCGGCAGGAAGCCTGAGGCAGTCGCCGCCGCTCAGGCGGTCCGGACGGGCACCTGCAGTTCGCTGAGGTGCTCGTCCTCGGTGCGGCCGTGACGCAGGTACACCTCGCGGACGGGACCGTCCGCCGCGTAGCCCCGTCGGTGGATCCAGTCGAGGAGCGCCGCGTACGCCTCCCCGAAGCGTTCGTAGCTCCCCGCGTGGACCGTGGAGACGACGAGCAGCTCGGGTTGCGTCAGGGCGCGCACCTCGTCGGGCAGGGCGCGCGGGAGCCTCCCGAAGACGGGCAGGGCCACCTCGAGGTCGATGGTGTCCTCGCTGGCGTAGCCGCCTCCGCGCCACGTGACGACGCTCCAGCCCGCGTCGACGAGCCCGAGGTCGGCGTGGACGCGACACACCACGTCATAGGCGGCGTTCATGGGGGCGGTCACGTGTCGGTAGTCGGGCGCGGAGCGCCGAACGGCAAGGACGGTCTGGGGGGGCAGTCTCTTGAGCTGGACGGTGTAGGTGCTCATGCGTTCCTCCCTTTCGAGCTCGGCGCGCAGGCCTGCCAGGCGGGTGTCGAGCGCGGCGCGGGCTCTGATGAGTTCGTCGTGCTTGCGGGCGAGCAGGTGCGCGAACGGTTCCTGGAGTTCTCCACGCGTGACCGCGCGGACCTCGTCGAGAGTGAAGCCGAGCCGGGTGAGGGTGACGACGCGGCGGAGTGTGGCCAGCTGACTCGCGTCGTACAGGCGGTACCCGCTGGCGGTCCGCCCCGCGGGCTCGAGGAGGCCGAGGTCGTCGTAGTGGTGCAGGGTGCGAACGCTGACGTTCGCGAGGCGGGCGAACTCGCCGATCTGGAACATGGGGACTCCCGTGATGCCCCGCGCGGGCCTCCTCATCGTGGGGCCTGACGTCACGTGAGGGTCAAGGGGGCCGTCATGGCGCTCCACGGGCCTCTAAGGCCCTTCGGAGAACAGGGGTGCACAGAGAGTCGCGCGGCCTCCTAGCTGGGCCTTCTCGACGCTCTGAGCGCGATCTGGCGGCTCAGGTCCGGAGGAGGGCTCGCAGGTCGTTGACGAACACGTCGCCCTCCATCCGGGCGAGCATGCCGTAGGCCTGCGCCAGCACGTCCCTGGCGTCGAGCGTGCCGGTCACGACTCGGTGGCGGACCTCGTCGAGTTCCGCGGCGTTGAACTTGCGGCCGTACAGCAGGGCGAGCTGCTTGGCGACGTGGTCACCGCGGCGCCCGGCGTCGAGTCCCGCGAGCTGCTCGTCGATGCGTTCCTGCGCGGAGCGCTCGGGGGCGTCTCCGGGCGTGTCGAGCGGGGCTCGTGTCCGCCGCGCGGGGGGCGACGCGGGCGTGACCGCGCTGGGCGCGAGCGTGCCGTACTGGTCGGGGTTCTTGACGAGGTGGACGAGTGCCGCCGCCTCGCTCTTCTTGACGACGAGCGTGCCGCTCGCGACCTGGCGTTCGAAGGTCGCGACCCGGGCGATCACGGCGCTCGGTCCGTACGTCAGGACGAGGTTGCGTGCCACGCCCTCCGCCACGTGGTGCCTGCGGAGCGCTTCGAGTGCGTGCGGGTTGATGGGCACGAAGTCCCTGGCGAACACGTACGTGACGTTCTGCGCGAGTCCGCGGCCTTCGAGGAGCACCTCCCTGAGGTAGCCCCGCCGCACGAGCTCCTGATGGAGCGGGTCGAGGGCCCGGCGGATGGTGTCGGCGCGTCCGCTGGGAATCTTGAGGTGGTCGGCCCACTTCTGGATGTTGACCCTGAACTCGTCGATGCTGATCTCGGGATGCTCGGGGTCGTAGCGCATCGCGTCGAGGGCGCGGAACAGCAGGCGGGCGCGAGGCCGTTTGAGTCCCCGCATGAAGGCCATGTCGAGGGGTTTGACGTACCCACCGCGCATGGAGTGCACGATGGGTTCGCTCAGGACGAGTCGCAGGATGGTGCGCTCGTCGAACTGTCCGGATCGTCCGCGGCTGGTGAACGCCCGGGACGCGAGGATGCGGAACTCCTCGTTCATCCATCGGCCGCGCGTGTGGTCGCGCCAGCCGCTCGTGACGGTGTAGTTGGTGTAGTACAGGCGGTCCAGGGATTCGTGCAGGCGAATCCAGTTCTGGCCGTTGCGGTGCATGTTGGAGCGGCGCAGCAACTCGGCGGCGGAGACGCTGATGATTCCGCTCTCGGGCATGTCCTGCTCGACGAACAGGTCGATGATGGCGGCGTTGACGTCGTTGTCGGCGCCGTGCGGGATGACGAGGCCCGGTCCGGCGACGCAGCGGACGTCGATCATGCGGGGGCCGTCCTCGAAGGACTCGCTCCACGTGGTCTGATCTCCGACGTCCTCCTGCCCGCTGATGAGGTTGAGCCGGGCGAGGTTCAACTCGTCGTACCGGGCAGCGTTCGCGTCGGAGCTCATGGTGTTGTCAAGTTTAACTCTGTTAAAGAAGTATTGAACTTCTTGAATAAAACATATTGAACACCACCAAGGCGCGGGGGGCGAACCCGCACCAGGAGCGCCTCCAAAGGGTCCAACGCCACAAGTTCGTCACAGGAAACGCCACAAGTTCGTCACAGGAAAAGGCCCCCGAACGCCACAAGTTCGTCACAGGAGGCCCGGAAAACGCCACAAGTTCGTCACAGGAGAACGCCACAAGTTCGTCACAGGAGGCCCTGTGACGAACTTGTGGGATTCGCGCGAAACGCCACAAGTTCGTCACAGGCGCGGAAGCCCGAACGCCACAAGTTCGTCACAGGGATTTCGGCCGTTTCCCACAAGTTCGTCACAGGGAACGCCACAAGTTCGTCACAGGGCCGGAAGACCGATCCGCGCGGTCCCCGGACAACTCCGCAGGTTCGTCACGGCCGCAGCCGGACGGTCATCGGGAGGCCGCCCCTGGCCCGCAACGTGATCGCGAGCTCGAGGTCCACCTCGTGGCCGGGGAGGGCCACCAGATCGAATCGAGAGGCGACCGCCGCCAGGATCAGCGTCCCCTCCATCATCGCGAGGTTGCTCCCGATACACTTGCGCGCGCCCGCCCCGAAGGGCAGATACGCGAAGCGGTGCGCCGGGCGCTCACCGTCCAGGAACCGCCCCGGATCGAAGACCTCCGGTTCGCCCCACACGTCCGGGTGGTGATGGATGTTGTAGATCGACACGAAGACGCTCACCTCCGCCGGAACCCGGTAGCCTGCGAGCGCCGTGTCCCGCACGACGCGGCGAGGGCTGGTCACGGCTGCCGCCGGGAACAGCCGCATCGTTTCCTCCAGCACGGCGCGGGTGTAGGGCAGGGCCGTGAGGTCGTCGGCGGTCGGAAGCCGCCCGCCCAGCACGCGGTCGAGCTCCCCGTGCAGCCGGAAGCGCACCTCGGGATGACGGGACAGCAACCACCACGCGAGGGTCAGCGTGTTCGCGGTCGTCTCGTGCCCGGCGGAGAAGACCGTGAGCACCTCGTCCCGCAGCTGCGCGTCCGTCATGCCCCCGCCCGTGTCCTCGTCGCGCGCTTCGAGAAGCATGTCGAGCAGGTCCCCGCTGACCTCTCCGCTCTCGCGCCGGGCCGCGATCAGCCGATCGACCACCGCGTCGAGCACGCCCTTCTGCCTGCGAAAGCGAAGGTTCGCCGGGGTCGGCCACGCCAGGGGCGGCGTGAAGGGCTGCGAGATGCGCGCCTGCACGAACCGGGTGCCCTGCGATACGGCCGGACCCACCCGACCCGCCTCACCGCCGAGGTCGGCGCTGAACATCGTCCGGGTGATGACGTCGAGCGTGACGAGGTTCATCTCGTCCGCGACGTCCACCACCCGGCCGGCGTGCTCCTCGAGACGTGTCACGAGCCGACCGGCGGCGTCCGACATCTTGTCGCCCATCGCGGCGAGGCGCGCGCGGTGGAACATCGGCTGCATCATGCGGCGCTGCGCGAGCCAGGAGGCGTGATCGGCATTCGTGACGAGACCGTCGCCCAGCAGCAGCCCGAGCGCGAACGACGCCTCCCGCTTCGGGAAGTCGGCCGCGTGATCGACGAGAACGTGCTGCGCGAGGTCCGGGTGGGAGGCGATGAGGAAGGTCCGGTCGGCGATCCGGAAGCGGACGAGGTCCCCGTACGTGCGGAAGCCTTCGGTCATGGCATGCAGGAAGCCGCGGCGGAACGACGGGGCGTTCCCGACGGGCCAGCGTCCCCTCGGGCCGGGAACGTCCCGAACGGACGGGGCGGGTGTCGTGACGGTCATGCTGAACTCCTCTCCGGGCAGCCGGTGTGCCCCTCCACCGCACGGTACCCCCGCGGCGGTGACTCGACCAGCGAATTCGCTCGCGCCCGGGTCACGCCGAACCCCACGCGCTAGCATGGCGTCATGCTGCCGGCGCCCGTCACGTCCCACCCACGCGGCCCGACGAGGCTCTCATGACGACGCTCGTCATCGTCGAATCGCCCAGCAAGGCGAAGAAGATCCAGGCCTACCTCGGGACGGGCTACACGGTCCGCGCGAGCCTCGGGCACGTCCGCGACCTGCCCGCGAGCAGACACGAGATCCCCGCGCGTTACGCCGCCGAGCCCTGGGCGCGGCTCGGCATCGACGTGCAGGCCGGGTTCAGACCGCTCTACGTCGTGCCGCGAAGCAAGGCGAAGGTCGTGCGGGAGCTGCGTGAACTCGCCGCGAAGGCCACGCGCGTCCTGCTCGCCACCGACCCCGACCGTGAGGGTGAGGCCATCGCCTACCACCTCGCGCAGGCCCTCGGCCTGAAGGGTGACGTGCAGCGCATGACCTTCCACGAGATCACGAAAGACGCCATCCAGACGGCGGCGAAGCGGACCAGGCCCCTGGATTACGCTCTCGTCGGCGCGCAGGAAAGCCGCCGCGCCCTCGACCGTCTGGTCGGCTACGGCGTGAGCCCCGTGCTGTGGGGAGCCGTCGCACCCGGCCTGTCCGCGGGACGCGTCCAGTCCGCCGCGCTCGCGACCCTGTGCGAGCGGGAACTCGAACGGATGCGCTTCGTGTCCGCACCCTACTGGCGTGTCACGGCCACGGTGGGCGAGGAGCCCTTCACGGCGGTCGCCCTGTCCGTGAACGGGCGGCGTCTCGCCACTCCGCGTGACTTCGATCACGCCGGGAACGTCACGGGCGAAGCGCTCGTCATGACGGACGAGCAGGCCGCGAAGCTCGTCGCGTACCTCAAGGTGCGGCCCTGCCTCGTGGAGCGCGTGGAACGCGCGCCCTTCACGACGCGTCCGCCCGCGCCCTTCACGACCTCCACCCTGCAGCAGGAGGCGTCCAGGAGCCTCCGGCTCAGCCCGAAGCAGACGATGGACGTCGCGCAGAAGCTCTACGAGGGCGGCTTCATCACGTACATGCGCACCGACAGTCCCGCCCTGAGCGACGAGGCCACCCGCGCCGCCCGGGACGCGGCGGAGCAGGCGTACGGGCCGGGCAGCGTTCCCGCCGCGCCCCGCCTGTATGCCGCGAAGGTCAAGAACGCCCAGGAGGCGCACGAGGCGGTCCGGCCCGCCGGGAGGACCTTCAGGGCCTCCGCGGACACGGGCCTCGCCGGGACCGAACTGGCCCTGTACGACCTGATCCTGCGGCGCACCGTCGCCTCGCAGATGACGGACCTCCTCGGGGAGCGGACCACGGTGACCCTGCGCGTCGGCGCGGTCGTCCTGCAGGCGGTCGGTCGGACGGTGCGCGATCCGGGCTTCACCCGCGCCTATCAGGACACCTCCGAGACGGGACCGGACGACGACGCCCAGGCGCTCCCGGACGTCCGCGAGGGCGAGTCTCTCCCCGTGCGCGACGCCGCCGCCGAGCACCGCCGGACGCCCGCGCCGGGGCGCTTCACCGAGGCGTCGCTCGTGCGGGCGCTGGAGAAGGCCGGGGTGGGCCGTCCCTCGACGTACGCGAGCATCCTCTCCACCATCGCCGAGCGTGGTTACGCACGCGTCGTGAAACGGCAGCTCGTGCCGACCTGGCTGGGCCTGCTCGTGAACGTGTACCTGCGCGAGCACTTCGAGCGGCTCGTGGACGTCCGCTTCACGGCGGCCATGGAGGAGGACCTCGACCGCATCGCGAGCGGGGAACTCAGACGTGAGGCCTACCTGACGCGCTTCTGGACCGAGGGTCTGGCGGGCGTCATCGCGGGCGCGCCGCGTCTGTCTCCGACGCTGGCGGTCCCGCGCGTGCCGGGCGCGACGGTCACGGTCCGCTCGGGCGAGGTGGTGCTCGCGCTCGGATCGCGGACCGCGCCGCTCTCCGAGGCGGTCGTCCCCGACGAGCTCACGGCGGACGTCGTCGAAGAGGTCCTGTCTGGTCGTCTCCCTCCCGGACCGAACACGACGGCCCCTTCCCGTCGTGGATCCGGACGCGGCTCGTCCGGCACGAGGCGCTCCGCGCGTCCCCACAAGGGTGAGGCGAGGAGCGGCAAGCGGACCGCCAGGGCGGGTGGACGCACCCGCTGACGGCGCCCGTCAGTACGGGACGGGCCGATCCGCCCTGAGGGCGAAATGGACGCGTCTGAGCGCGCTGAGCTGGGCGCGGCTCAGGGGACGTCCGAGGGCGAGCCGCCTGAGCGCCCGGGCATGCACCGAGAAGCGGTGGGGAGCGTCGGTGCCGGCCGTCGCGACGTACTCGAAGCGGACGCGTCCGTCCCATTCGTCCACGAGCGCGTCGAGCCGTTCCAGCGACGCGGACTTGCGTCTGCCGCGGTGCGCGAGGTGCTCGGCGTAGCGTCTGACGTGGAAGACGTGGTCGCAGCGGACCGTGACGTTCTCGGCGCCGAGCTCGCGTGCGTGCAGCAGGGCCAGCCGGATCGCCTCGCGTTCCGCGAGGGCGCCGTTCGCCTCGGGTGGGGCTGGCCAGGTGAGCGCGTGGGGCACCCCGCCGAGGGTCCAGGCGAGTCCGAGCGCGTCGTCGAGGGTGTCGTGGCTTCCGTCCGCGTGCGCCAGCAGTTCGCCCCGAAGAACGTGGGAGGTGAGAAGGGCCGCCCGATCCTGCGAAGCGAGCTTCAGTCCACGGGCCAGTCTCCAGAGGGCCAGCGTGACGCTGGCCCTCTGGAGACTGGCCCGTCGTCGGGGACCTGCACGAGACTCCCGTACCCGAGCGTCGTGGCGTGACGTTCGGGGACGTCATGACGGTGGGTGGTCCGCTCGTCGAGGACGAGGGCGTAGGACGCCCCGTCGAGCGTGTAGCCCAGCACGCCCGGCCCGTCGGACAGGAGGGCGGTGCTCGTGATGGCCGGTCGGTGGCCGTGTGGACGCGTCATTCTCCCAGGGTACGTCGACCGCCAGGTGGGCCGTTTCGTGCCTCGGTCACCTTTGCGGCGTGGAAATCGGGTAGCATTGAAGACCCTTATGGGGACGACACGGTTTCGACGTGAGTCGCGGACCGGGAAGTTGCGAGCCGAGGATTGCCGTGGGCCTCGTTAATCATCGGCAAAGCCATTAACTGGCAACAACAGCACCCTTGCTCTCGCTGCTTAAGTGAGACAGCGACCGTGAAGCCCGGCCATTGGCGTCACGCGAGCTAACGAAAAGATGGCTAGCCCGGGCCGACGCACCTGAGCCCGCGCGAAACTAAGGTGCTGGACCCGAAGGGAGCTTGTCCGTGGGCGCCTCAGGGTCGAGATCCAAATCACCGACTACGCTCGTAGAGACCACCGTGAAGGGCGCATGGACGAGGGTTCGACTCCCTCCGTCTCCACCACAAAGACACCGGCTCCGAGAGGGTCCGGTGTTTCTTCGTCCGTTTCCGGGGTGCGGACACTTGCCCGGGTGTTCTACCCGGGTAATACTTGGGGTCATGGAAGCGTCCGATTATACGGTCTTCGTGAATCTGCGCCGTCTCGTCACGGCCCCACTGCCGGAGGCCCTGCGGGTCCTCAAGACCAGCCACGACCTCGGCGAGGTGCGGGACGTGTCGGTCCTGATGTTCGAGGACGACACGGGCCGTCAGGTGGACTTCGACCTCAGCGGCTCCCTCGACGACGTGTTGAGACGCGCCCTGCCGCCAGAGCCGCGCAGGGGACCCGGCCGCCCGAAGCTGGGCGTCACGGCGCGCGAGGTGACCCTGCTGCCCCGGCACTGGGAGTGGCTGGACCGACAGCGCGGCGGCGCCTCGGCCGCGCTGCGCCGACTCGTGGACGAGGCCAGACGCGCCAGTTCCGGAGAGGAGGAGGCGCGCCGCGCCGCCGAGGCCACCTCACGATTCATGACGGCCGTCGGCGGCGACCTCGCGGGATACGAGGACGCGTCCCGCGCGCTTTTCGCCCACGAAAGGGAACCCTTCGAGCGTGCGATCGCGGCCTGGCCGCACGACGTCCGCGAGCACGCCCTGCGGCTCGCGGAACCGGTCTTCCGGGAGGGCTGACGCGCCGCCGAGAGGTCAGGCCCGGCGGTCCTCCGCGAGCGCTTCGAGGATGGACTCCACGGACGCCCGACCCACCCGCAGGCGCACCGTGTTTCCGGCGGGATCGCGCACGACGCGCTCCTCCGGGTGGCCGCGCACCTCGATACCCGCGCCCTGGAGACGGCCCGCGACCGCGCCCAGTTCCGCCTCGCTCGTCAGCTCCACGGCGTAGTGCCGCAGGCCCCGCGCGCCCTCCGGGGGGACCGGGCCGCCGCGACTGTGCCAGAGGTTGTGGCCGAGGTGATGGTGATATCCGCCCGCGGCGGCGAAGACGGCGCCCATGCCGTCGGCGGTGATGCCGAAGCCCATCACGTCCTCGTAGAACGCGCGGGTCTCACCCGCGTCGCGCATCCTGAGGTGGACGTGCCCCATCCGTGTCCCGTTCGGGACGCCCGTCCAGCCCGCGTCGTCGGGAGCGAGGGTGCCCAGCAGATCGGGGATGTCGATGGCGGCCGAATCGAAGGAGGTGTAGCGGCCGTCCCGGAAGGGCCACCGCTCGCGCGGCCAGTCGTGGTAGACCTCGATGCCGTTGCCCTCGGGATCGTCGAGATAGAAGGCCTCGTGCGTGCGGTGGTCCGACTGCCCGAGCCTCAGGCCCATCGCGGCGGCATGGCGGAGCCAGCGCGCGAGGTCGGCCCGCCCGGGCAGCGCGACGGCCAGGTGGTACAGGCCCGTGGCGTTCGCGGGCGCCTCGAGCGCGTCGGGAACGTGCCGCAGCGCGACGAGCACGCGCCCCTCGGGCGTGCCGAGCAGGGCGCGCGAGGAATCACGGGCGACCTCGTGGAGGCCGAGCGCGAGGGTGTAGAAGCGCACCGCACCGTCGAGGTCGGCCACGGTGAGCGCGACCTCCCCGAGGGAGAGCTGCGCGTCGATTCGCCCCTGAGGGCGTGACCGGGAGGCAGGGTCGGACGTGTTCACGCTTCCTCCCTTTGGGGCGTGACGCCGCGTGTGACGAGTCGCACGGTGATCCCCCACGCGTCGCTGGCGAGGACGCCGTCCGCGCCGGTCGTCACGGGAAAGCCCTCGGAGCGCAGGCTCTCGACGGTGCGGTCCAGGACGGACCGGTCGGGCAGGACGAGGTCCCAGGTGAGCAGGCGAGCGTCGTCGTCGCCCGAGGGCGCACTGCCCGCCGCCCAGGTGTTGAGGCCGAGGTGATGGTGATAACCGCCCGCCCCGAGAAACAGGGCCGAGGGGAAGACGCTCCACGACACCCTCGGAAAGCCGAGGCCCGCGTGATAGAAGCGTTGCGCCTCGTCGAGGTCGCCGACGTAGAAGTGCAGGTGCCCCAGGAGGGTGCCTTCGGGAACGCCCGTCCAGGGCGCGTCGCCCGCCGCCTCCGAGAGGGCGACGAGGTCGAGCGGATCACCGCCGCCGACGATCTCGCCGTCGCGGGTGACGCGCCACTCCTCGCGGGCCCGGTCGCGGTACACCTCGACGCTGATGCCGTCCGGGTCCTTCAGGTAGGTGGCCTCGCTGTAGTGGTGGTCGGACTGTCCGACGTGCACGCCCAGGTTCAGGGCATGCCGCAGGAAGCGCCCGAGGTCGGCGCGGGAGGGCAGCAGCAGGGCGAGGTGGTAGAGACCGAGCCGCCCGCGGTGGGGCGCGGCCCGGACGCCCTTCTTCTCACGCAGTTCGAGCAGCACGCGTCCCTCGGGCGTGCCGAGCCGGGCGGACCGGTCGCCCGTGAGAGTTCCCCGACCGAGGAGACGTAGGCCGATGACGTCCGTGTAGAAGTCGAGGGAGGCGTCGAGGTCGGCGATCTGCAGGACGACCCCACCGAGTTCGATGTTCGCGGGCAGGGTGTGCCCTCGTGGGTTGCTGCCGATGCGGTCGGGAGGCAGGTCGTGGTACGGAACGGTGTCGGTGGGACGCATTCGTCACTCCTTTATGGGTGTGGGAACACCTACAGGGCGGGGGCAGGTCATGGGGTGGGTTCAGGCGAGTTCGGCGCGAATGGAGGTCATGATCTCGATCAGGGTATGCAGCTGTCCGGGTGTGAGGTGCCCGAACTGCGCGTGCTGCAGGGCGGCGACGGGTTCGTCGAGCCGATCGACGAGCGCGCGGCCCTTCTCGGTGAGCGAGGTGGGGACGCAACGGCGGTCGGTGGTGCTGCGCGCGCGGACCACGAGACCCTGGTCCTCCATCCGGTCGAGCAGCCGGGTCACGTCGGGCATGCGGGTCAGGAGGCGTTCGCGGATCTCGTTGCGCCCGAGCCCCTCGGCACCCGCGCCGCGCAGGATGCGCAGCACGTTGTACTGCGTGGGGGTCAGGCCGTGCGCCCGGTAGAAGGCCTCGTTCGCGTCACCGAGAAGCTGCGCCGTGCGGAACAGGTTGAGCGCCGCCTCCTCCTCGAGGCTGCGGAAGGGGCGGCGCTGACGGATGTCGTCACGAAGGGAGGAGGACACGTCGTCATAATAGGTGTTGTAACAAGTAAACACAAGGACCATGGGTCCGCGAGGCTTGCTTCGTCACGAAGGGCGGTCACGAACGGTCGGGGCGACATCAGAACACGACCTGAACTCCGGGCACGGGTCGTTCACGTCGTCGGTCGGGAACTCGGCTCGCCCGACGTCGCTCGTGTTTCGTCGGGAGGCCGGAGAGCCCGATCGAAGACCTCGAGCAGTTCGGCCTCGTACCGTCGGAGCAGGCTGGAGAGTGAGGAAGGCTCCCGCAGAAGGTGGGCCACCTCCCAGGGATAGGCCTGACGGCCCGCGAGGGTGCGCGCGAGACTATCGAGCAGGTCCCGAGCATCTGCCCGGACGCTGGGCCGCGACGGCGCGTCCAGGACCACCTGCAATTCGACGACGAGCCTCGATGCGTTGCCGTGGTGGACGACTCGGGGAGTTTTGAACATGGCACACCTCCATCGCATTGCCGTTACCTTGCAGTAACAGTGTTACGGAGAGGGGTGAATGAGAATGTATGAAAAAGGGGAAAAGGCAACAACCCGCATCCCTTTCCCCTCGAACACGCCACCTCCGCGGCGCTACAGGAACTCCAACGGACTCTGACGCGCGGCCCGCACCGCCGGAGGCAGGGCCGCCAGCAGACCCAGCGGGAACAGGGCCGCCGCCCGGAGAAGCAGGGACGGGTCCAGCGACGGCGACGGCAGGCTGAAGCCCAGCCGACCGCCGAGCAGCGCGCCCGCTCCCCAGCCCACGAGCAGGGCCAGCCCGACCCCCAGCAGGATGCCCGCCAGCACCGTCACGCCCGTCTCCAGAAGCACGACCGAGAACACCGTCCCACGCCGCGCGCCGAGCGCCCGCAGGAGGCTCACCCCGCGCGCGCGCTCCACACTCGCCGCGTACACGCTCAGCCAGACCGTGAGCGCCGCCAGGATCAGCACAAGCACCGACAGGGCCGCGTACGCCGCCTCACCCTGCTCCAGCACGCCGCGCACCTGCGCGAACACCTGCCCCGGGAAAACCGCCTGCGCGTCCGCCGACGCGTTCAGACCCTGGGCGACCGAGTAGAGGTCGCCCAGGTTCGTCGCGGTGTACAGCACGGCCGTCACGCCCCGGCTCCGCGGAGCGAACTGACCGTGCGACGACCAGATCGACTCCATGCCGACGAGGACCGCGCGGTCCACCGGGCCGCCCGTCGGCGCGAGCACACCCACCACCCGGTACTCGCCCTCGTGCTCCTCGTGCTCGGCACCCGCGACCTCGAACATGCCGTGCTCGCTGCGGAAGGACCCGCCCACCCCGAGGCCCGCGCGCGCCGCCACGCCCGCGCCCAGCACGGCCTCGTTCGGAGCGCCGAAGATCCGGCCGCGCGCCACGCGAAAATAGGGCGGCTGCGTGGGCTTCATCCGCTGATCGAAGAAGGCGGACGTCGTGCCCACGATGGGAAAGCCCGCGTAGTTGTCACCCAGACCGATCGGCACCGCCCGGCGCGTCCGCGGGTCTCGCGCGAGGCGCTCGTACGTGGCGTACTTCAGGTTGCCCAGGGGCGCCTGCAGGTAGAACAGGCTCGACAGCACCGCCTGCGTGCTGCTGCCCTTGGGCGTCACGAGCAGGTCGAACACCTGCGCCGCGTCCGCCGCGCCGCGCTGCGCGCTCCGGGTGATCATCGGGACGACGAGCGCCGTCGCGACGGCCAGGGCCACCGCGAGCACCGTCAGGAAGGTCGCTCCGGCCCGCACCCGCAGGTTGCGCAGGGTGATCCAGACGTTCACGCGCTCACCTCGTCGGGACGCGCGCCCACCCGCACGCGCGAATCGAAGCCCGACACGACGGCCGGGTCGTGCGAGACCACCACGAGCGTCGCGCCGATGGACGCGGCGGTGGAGCGCAGCAGGGCCACCGCGTCCGACGCGCGCGACGGGTCGAGGTGCGCGGTGGGTTCGTCCGCGAGCAGCAGGGCCGGACGGTGCGCCACCGCCCGCGCGAGCGCCACGCGCTGCCGCTCGCCCGTGGAGAGGCGGCGCGGCGGGTGCGAGAGCCGCGCGCCCAGTCCCAGGTCCGTGAGGACCTCACGGGCGCGCTTCACGGCGGCCCCACCGCGCACGCCCGCCAGTCCGAGCCCGAGCACCACGTTGTCGAGCGCGCCGTAGCCCGGCATGAGGTGGAAGTCCTGGAAGACGATGCCCACGCTCGTGGCGCGGTACGCGTCCCGTTCGCCCTCCGAGAGCGTGTCGATCCGCCTGCCGCCCACGAGCACCTCGCCCCCCTGCGGCACGAGCAGACCCGGGACGAGGTGCAGCAGGGTCGTCTTGCCGCTGCCCGACGGTCCCACGACCACCACGTGCTCGCCGCTCCCGACCGACAGGTCCGGGTACCTCAGGTCCACCTCGGGGGAGTGCCTCACACGCAGGCCCCGCGTCTCGACCTTCACTGCTCGGTCACCCGGTCGGCGTAGATGCGGATCAGGCTGACGAAGCCCGTCTCGTCGTCGCGTTTCACGCCGATCTCCAGACGGCCCGTGACGCTCAGGAGCCGCGTGCTGGGGTCGAGTTCCCTGCCGGGCGGCATGATCACCAGCACGATGTCCGGCGGCCAGTCCGCGGCGGTCGTGCAGAACGGGCAGGTCGCCATGGGCTGCTTCGTGAGCACGAAGAAGTCCAGCTTCGGCTTGAGGGGCGGCGCCATGAAGCCGCGCAGTTCCACCCTGCGTCCGTTGAGCTTCTTCACGGTGTCGCTGAATTCCACGCCGCGCACGGTGGTGCGCCCGAGCAGGTCCGAGAACTTCAGGGTGGTCTGCGCCCCCGCCGAGGTGGCGAGCAGCGCGAGAAGGGCAAACAGGACGTTCTTCACGTGGGCTCCACGAGGAAGGGACCGGCCGGCCCGCGCGGGGCCGGCCGGGAGGGAGGACTCACCTGCCCGCGCGGGCGAGGTTCATGCTCCTGGCGATGGCGAAGAAGATGTCCGTCTGGTCCATCATGCCGGTGAAGTTCTGCGCGCCCGCGCCGAAGGCGAACAGGGGCATCGGGTCGGCGCTGTGCACGCCCTGCGCGTCCGCCGGGCCGAGGTTGCCGACGCGCCTGACCGCGCCGGGCGTCTCGCAGATCTTCGGGTTGGGCACGAAGCCGCCCTTGCCGTCGCTGACGGTCGGGTCGAGGAACACGGGGCCGCTCCCGTACGTCTCGCAGTAGTCCGGGGTGCCCGCGAAGCCCACCGCGACGCCGCGCGCGGTCTGCGGGAAGGGAATGCCGTTCGCGTCGAGCTTCGAGGTGTACGTCGGGAAGCTGCCCTTCTCGTACGTGGTGACGCCCTCGCGGCCCTGCTTGCTGGAGTCGTAGCCCGCGTACGCGCTGATGGAGTGCGCGTGGTCCGCCGTGACGAGCACGAGCGTGTCGGGGTGCTGCCTCGCGTACTGCTTGGCCCAGTCGACGGCCCTGTCGAGCTCCAGGACGTCCCAGACGCCGCGCTGCCAGTCGAGGGGGTGCTCGTACTTGTCGACCATGCCCGCCTCGACCATCAGGAAGAAGCCGTTCGGGTTCTTCTCCAGGGTCTGCACGGCCTTCTGCGTCATGTCCCACAGGTAGGGCATGTCGGTGAAGTCGCCCAGCATGTCCTTCGTCCTGTACTGCGCGCGGTCGAGGTAGCTGGGGACGTTATCGATGTTGAACAGGCCGAAGAGCTTCGTGCCGCCGGCGTTCAGGAGCTCGGTGCGGTTGCTGACGAACTGGAACCCCAGCTTCTGGGACTCGTCGATCCAGTTGCGGTCGTCCCTGCGGCGCGAGCCGGGCGCGGTGGACGGGATGAAGTCTCGGCTGCCGCCGAAGAGCATCACGTCGGGCTTCGCGGGGCCCTGGAAGTACTGGTCCGCGATGGCCTGGTAGTCGCCGCGGCGGCGCGTGTGCGCGGCGAACGCGGCGGGCGTGGCGTCCACGCCGAAGGCGGTGCTCACGAGACCGACTCCCGCGCCGCGCAGCCGCCTCAGCATCTCCGTGATCGTCTCCACGCGGGGGTTGTCGAGCGCGTCGTCGGTGTTGTCGGGGTAGACGTTGAGGGCGTTCACGAGGACCTTCTGGCCCGTCGCGATGCTGCTGGCGGTGTTGGCGCTGTCGGCGAGGAAGCTGTCGTAGCTGCTCGTCGTGACCGTGGCCATGCCGCCGAGGCCCGTCTCCATGCTCAGCAGACCGTTCGGGTTGCCGTTCTGCGCGTTGTAGCCCCTGGCGATGATGCGCGCCGCGTTCACGGTGTTCCAGCCCATGCCGTCCGCGATGAAGAGGATGACGTTCTTCGCGGGGCGCGCGGTGTACGTCGGCGCCTCGGCCGTCCAGGTGGCGCTTCTCGTGGTGGTGCCCGCGTCGTCCGTGACGGTCACGGCGAGCGTGTGCTGGCCGCGCGTGAGGCTGAGGCCGCGCAGCATGTGGTTCTGGCCGCCGTCCCTGCCGGGCGTGACGGCGAGGCCCGTGACGGGCTTCCCGTCGAGCGTGACGACGGTGCTCTTCACGTTCTTCAGGCCGCTCACCTCGACGCGCAGGTCGAACTGCTGACCCGCCACGAAGCGCGCGCCGTCGTAGGGCTGCACCCCGACCGTGGCGGCGGAGGCGGCGCCGGCGAGGGCGATCATGAGAAGCGTCGGTTTGCGATGGATCCCTTTGTTCATGGCGCCATGAGAAGTGCGACGTGTCAGCGTGATGTCATTGTGCTGGACGCCGGAACGGCTGACATTCGCCTTACACGGCGGGCGTACGTTCGCAGGATGCTCGCCTCGCTCCTGCTCGTCTCGGCCGTCACGACGGCCTCGGCCGTGCCGGACGTCCCGCTCCGGACGCTCGCCGGGACGCCCACCACCCTGCGCGCCGCCGTGAGGACGGGCGTCGGGCGGAAGCGGACGGTGCTCGTGAACTTCTGGGCGTCGTGGTGCGGGCCCTGCCGGGACGAACTGCCCGTCCTGCTGCGCGCGCAGCGTGAGGGGCGCGTCGACGTCCTCGCGGTGAACGTCGGCGAGAGCGCCGCGACGGTCCGCCGCTTTCTCGACCGTGAGGGGCTCGGCGGGTTGCACGTCATGCTGGCCCGTCCCGCGGACGCGGCCGTGCTCGGCCTGCCCGGCCTCCCCGCGAGCCTCGTCCTGAAGGGTGCGGGTCTGCGCAAGGTGTTCGGTCCCCTGAGGGACGATCAGATCGGGGCGCTCACGCGCGTCCGGTAGAGCGCGTGTCAGGGCCGCTCGAACCTGACGGCACCTTCATTGTCTGAGCGTTTCATAAAGAAACCTTCGTCCTCGTCTACGATCTTGGCATCATGCCCCCCTTCCGCGCGCCCGGCGCCCTCCGTCATCACGTCGTGCTGCTCGCCCTGCTCGCCCTGCCCGTCGCGGCCGCGCAGGCGGGCGACCCCGTCGCCACGCCCTCGCCGGCGTTGCCCGTTCAGCCCACCGCGCCCGTCGTGTCCGAGGTGGTCGCGCCCGTCGCGCAGAATGTCACGTCCGGCGTCGCGGACGGCGCGCGGTCCATCGACGCGCGGCTCGCCGCGCCGCGCGTGGGTCGTCACGCGGGCTTCACCCGCGTCGTCCTCGACCTGCCCGGCCGGACGAGCTTCACGGTCCTGCCGCTCGGCAAGACGCTGCGCGTCGATCTCGGAGGCGTCACGACCGACACGACCGTCCTGCGCAACCTCAGCGACGACCTTCCCTCGCTCGCCCTCACGCCGGGCGTGGGCGGCGCCACGCTCACCCTCGACACGCAGGGCGTCACGGCGCTCGGCGGATGGCGCGCCGCCCTGCTGCCCGCCGACGCCGCGCACGCCGCCCGGCTCGTCCTCGACGTCTCCCCGGCCCTCGTGAACCGCGCGCCGCTCGGACCGCTCGAGGTGGTCGCCGTCCTGCCCAGGCCCAGCGTCACCCTCGCCCAGCAGACGCAGGACGAGCTCAACGTCGTCATCGACGCCGGGCACGGCGGACGCTGGCCCGGCGCGATCGGCGTCGTCACCGAGAAGGACGTCACGCTCCGCGTCGCCCTCAAGGTCAGGGACGACCTCGAAGCGGCGGGCATCCACGTGAAGCTCACCCGTGACGGCGACAGCACCTTCAGCGACGACCTCGTGACGGATTTGCGGCTGCGGCCCGGCCTCGCCGACGCGAACACCCGCGCCTTCGTCAGCATCCACTGCAACAGCCTGCCCGCCGCGAGCGCCGGACGCGGCTTCGGCGTGGAGACGTGGTGGAACCCGAACCACCCGCTGAGCTCCACGCTCGCGGCGAGCGTCCAGTCGAACGTCGTGGGCCTCACGAGCGCGTACTCGCGCGGGCTCAAGCACGACGTGTCTCTCGCGGTGCTGCGCAACGCCACGGTGCCCGCCGCGCTCGTGGAGATCGGCTTCGTGTCGCACCCGCTCGACGGGACGAACCTGCAGGACGAGGCCTACCTCGACCGCGTCGCGCTCGGCATCGCGCGTGGCGTCCGCGACACCCTGGCGCGTCCGGAGACGCCGCTAGCGACGCGCTGAGGACCACTGCGGGCCCTTCACGTTGGGCTAAGAGGTTTGCTTGGAACCCGGGTCTCCGTGGGCGGTATCGTGCCCTCATGCCCGACGCCCGGCCCCCCGTGGGTCCCGACGACCATCTCGCGCTCGACGCGTTCGTTCTCTACACTCAGGCCGTCGGCGAGGGCGAGGACCTCGCCGCCCTCGCCCGGCACGCCGTCGCCTCCCTCGGCGCCCTCTTCCCGGACGGACGGGCCTCCTTCCTGGTGCCCGAGGAGGGCGTGTGGCGCACGCTCGCGTCGTCGGGCTCGAACGAGCGGGCGCCCCTGCCCGTCGAGACGGACCTCGCGGCCCGTCACGCGGTGTTCCGCGAGGGCGAGCGGGCCTCCGCGACCTACCCCGTCGTGCTGGGCGACGCCGTGGTCGGCGTGCTGCGGGTGGAGTCCGGCGCGTCCACGAGCTGGGAGCGGCGCG
>NZ_KI912670.1:22121-30147 GCF_000519345.1 Deinococcus pimensis DSM 21231
AGCTGGGAGCGGAGCGACCGGGCGCTCGTGACGGTCGTGGGGCGCGCGGTGACGCACGCGCTCGAACGAGCCGAGAACGCGCGGCGGCTCGAGGAGGAACGGGGCGCCCTCGCGGCCTTCGCGGCCTTCACGGAAGCCGTCAGCGAGGCGACCGACGTCCCCGCCCTCGTCCGCCTCGCCTTCTCCGTGCTGCCCACGCGCTTCCCGAGGGCGGTGGTCGGGTACTTCGAACCCGCCGGGGAGGGCGCGTGGAAGGCCGTGCACGTCACGGGACGGGGCCCCGAGCGCGAGGTTCGCGAGCACGTGACCACGCTGGAGCAGGACGTCACCGGGGCCGTGCGCGCGGGCCTCTCTCGCGACGCGCTGTTCGTGGACGACTGGGCGGGCGAGGACGACGCGGGAGGTCGTCCCTTCGGCAAGGTCGCCTTCTACCCCCTCAGGAGCGACGGTGAGGTCCGCGCGGTCCTCGCGTTCGGCGTGCGGGACCTGCGCCGCTGGGGGGACCGGGACCGGGCGCTCGTCGGCGCGATCGGCCGCAGCCTGCAGCTCGCCTTCGAGCGGATCGCCACCACGAGCGTCCACGCCCGGCAGAACGCGGAGCTCGCCGCGCGAACGCGCGCGCTGGAGGCCTTCGCGGCCCTCTCGCGTGACCTCTCCACGAGCAGCGGCACCCCGGCGCTCGTGCGGACCGCGCAGGAGGTGGTGCTGTCCCTGCTCCCGCCGGGCTACGGGGTGTTCTACGAGCTCGACGGGGACACCTGGCGTCTCACGGTCCAGACGGGCGACCTGCGCAACGACGCGCTCCAGGCCGCCGTGGACCGGGGTCTGCCGTACGCCTCGGCCCGCACGCTCGTCATTCCCTGGGAGAGCCGCCAGGCGTTCTATCAGGACGAGTACGACATCACCACCGACAACCTCCAGGAGTTCGCGTCGCACATCACGACGACGGCCGCGCTGCCCGTGCTGGCCGGCGGGACGCCCGTCGGGGTGTTCGTGGTGGGCCTCTTCGACACGCGCCGCTGGAGCGAGGTGGACCGCGCGATCCTCGAAGGGGTCGTGCGCAGCCTGGGGATCGCCGTGGAGGGCGCGCGCGGCGCGGCGGAGCTCGTGGAGCGCACCCGCGAGGTGCAGACGTGGCGCGAGCGCTACGAGGTCGCCGTGCGGGGCAGCGGCCACCTGCTGTACGACTGGGATCCCGTGACGGACCACATCGTGTACGGCGGCGCGGTGGAGGAGATCACCGGATACGCCGAGGACGAGCTGCAGGGCAACCTCGCCGACTGGACCGACCACCTCATCCACCCGGACGACCGTCCGCACTTCGCGGCGGAGATCGCGCGGGTCATCGAGACGCATGACGAGTTCCACCTGCCCTTCCGGGTGGTCCGCCGGGACGGCAGCGTCCGGCTCGTGGAGGACGACGGCTTCTTCCGGCGTGACGCGGCGCGCAACGTCACGCGCATGGTGGGGCTCGTGAAGGACGTCACGGAGCGCGAGCGCACGCTGGAAGCGCTCAGGCGCAGCAACTCGGAACTGGAGCAGTTCGCCAACGTCGCCTCGCACGACCTGCAGGCGCCCATCCGGGCCGTGACGAGCTTCGCGGACGCCGTGTCGCGGCGCTACGGCGACGCGCTCGATGAACGCGGCCAGGCGTACCTGCGGCAGATCGTGGAGAACGGCGAGCACATGAAGCGCCTCGTGGACGACCTGCTGACGTACGCGCGCGTGTCGCGAGAGCAGCACCCGATGGTCCCCACCGACGCGAACGAAGTGTTCGACATGGTCGTGCGGCGGCTCGGTCCCGACGTGGAGGCGCTCGGCGCTTCGGTGACGCGCGGCGGGCTGCCCGTGGTGCTCGCGGACGCGCAGCAGCTCGACCAGCTGCTTCAGAACCTCGTGTCGAACGCCCTGAAGTACCACCGGGAGGACGCCGCGCCCGAGGTCAGGGTGACGGCCCGCCGCGAGGGCACGTTCTGGCGCTTCGCCGTCGCGGACAACGGACTCGGGATCGAACCGCAGTACTTCGACCGGATCTTCGGGATGTTCCAGCGCCTGCACGGGCGCGGCCAGTACGAGGGCACGGGGATCGGGCTGGCGGTCTGCCGCCGGATCGTGCAGCGGCACGGGGGGCGTCTGTGGGTGGAGAGCGAGCCGGGACGTGGCAGCACGTTCCTGTTCACCCTGCCGTCCGCGTGACGGTCCTCATGAAAGCCTAGGAGCAAGGGTCGACGAACCGCGAAGTTAAAGATAACATGAAGGCATGAAGCCGGACTGGACGATCGCGCAGGTGTACGTCGTGCCCGCCCTGTTCTGCCTGCTCGCGGGCGTCCCGCACCTCCTCGGCAGCGGCCTCCACGGGATCGGCGCCGTCATGCTCGCCGTCTGGGCGGGCGTGAACGTCGCGAGGACCGTCCGGACGAGGCCGACGCCCGGCAGCGCTCCCCACACCGTGGGCCTGTGGCGCGTCACCGGACTCAACTTCGCCGTGGTCTGGCTCGCGGGAACGCTCGGCGGTCTCGTGGGCGGCGGTGACCTCGCCTTCGCCGCCGCCCTCACCTTCGCGGGCGCCGCGTGGCTCGCGCTGGGACACTGGCGTCCGCCGCGCCGCTGGCGCCGCGCCCTCGACGAGGCCGCGCGCAGGGTCCGCTCCACCCTGTCCCGTCCCGTCATGGGCGGCGCCTGACCCGACCAGACCTGGCGCGCCCGCACGACGTCAGCGTGCGGGCGCGTTAGACTCCGCTGGTGCTCGTCGCCCTCCTCAACGTCGTCCTGCCCGTCGCCCTCGTCGCGGCCGTCGGCGGCGCACTCGGACGGTTCGTCCGCGTCGACCAGGGCACCGTCGCGCGGATCGGACTGTACGCCCTCTCCCCGGCGCTCGCGCTCGACACGTTGCTGCACACGACCGTCTCCTCGGGCGCGGCCGGACGCGTCCTGCTCGGCTACGTCCTGACGGTCGCGCTGATGGGCGCCGCCGCCGCGCTCGTCGCGTCGCGTCAGCCCGGACGCACCCGCAGGTCCGTCGTGGCCGCCGTCATGATCGGCAACAACGGCAACTTCGGGCTGCCCATCTCGCTCTTCGCGCTCGGTCAGGCCGGCTTCCAGTATTCCCTGATCGTGTTCCTCGCGAGCGTCGTGCTGACCTTCACGGTGGGGCCCGCGCTGTACGGCGGGGGCGGCCTCGCGTCCAGCCTGAGGGCCGTCGCGAGGCTTCCCATCCTCTGGTGCGTCCTGCTCGCGGGCGCCCTGCGGGCCCTGCACGTCTCCCTCCCGGTCGGTCTGGACCGGGGCGTGCACCTCCTGTCCCAGGCGACCCTGCCGATGGTGCTCCTCGCGCTCGGCCTGCAAGTCGGCACGGGCGGCTGGCCGCGCGTCACCTGGCCCGTCGTGGCAGCGTCCACCCTCAGGCTCGCCCTCGGGCCGGTCGTCGCGGCCCTCGTCGCCCTCGGCGTGGGCGCGCGCGGTGTGGAGTGGCAGGCGCTGGTGCTGTCGGCGGCCATGCCGACCGCCGTGAACGCCTACCTGCTCGCCACCGAGTTCGAAGCGGACGTCGAGACCGTCGCGTCCACCGTCGTCGTGACCACCCTCGGCGCGCTCGCGTCCATCGCCGTGGTCGTCACGCTCCTCGGCACGCACCCCTGAACGGCGGTCCGGGGAGGGCGGCCGCCGGGCGGGCGGGCTCGCGGGGGAACCGTGGGCGTGAGCCGGATCACGTGCAGTCGTCCGTGCTCGTCACGGGACAGGTCGTGCCCGTGGGCGCGCAGCAGCGCGGCGAGCTCCTCCGGGGTGAGAAGGCGGGGAAACGGCGGTGTACGAGGACCGACGTCGGTCGGCCCCTTGAACGCGTGTGGAACGAGGCGCATGAGCTCCTTGGAGGCCTCCGGAGGGACCCCGGGACGACCAGTGGAACCGCTTCCGCGCGACGGCGCGGGCGGCACGGTCGTGGGTCGCCGCGAGGAGAGGGAGAACCGAGGAGACCGGCCCGCGCGGGGCCAATGGACCGTCCGGTGACGACCGTCTTCAGCATAGGGGCGCTGCGCCCGGGAGGACGTCGGGAACGCACTCGACCGGCGAAGGCCCCGGCGAGGAGCCGGGGCGTGCCGAGTTCGCCCGAGTTCAGAGGCCCGGCGTGTAGAGCAGCCGGTCCGGGCTGCCGTTCTCGCCCGAGATCACGCCCTGCGTGGTCTGACTGATGATCGCGCTCCTCACCGTCGCGGGAGACGCGCCGGGATTGCCCTGCAGGTACAGGGCCGCGGCGCCCGCCACGTGCGGGGACGCCATGCTGGTCCCGCTGATGGTGTTCGTCGCGGTGTCGTTCGTGTACCACGCGCTCTTGATGCTGCTGCCCGGCGCGAAGAGCTCCACGCACGATCCCCAGTTGCTGAAGCTCGACCGCGCGTCCGACGACGTGCTCGACGCGACCGTGATGACGCCGCTCGCGCGGGCGGGGGAGACGTTGCAGGCGTTCTGGTTCTCGTTGCCCGCCGCGACGACGACCGTCACGCCCGAGTTCCAGAGGTTGTTCACGGCGGTGTCGAGCGAACTCGACGCGCCGCCCCCGAGGCTCATGTTCGCCACGGCCGGTCCCGAGCGGTTCTGCCGGATCCAGTCGAGTCCGGAGATGATGCCGGAGATCGAACCGCTGCCGTTACAGTCCAGGACGCGCACGGGGATCAGCGTGACGCCCTTCGCGACGCCGTACGTGCTGCCGCCCACCGTCCCCGCGACGTGCGTGCCGTGCCCGTTGCAGTCGCTCGTGCCGCGCCCGTCGTTGATCGCGGAGGCCCCGGCCGCGACCCGTCCCGTGAACTGCGAGTGCGACGAGCGCAGTCCCGTGTCCACGATGTACGCCTTCACCCCGCTGCCCGTACGGTTGTAGGTGTAACTGCCGTTCAGGGGCAGGGCGCGCTGGTCGACCCGGTCGAGGCCCCACGTGGCGCCGCTCTGAGTGGCCTGCGCGCTGACGTCACCCGCCGGAGGACGCAGACTCACCACCTGATCCTGCTCGACGTACTCGACGCGCGGGTCGCGCCGCAGCTGAGCCACCGCCTTCTCGGAGAGCGTGGCCGCGAAGCCCGTGAACGCGCTCGTGTAGATGCCGTGGACGTCCGCGTCCGTGGCGCTCAGACCGAGCGCGCCCACGAGCGACCGCGCGGCCTGGGCCGTCACGCCGAGGCTGCTGACCCCCTGCGCGCTGACGGCATTCGGGGCGGAGGTGATCACGCTGCCGTCTCTGAGGGCCACGATGTAGCGGCCCGGGATGGTGTCGCCGGAAGTGTAGAGCGGCGCGAGCTCGCCCTGAGCGGCGGGAGCGGTCGTGGTGGGCGTGGTGCCGCAGGCGGCGAGCGCGAGGGTCAGGCCGATGACGGGAACAAGGGAAGTGATACGCACGTCGTGGTCCTCCGTGAGTGGGTACGCTTTGAATTTTTGGTGATCACCGGGGGTGATTATCGCGCCTTCTACTTCGTGAGGACGAGGGTTTTTTCTCGTGCCGTCGTTCGTTTCGTTCGCGGCGCACGCCGAGGACGCCGCCCGGCCCGTGTGGGCCGGGCTTCCGGGGGTTCCTGCTCCGAGGTGGGACTTTCGCGGCGTTCGCCTCGCGCCGAACGCAAGCTGAGAGGGACGTGAAGCCCGCAACCGGCGGGCGTCAGTCGAGGTCCGCGACCTCGGGCTGACGGCGGACGGTCTCCACGTACAGACCCTCCACGCGCGCCCTCGCCCAGGGGGTGCGGCGCAGGAACTTCAGGCTGGACGAGACGCTGGGGTCGTACTGGAAGCACCGCACGGGCACGCGCCGCGCGAGCTCCTCCCAGCCGTAGAACGCCGCGAGTCTCGTGACGATCCGCTCCAGGGTCACGCCCTGCAGGGGGTTGGGTCCGCCGGGTCGGGTCATGCGGGGTAGCATAGCGCCGCCTCGCCGCCGACGTGCGGTCCCCCTGGACCGACGGCGCGCGACGTGACAGCATGAACCGTGCTGAACGCCCTGCTGAGCTGGCTGGAGACCCTCGACCCCACGGCGGTCCACGCGGTGAACGCGCTGCTGCTGGTGCTCGAAGGCGTGGGTCTGCCCGCCATTCCCTTCGAGGCGAGCATGCTCGCGCTGGGCCTGCTGGGACAGTCGGGGCACGTGCGTCTCTGGGAGGCGATCCTGATCGGCGCGATCGGCAACACGATCGGCAACGTGATCGGCTACTACCTCGGGGAGCCCCTCCTGAGGGTCCTGCCGAGACGTCTGCGCGAGCAGAGCGCCATGACGGCCATCGAGCGTCTGATGAGGAAGCACGGCCCCTGGATGGCCGTGGTGAGCCGCTGGTTCGGCCCGATGCGGACGCTGTTCATCCTGCACGCACGCTCGGCGGGGCTGGGGGTGCTGCCGTACGCGGCCTGCTCGTTCGTGGGGGCGCTCTCGTGGACGGCGGTGTGGCAGACGGGCCTGTGGATCGGCGGGACGGTGTTCCTGACCCTCTGGCACCGCTATCAGGAGTACGCGCTGATCGTGGCGGTGCCCACGGGGCTGGCGGTGTGGCTCGTGCTGCGCGCCCGCGCCGCGAGACGCGCCAGGCGGGCGGCCCCCGTCGAGACCGAGCGCGTTCCCGAACCCTGATTCCGGGCTAGACCTGCGGCAGCCTGCGCCGCACGAGCTTCCCGACCGTGTTGCGGGGCAGTTCGTCCACGACTTCGACGTGCACGGGCCGTAGGCGACGTGGCAGCAGCGCTTTCAGGTCCGCCGAGACGCGCGCGGCCGTCACGCCCTCCCAGCCTGCGCCCACGACGACGAACGCGGCGAGCGCCTGTCCGTACTCCTCGCTCGGGACGGCCCGCACGGCGCACTCCCGCACGTAGGGCAACCCAGACACGCGGGCCTCCACGTCCTCCGGGAGGACCTTCTCCCCACCGACGATCAGGAGATCGTCCCGACGACCGCACAACGTCAGAACGCCCGAGGAGGACAGTCTCCCGAGGTCGCCCGTGGCCACCTCCCGGCGTCCCGCGCGGACGTGGACCTCTCCCACCTCGCCCGGCGCGGCGGCGGTGCCGTCCGGCAGACGAACGCGGAGGCGGATGCCGGGCAGGGTGCGTCCGACACTGCCGGGATCCGCCAGGAGGACCCGCGGCGTCGCGAGCGTCGCGAGGCCCCACTCGCTCGCGCCGTACAGGTTGCACAGCACCGGCCCGAAGCGCGCGAGCGCGCGCCGGGCGAGGTCCTCCCCGAGCGGCGCGGAGCCGCACACGATGGTCCTGAGGGCGGGCGCGTGCCCTCCCTCGTGCGTCAGCAGGCGGTACAGGACCGTGGGCACCACGACCAGCACCTCGATCCCCGCCTGCTCCAGAGTGTTCCAGACCTGCCGGGGCGGCGCCCGATGCAGGAGATGCAGGGGCGCGCCCAGCGCGAGGGACGCGGCGAGCGTGGCGAGGCCGTGCCCGTGGAAGAGCGGGAGGGTCAGCGCGGTCGGGGCGAACGCCCGCAGCTCCAGCCCGTCCACGAGGCCGGGCAGCGTGCGCAGCGCGAGCCGGGCGTTCGCGGCGCGTCTCACCGCGCGCGGCTCGCCCGTCGTGCCGGACGTGAGCAGCACGAGCCTTCCCGCCGGACGACGGCCGAGCGCCGGGGTCCTCGCCCCGTCCGAGGTGAGGGCGGAGAGGGCCAGGGTGCGGAGTCCCGTGGTGCTCGCGACCTCGCTCGCGCGCTCGTCGTCCGTCACGATCACACGGACCTTCTGCTCCCTGAGGGTGGACTGGGTCCGCTGCGGCGGGGCGGAGGGGTCGAGCAGGACCAGCGGCACACCCGCGCGCGCCGCGCCCAGCAACGTGACCACGAACCCCGTGGAACTGTCCGCGAGCAGGCCGACGGTGACGCCCCGCGGTCCGCTCACCGCGAGCCTCGACGCCGCCCGGTCCGCCAGAACCCGGAGGTCCGCGTAGGTGGTGACCCTTCCGTCCTCCACGAGTGCCGGGGCGTGAGGAAAGCGCGCCGCCGTCCACGCGGCGAGCGCGTACAGCGACGGCGGGTGCCTCACGAGGACCGACACGC
>NZ_KI912670.1:30247-30904 GCF_000519345.1 Deinococcus pimensis DSM 21231
TGCGCGCGCCGCTCGCGCTCCTCCACGCCCGCCAGCAGCCGGTCGAGGGGGCCGGGCAGCAGCACCGCCGCGAGTTCCTGCGCGCGCAACCACCAGGGCGCCACGCGGGCCCTGCGGGTCACGACCGCGAAGGCCATCACCTGCGCCGCCTCGCGTGCGGAGAGCGCCGGGAGCCTTTGGTACTGCTTCGTCGGGGCGCTCATGGGCGTCCGCACGAGCGGCAGGTACACGCTGGTGCAGCGCACGCCCCGACCCCGCAGTTCCAGCGCGAGCCCGCGCAGCCAGACGTCGAAGGCGGTCTTGCTCGCCTGATACGCGGTCCAGCGCGGCGCGGCGGGCGGCTTCACGGACACGGTGGAGCTGCTCACGACGTGGCCGCCGCCCTGCTCGATCATGCGCGGCAGCAGGGCGAGGATGAGCGCGGCGGGCCCCGTGAGGTTCACCCTCACGAGCCGGTCGAGGTCCCGTCGACTCGTCCCGTCGAGCGCGCCGCGCCTCACGGAGCGTCCGGCGTTGCTGACGATCACGTCGAGCCTGGGGTGCTCGCGCTGCACGAGGTCCGCGAACCGGACGACGTCGTCCTCGCGCGACAGGTCGAGCGTGTAGTGGTCGGCGCGTCCGCCCGCCGCGCGCACCTCGCGCGTGACGGCCGCGAGC
>NZ_KI912670.1:31004-31244 GCF_000519345.1 Deinococcus pimensis DSM 21231
CGAGCCCCACGGCGCCGCCCGCGAGGGTGAGGGTGAGGGCGTCCAGGACGAGCAGGGCCGCGCTCCGCGCGGGCGTCAGACCGAGGGCGCGCAGCACGCCGAGTTCCGCGCGCCGTTCCCGTCCCACGGCCGTCATGGTGACCGTCACGGAGAGGAACGCCACGAGGAGCGCCACGATGGAGAGGGCCCACGTGAGGGCCGTCACGGCGTTCAGCAGTCCGCTCGTGGCCCTGCGGGCGG
>NZ_KI912670.1:31344-31615 GCF_000519345.1 Deinococcus pimensis DSM 21231
CGCTCGACGCGCCCGTGACGAGCACGGTGCGCCCCGCCAGGGCCGCCCGTACGGCGCGCGGATCGCGGCAGGCGGGCGGGGAGAGCAGCAGACGCGAGACGAGCCTCATGTCCCTGTCTACCACGCTCCTCAGAAGGAGCGCAGCGCGCGCGCGACGCTCTCGCGGGAGAGCGTCCACGCCACCGGGAGCGCCGCGAGCGCGCCCACGACGAGCGTGACGCCCGCGACGGTGAGGATCACGCCGGGCGTGACGAGCGCGGCGCGCACCGCG
>NZ_KI912670.1:31715-43783 GCF_000519345.1 Deinococcus pimensis DSM 21231
GAGAGTTCCTCGGCGACACGGGAGACGTCCCCCTCGCGCCGGACCTCCACCGCCGCGAGCGACACGTCCGAGCCCACCCCGAGCGCCCGCTGCAGCGTCGTGAGGGGCGCGATCACGAACCCGTCCGTGGCGGCGCCCGTCGGCGCGAGCACCCCCACGATCCGCGCCTCCCGCAGCGGCGGGACCGTGACGACGTCCCCCGGACGCACGCCCAGGTGCCGGGCGACGACGCTCCCGAGGAGCACCACGTCCCGCCCCTCGTCGCGCGGCGCGAGGCCCCGCCCGATCCCCACCCGCGTGAATCGGTACACCCGGGAGAAGCCCGCCGAGGCCGGAATGCCGTAGAGCGTGACCCGCAGGCCCCGCACGTCACCCGCCACGAGGACCACCGGCGTGACGTGCGCGAGGCCGAGCGCGTGAGCTCTTTCCTCGACCTGCCGCACGACGTTCCGGGGCAGCGTGGGCGGCGGTGTCAGCGACCCGAGCAGGTCGCCGCGCGACACCTGGAGCTGCGGCGCCACCTCGCGCATCTGCTCGTCCACGGCGTGGCCCAGCCCCGCCCCGAGCGAAAGGAGGACCGTGAGGCCCGTCGTGGCCACGGCGACGCCCGCCGCGGTCGTCACGGACCGCGCCGGGCGCCTCAGCAGGCCGCGCCAGGACAGCGCGACGAGCGGGCCGAGGGGGGCGTTCACGCGCGCAGTATAGGCGGGCGGGCCCCCAAGGGCGGGCTCACATGCCCGGCACGACCTCCACCTTGAGCCAGCCGGGGCGGCGCTCGTCGAAGGCCTGGTAGGCCGCGACGGCGTCGCTCATCTCCTCGACGTTCGACAAGAGCGCCGTCGGGTCGAGCGTCCCGTTCTGGATGAGGTCGAGCAGCATCGGGATGTACTTGCGGTGGTTGCAGTTGCCCATGTTCACGGTGAGGTTCTTGTTCATCGCCATGCCCAGCGGGAAGCTCTGCATCGTCTGCGGGTACACGCCGATGATGCTGAGCGTGCCCGCCTTCGCGAGGGCCTGCACGGCCCACTCCACCGCCTGCGAGGGCGCGTCGCCGTGGTTGCCCGCCGTGCCCTGGGGCGCGACCTGCTTGAGCTGCTCCTCGAACTGCTGAGCCTCCTGCTGCGCCTGCTGCGCGGCGGGACCCTCGTGCGCGTGCTTGGCGTCCACGCCGACCGCGTCGATCGCGCGGTCCACGCCCGCGCCGCCCGTGAGGCGGCGGATCGTCTCGACGGGATCCTCCTGCTCGAAGTTGATGGTCTCCGCGCCCTGGTAGCGCGCCGTCTCCAGCCGCGACTCGACGGAGTCCACCGCGAAGACGCGCCCGGCGCCCATCAGCTTGGCGCTCGTGATGACGAACTGCCCGACGGGTCCGCAGCCGAACACCGCGACCGTGTCGCCTTCCTGGATTTCCGCGAGTTCCGCCCCGAAGTAGGCGGTGGGGAAGATGTCGCTGCACAGGATCGCCTGCTGGTCGGTGACACTGTCGGGGATCTTGACGAGGTTCGTCGCGGCGAACGGCACGCGGGCCTTCTCGGCCTGCAGTCCGTGGAAGGGCCCGCTGGCCTTCGGCCCGCCGTAGAACGCGGTGCCCGCGAGGGGCCCGTTGGGGTTGGCGTTGTCGCACTGCGCGGTGTAGCCCGCGCGGCAGTACGAGCAGTACCCGCAGGCGATGGTGCTGGGAATGACGACGCGGTCGCCGGGTCGGAAGTTGCGCACGTCCGGCCCGACCTGCTCGACGACGCCGACGCCCTCGTGACCGAGGATGGTGCCGGGCTCCATCTCGCCGCCCGTGCCGTGCACGAAGTGCAGGTCGGTGCCGCAGATGGCGGACGCGGTGAGGCGGACGATGGCGTCGGAAGGTTCCTGGATGGTGGGTTCGGGAACGTCGTCGAGGCGGATGTCGCCGATGCCGTGCCATACGACTGCTTTCATGCGGTCCTCCTTGTCTTCCCCCGGGGGACGCCTCACTTCAACAGCGGGGCGTGCGTGGAGCGTTTGGGACGCGTGAACTTCCCGTCATGAGAGCCCGCCCGGCGCGCGTCCGGGCGGGCGTGGGCTCAGCGAAGGTTGCTGGCGCGCGCCCAGTCGAGGATCGCGCGGTTCGCCTCGTTCGCCTTCTCGAAGATCGCGGCGTGCGCCGCGCCGGGAATCAGCACGACCCGGCTGTTCGGGATGTTCTGCCGCATCTTCATGCTGAACTCGGGCGGGTACACGGTATCCTCGACGCCCTCGATGATGAGGGTCGGCACGCGGATGGTGGGCAGGGTCGGCACGGAGTCCGCCCGGAACGCGAGGGCGCGCGCGCCCGCGACGTCCCCCAGCACGCTGGCCTGCCTGACGATGCCCGTGAGGAACGCCACGTCGGCGGGGTTGTTCAGGCGCGTCCGTCCGGTGAGCATGTCCTTGAGGAGTTCCGGCGCGAGCGACTGCGGCCCGTAGGTGTTCGCCTTCTCGGCCATGCCCTTCCAGAGGTTCTGCTCGACGACGCTGGCGGGGTTCGCGAGCGTGTCGATCAGGACCATCCCGAGGAAGCGGTCGGGCGCGCGGCGGTACATCTCGAACACGATGGGGCCGCCCATCGACATGCCGCCGATCACGGCCTTCTGCACACCCAGTCGGTCCATGACCTTCAGCGCGTCGCTGGCGTACTGGTTGATCCCGCCGGGGTTGGAGGCGGGCGCGGTGCTGCGTCCGAAGCCGCGGTGGTCGATGGTGATCACGCGGTATCCGGCCGCCGCGAGGGCGGCGCGGTTGCGGGCGAAGAGCTCCCCGCTGAGGGGGTAGCCGTGCAGGAGCAGCATCGGCGTGCCCTGCCCGACGCTCACGTAGTGGATGCGGGCCCCGTCGATGTCGAGGTCGCCCTGCCGCGCGCCCGCCGGGAGGGCCGTGGAGGGCTGCGCGGCGTGCGCGGCGGGCGCGGCGAGCAGGCTCAGGGAGAGGGCCAGGGGAAGAGTGAGGCGTGGAATGCGTCGGTTCATGGGGCTCCTGTCTCCCGCCCGGGGGCGGGTCCTTGCCCAGCATCCCGGCCCGACCGTGAGCTGAGCCGCGTCCGGGGTGAACGTCCTTGCATGCGCTCATCACCGTGACTTCGGACAACCTCGGGACTGTGCGCCCGGCGACACCCGAGGCGGCCCTCGTCGAATGCGCTCACGGGTCCCTCACCGGACTGCTACGATGGAGGCAACGGTACGGGACCGGCCCCCATAGGCCGAACTGGCGGAGTCTGCTCGTGCGGGCTCCGCCCTTGCGTACCGGCAACACCGAAGGCCCACGGGACGTATCGAGGAAGGGTTCCTCGCAGGAGGTGACGAATGATCTATCTGGTGTGCCTGATCGCGGGTGGAGCGCTCCTCGCGCTGTCGCTCGTGCACGGCCTCGACCACGACGGCGGTCTCGACGGGCACGACCTGCCGCACGCGCTCGCGTGGCTCAACCTGCGCTCCGTCGTGACGGCCGTGACGTTCTTCGGTCTGGCGGGCGTCCTGATGGGCTGGCTGGGCCGCCCGCCCGGGGTTCGGCTCGCGTTCGCGTCCGTCACGGGTGTGCTGGTCGCGGGCGTGACGGGCGCGCTGATGTATCAGCTCCGCACGCGCGAGGTGGGCACCCGCGTGGGCTCGCTGGTGGGCCGGACGGGCCGGGTGCTGGTGGCGCCCGCCGGGACGAGGCCCGGCAAGATCAAGCTGGAACTCGCGGGGCAGCTCGCGGAGGTGCTGGTGCGCAGCGAGGACGAGCTGCGCGTCGGCGAGGACGTCATCGTCGTCGAAGCCCAGGGCGGGCTCGTCAGCGTCCGCCGCTGGGACGGAAGGTAGGTGCGTGGTGGAGGTCCTGATCCTCGCGGGCATCGTGGTCGTGGCGGTCGTGCTGGTGCTCGTCAGCGTGCAGCAGTTCCTGATCGTGGTGCCGCCCAACAAGCTGCTCGTCATCAGCGGACGCAGCCGCAAGACGGAGACGGGCGACAGCGTCGGCTTCCGCGTCATCCGGGGCGGGCGGGCCTTCCGCGTGCCGGTCCTGGAGCGCGTCTCGTGGATGGACCTCACGGCCATCCCACTGGAGCTCACGGTGCACAACGCCTACTCGCGCGGCGGCATCCCGCTCAACGTGCACGCCGTCGCGAACGTCAAGATCAACAGCAACGAGCCCTTCATCAGCAACGCCATCGAGCGCTTCCTCGACATGCCGCGCGCCGACATCACGCAGATCATCAAGGACACGCTGGAGGGCAACCTGCGCGGCGTGATCGCGCAGCTCACGCCGGAGGAGATCAACGAGGACCGCCTGAAGTTCGCGGAGAACCTCATCGAGGAGGCCGAGCACGACACGAACAAGCTCGGCGTGCAGCTCGACACCCTCAAGATCCAGAACGTCAGCGACGACGGCGGCTACCTCGACAGCATCGGGCGTCGCCGCACCGCCGAGGTGCTCAAGGACGCCCGCATCGCGGAGGCCGAGCGCAACGCGGAGGCGAGCGAGGCGGAGGCGCAGGCGCAGCAGCGCGCGAAGGTCGCGGTGGCGGTCGCGCAGCGCTCCATCATCGAGGAGGAGAACCGCCTGTCGGTGCGCCGCGTGGAACTCGAAGCGCAGGCCGAGGCCCGCAAGAGCGAGGTCGCGGCGGAGGCGGAACTCGCGAAGGTCCGCGCGCAGCAGACGCTGGAGCAGCAGCGGCTCGAACTCGACGCGCAGGTGCGCGCCAAGGCCGCCGAGACGAACCGTGACGCGAAGGTCGCGGAGGCGCAGCGCCTCGCGGACGCCGCCGAGGCGGAGGCCGCGAGCCGTCAGCGCACCGAGGTGGCGCGCGCCGCGGCGGACGGTCAGGTCATCGAGGCGCAGAACGGCGTCCGCGTGCGCCGCGCCGACCTCGAAGGGGTGGCCCGCTCGCGCGAGGCGCAGGCGGAGGTGGCGGCGGAGCAGGCGCGCGTGCAGGCGCAGCAGGCCCTCGAAGCGGAGCGCGTGCGGCTCAACGAGCGCCGCTACGAGGCGGACGTCGTGGCGCCCGCGCGGGCCGAGAAGACGGCGGCCCTGCTGCGCGCCGAGGCGGACGCGGCGCCCATCACCGAGGAGGGCCGCGCGAAGGCCGAGGCGTTCCGCCTCATGCTGCAGGCCTTCCGCGAGGCCGGGGACGGCGCGGAGCGCGCGTACGTGCTGAGCATGCTGCCCGGCATCGTGGAGCAGCTCGCCGGGACCGTGAGGGGCGTGAACATCGACAAGCTCAGCGTCATCGACAGCGGCAGCGGTCAGGGCTTCCAGAGCGCCCTGTCGAACATGCCGCGCGGCGTGATCAACCTCGTGGAGCAGGTGGAGACCGCGACGGGCGTGCAGCTGCTCTCGGCGCTGCGGGCGGGCGCGGCGGCCCCGGAGACCGTGCCGATCCAGGCCGCCGACGACTGAACATTCGTTCGGGATGCGTCAACGGGCCTTCACGCGGCTTAAAGAGAGCCGGGACTACAGTTGAGTACGCTGCCGACGGCACCCCGAGCTTCACGGTGCCGTCGGTCTTCGTTTCTCCCGCCTTCCCACCTGAGGTGCCCATCATGAGCCGATTTATCCTGAGGGGCCGCTGGCACGGCTCCCCGCTCGATTCCGAACGTCACTTCGAGGGAACCGTCGTGGAGGCCGGTCACACGGGTCTCCACGAGGGCGCCGCCGTGAGCGTCACCTGGCAGGCGGACGTGTTCACGCTCATGACGCGCCCCGCGCACGCGCACGGCTCCTACCGGCTCGGCGGGATGCCGTCGGACCGCTTCGTCCTCGCGAGCTTCGTGCGCAAGGACGGCGAGGTGGGGCGCGACGCCGTCCACGACGGTGAGGAGCAGCTCTGGGGCGGCGAGATCTACTCCTGAGGGCGGTCCATGACCTCCGTGCGGAGCTCGTGGTCGTGGTCGGTGGAGCGGTCGTCCACGAGGTACGCCTCGCGTGACTCCGGCACAGAACCGTCCGAGGGTGAGTCCGGTGCGCACGGTCGCTGCCTCCACGGCCCGGCATGAGCGTTCCAGCAGGTGCGGGGTCGAGCGCCCCGGCGTGAAGTTCTCCTCAACCCCGGCCCAGCGCGCCTTCAGGTGCCCGCCATGCTGGGTGTGGAAGCCTCACGCTACCCTCGGGATCACATGGAGGCCGCCGCCCGACTTCTACTCGACAACCTCTCCCGGACCCTCGACGCCGCCTTCCGCGACGTCGGCGGGGCCGCCGTGGACTTCGAGACGCACGAGCGCCTGCTCATGAAGCTCGAACGCCTCGACGCCGAACTCGGGGACGTGCTGCGCGAACCCGGACTCGGCGGCGAGGAGCTGCGCGAACGGCTCCTGGGTGTGGAGGCGCGGCTCGCGATGCTGATGGCGGAGGCCTGGGTACGCCGCAAGCCCTCCAACGAGGACGTCCGCGCGCGTGAGGAGCGCGTGTGACCGCCACCGCCCGCCCCCGTTCCGCCACGGCGGACATCCTGCTGATCGAGGACCAGCCTCACGACGTGGAACTCGTGGAGATGGCCCTGCAGCGCGCAGAGGTCCGGCACGTGCTGCACGTCGTGCCCGACGGTGAGGACGCGCTGGATTACGTCGAGGGGCGCGGACGCTACGAGGGCGCGGCGCGGCCCGACCTGATCATCCTCGACCTGAGCCTCCCGCGCCGCTCGGGGCTGGAGGTGCTCTCCCGGCTCAAGAGCGACCCCGGATTGAAGGTCATTCCCGTCGTGGTGCTGACCTCCTCGCGCGAGGAGACGGACGTGTGGCGCAGCTATCACGCGCACGCCAACGCGTACATGGTCAAGCCCGACGACGTGGAGGACTTCATGACCGCGCTGCGCCGCCTCACGGAGTTCTACCTCATGAGCGCGCAGCTGCCACCCCGCGCGCCCGTCGAGCGCCGCTGAGGGCGTTCAGGTCCAGTGAGGCGGGAACTCCACGCGCGGGAAGACCGCGCGTGCCTCGGCGAGCAGGCCGGGCAGGTCGGCGGCGTCGTACCGTTCGGAGACGTGGAACAGCACGAGCCGCCCCACGTCCGCATCGCGGGCGAGCCGGGCGGCCTGCACGCTCGTCATGTGATGGTTCGCGATCGCGAGCGCGTGGTCGTGCGCGCGGTACTGGCTCTCGCACACGACGGTGTCCACGCCGCGCAGGACGCTCGTGAGGCGGGCGTGCGCCTCCTCGTCCAGCAGGAAGTCCGTGAGGTACGCGACCGACTCGCCCGGCGTGGTCCGCAGGAGTTCCCCGCGCAGGTCCGCGAGGTGAAAGGTCCGCCCCTGCGCCTCCAGCGTGCCCTCCTCGCCCGCCTTGAGGCGTGACACCCACGGTCCCGGAGTGAGGCCGAGTTCGCGCAGGCGGTCGGTGTCGAGATTCACGCGCGGCGTCTTCCGGACGACGTACGCGGCGCTCGGGGTGCGGTGGTCCAGCAGGTACGCCTCCACCGAGAGGGCGTCGTCGCGCAGGATCACGGCGTCCTCGCGTTCCACGCGCGGAAGTTCGTGCCGCGCCGCGAAGGCCTCCGCGAGCCGGAAGCGCGCGCCCGACACGTGATCCTCGTGAATGTCGTGGACGTCCCAGGTACCGGGCAGGCCCGCGTGGAGGTTCCACATGACGCCGCGAAGTCGGTGGTGCAGCAGGGTCGCCGTCTGCGCAGGACCCCAGACGTCCACGGTGCGGGGCCGGGCGGCGTTCACACGGAAGAAGCCGTCGAAGCCCGCGACGTGATCCATGTGCAGGTGCGAGAAGAACAGGTGGTCGATGTCCTGGACGTCCGCCCGGGCGACCCCGCGCAGGACGCCCTCACCGCAGTCGAACAGCAGGCGGCGCGCGCTCTGCCCGCCGAGGGCGCGGACGAGGAGGGCGTTGTCGTCGCGGGGACCGCCGAGCACGCTGACGTGGAGGGGCATGCGCTCAGCCTAGGTCGGATCGCGTGCCGGGCGCGCCGCCTTGAGGTTGACTCAAGCCTTCGTGACTTCCGGGTCGCGGCGCCCGAGAGTACGCTGCGGAAGCAGTTCAGCGAGAAAGGAAGCCCGCCCATGCCCACCCAGCCCCATACCCTCTCCGTCCTGCACGCCTTCCTGCGTGACTCGGACGAGGTCGCCGTGAACCTCCAGGGGCCCGTCTCGACGCGCTCGCCGATTCTCACACGCACCTTCGGCGCACTGGAGGACGGCGCGGAGTTCCTGCTGCGCGACGACGTGGTCGTGACCGTCGACGACATCCACGGGCACGGGCTCGACGGGTCGGTGCTGCTGCTGCACACGCGCGGGATGATCGTCCGCGTGGAGCGCACCGTCGCGGCCCGTGTGGGCCTGCTGGTCCTCATGACGCACGTGCCGGGACGGGAGGTGTCGCTGGAGGTTCCGGGGCAGGACGAGGCGCGCGAGCGGGTGCTGGGCGCCTACCGGGAGCGGGTGGGTCACCTGGAGCACGACGAGACGCCGTCACGTGTCACGCTGGTCCGGGTGGTGGTGCCGCGTTCGCTCGCGCAGGACGCGGAGGAGCTTCACAGGGCGCTGCGCGAGGAGCACGCGCAGGGCGGGCTGGACGTCAGCCGCCGCGACGGCTCCGTGCAGGTGCTGCGTGACACGCTCCTCAACGGGTACCGCTTCGTGGAGCGTCAGAAGTACGCCACGCAGGAGCTCGTACGCGTTCACAGCTTCGAGACGGGCGAGGCGGCGCGCGCGCAGAGCGACTGACGCCCCGGCTGTGCCGAATTCCGTGGACGGCGTGGGCGGTTGAGGCAAGACGCGCCGCTCACGTCCCCCTAGCCTGGGAGGCGTGCTGGGACGTGAGCGGATGAAGACGGGCCTGAACTCGGCGCGTTCCGACGAGTGGGCGGGCGTGGCGCTCGCGCTGGTGTCGGCGGTGGCGTCGGGAAGCCTCGGGATTCTCGGGAAGGCGGCGGCGTCGCTGGGGATGGGCACGCCGACCCTGCTGTCGTGGCGCTTCGGGTTGACGGCGGCCCTGCTGTTCGCGCTCGGCGCGGGCCGGGTGGGCCGGGGGGAGCGGGTGAGGCTCCTGGTGGTCGGGGCGATGTACGCGATGTCCACGGTCGCGTACTTCACGGCGCTGGGACGCGTCTCGGCGGGAACGGCGGGTCTGCTGGTGTACGTCGCTCCGGCCTTCGTGGTGCTGTACGGCGCGCTCCTCGGGACGCGACCGACGGTCGGGCAGGTCGGGGCGCTCGTCCTCGCGCTCGCGGGGCTCGGCGTGGTCGTGGGTCTGCCGGGCGCGGCGGACGCGGACGCGCTCGGCCTGGCGGCGGGAGGCGCGGCGGGCGCCCTGTACGGCGGCTTCGTCTTCGCGAGCGGGCGGCTCGCGGCGGGCTCGGCGCCTCTCACGGTGACCGCGCACGTGGCGCTCGTGTGCGCTCTGACGTTCGCGGCGCTGGGGTTCGCCCACGGCACGCCGGGCGTCCCGTCGGGCGCCGCGCAGTGGACGGTGGTGGTCGCGATGATCGTGGCGCCGACGCTCGTGGCGATCCCGGCCCTGCTGGGCGCGGTGAGGAGGATCGGCGGGACACGCGCGAGCCTGCTCGCGACGACGGATCCGCTGTGGACGCTGCTGTTCGCGGCGCTCTTCCTCGGGGAGGGCGTCGGGGCGAGTCAGCTCCTGGGAGGCGCGTTGATCCTGAGCGGGTCGGCGCTGGCGCAGATCGGTGGAGGAACGCGGCGGGACTGAGTTGCCTCCGCCGAACTGCCTATTTCAATTTTTTTGAAACTGGGGCAGACTGGGGGCATCGGGCAACCGCCCCAAGGAGACCCCCATGACCAACCTCACCCTCACCCCCGACACCCTCGTCCTCGACCTCGGCCGCGCCGACCGCCTCCTCAGCCTGCACCTGCGCTCCACCCTCAGCGTGCCCCTCACGTCCATCACGGACGCCCACGTGGACGACGAGGCCCGCGTCGACTGGAAGCGCGCCCTCAAGGCGCCCGGCACCCACGTGCCCGGCGTCGTCGCCGCCGGCACCTTCTACGAGGAGGGCCGCCGCGTCTTCGCCAACCTCCGCGAGGGGCAGCCCGCGCTCGTGCTGCGCCTGCGCGGCGAACACTACGACGAGATCGTCGTCCGCACCGACGACGTGCACGCCGACCTCGCCCGCGTCCTGGCCGCGATCGAGGAGGTGAACGCGTGAGGCGCGCCGCCCTCCTCGTCCTCGCGGCCCTCGCGGCCTCCGCGGGCGCCACCCGCTCCGAGGACGTCACCCTCACCACCCGGGACGCCACCTTGCGGGGCACGCTCCTCCTCCCCGACGGGCAGGGCCCCTTCCCGGTCGCCCTGCTCGTCGTCGGCAGCGGTCCCGAGGACCGCGACGGCAACTCCCCCCTGCTGCCCGCGAAGCTGGGGTACTTCCGCGCCCTCGCCGAGGCGCTCGCCGCGCGCGGCATCGCCACCCTGCGCTACGACAAGATCGGCGCGGGCACGGGCGTGGCGGCGGCCACGAAGTTCGCGACCGCGAACGACGGCAGGGGCCTCTTCCGCGCCGAGATCGCCTCCATCGGCGGCTGGACGCAGAAGCTGCGCGCCGACCCCCGCCTCGGCGAGATCACCGTCGTCGGGCACAGCCAGGGCGCCCTCATGGCGCTGCTCGCGGCGCGCACCGTCCAGCCCGACCGCGTCGTCTCGCTCGCCGGGCAGGGCGCGGACATCGGCACCACGCTGGAGCGTCAGCTCTCCGCGCAGTTGCCCCCGGCCCTCCTCGCGGACGTCCGAGGCGTCCTCTCCACCATCCGCGCGACGGGCCGCGCCCCGGCCCTGCCCGCCTCCCTGGCGGCCGTCCCCGTGCTCTCCGCGCTCTTCCAGGGCGTCAACGGCGCCTACCTCGCCGACTGGATCCGCTTCGATCCCGCCACGCAGGCCGAGCGGCTCACGGCGCCCCTCCTCGTCGTCGGGGGCGGCGCGGACGCGCAGGTCACGCCCGACGAGGTCCGCCGCGTCGCCGGAGCCCGCGGGGGGATCCAGCTCGCGTTCGTGGACGGCATGAGCCACGTCCTCAAGCAGGCCACCCCGGAACCCGCCTCGCAGGCCGCGGCGTACTCGAACCCCGAGGTGCCGCTCGCGCCGGGACTCGCGGACACGCTCGCGGCGTTCATCCGGTCCGGCCGCTGAGGGGCGATCCTTCAGAGACATGAAGCTCCAGCGCGACCTCACGACCCCCGAAGAGCTCAAGACCTTCGCGGACCCCGTCCGCATGCTGCTCCTGCGGCTGCTCATCGGACGCGAGGCCACCCTGACGCAGCTTTCGCGTCACCTCGGCCTCAAGCCGAACCTCGTGCACTACCACCTCAAGAAGCTCCTCGACCTCGACCTCGTCACGGTCGTCCGCCGTGACGAGGAGGGCAAGCACTACCGCGCCACCGCCATGAACGTCGGCTTCGATCCCGACATGCGCTTCACGCCGGACGCGGACCCCACGGCGCTCCCGCCCGAACGGCCGCCCGAGCCGGAGTCGCAGGAGGGCGTCAGCGTCCACCAGACGGCGCTCGCCCTCACCGACGACGGGCTCGCCGCGCTGGAAGCCGAACTCGTCGCCGTCATCGAGCGCCACCGCGCCGGGGCGGGGGAGGGCGCGCGCCTGCGCGCGGTCACGGTCGCGCTCGTCACGCCGCCCGACCCGCCGGGCGGCTGAGCCCGAAGGTCAAGTCCCGTTCACGGCGTCCGCATGGACGCCGGAAGCGCGCGGCGTAGCCTCGGTGCACCGAGAGGAGCGACCATGACCAACCCCGAGGGACGGCCCGAGGACATCCGGCAGGAGGACGACGCGGACCGCGCCGACCTCCCGGAGGGCGTGACGGAGGAATTCCGGGATATCACCGACGACGACCTCGACGGCGTGGGAGAGAACCAGACCACGCTCGGCGTGGAGGGCGGCGGCCTCGACGACCTGCCCGACGACGTCGACGACGACCTCAGCGAGATGGAGGAGGAGGACTGAACGCTCCGGGCGGGACCGCGCGGTCCCGCCCCTCAATCGGAGCGAGCGGACTCCACGAGCCGCCGCCCCAGCAGGCGGGACGCCCACCACACCACGAGCGTCGCGAGCGTGAGGAGCGCCGGAAGCCACCACCACGCGCCGCGCACGGCGAGCGTCGCCCGCGACGGCGTACA
>NZ_KI912670.1:43883-44407 GCF_000519345.1 Deinococcus pimensis DSM 21231
AAAGGTAGCCCTGCTGCCGCTCGATGCGTCCGAGGTCGCCTCGGCGGTCGTGGCGGAAGCGCAGGTACTGCTCGGCGCGCGCGCCGTCGAGCCGCTGGCGTCCGGCCCTGAGGTGGATGTGCAGGTCGCCCGCGAAGTCGTCGTAGTCCATGGCGCGGTCCACGTCGACGGTGACGCCGCCCACCGCGTCGGTGAGGTCGCGGACGCCGCCGAGGTTGATCAGGACGTAACCGTCCACGTGGAGCCCCGTGAGCCCCTCGACCGCCCGGACGAGGCCGTCCGGGCCGAGGGTGGGCAGCGCGCTGTTGAGCTTCGCCCCGCCCCTTCCGGGAAGGCTCACGAAGGTGTCCCGGGGAAGGCTGAGGGTGCGGACGCGCCGCGCCCCCACGTCGGTCTGCACGAGCATGAGCGTGTCGGTCGCGCTGCGGAAGGTCTCGGCGGTCCGGTGGCCCGCGCGCGTGTACTGCGGCGTGACGCCCGCGAGCAGGAAGGTCCGGGTGGCGGGCGTGGGCCTCGCCGGGGGC
>NZ_KI912670.1:44507-45354 GCF_000519345.1 Deinococcus pimensis DSM 21231
CAGGGTCGCGGCACCCGAGACGCCGTGCAGCATGTCCTTGACGGCGCCGCGCCAGTGGACGCTGCCGCCCACGAGGGCGTAGAACCCGTCGAGGGCGGCGCGGTCCCAGCCGCCCGTGTAACCCTGATCGTCGAGGTAGCGCGGGCTCCCCCCCACGAAGACGAGCGCGTCGAACCGCTCCGGCCGAGCGAGGGACGCCATGAGGCCCGTCATCGCGCTCATGGACGCCCCGACGAGGGTCACGCGGCGCAGGTCGAGCTCGTCGAGGAGGTCCACCATGTCGGCGGCGTACCCTTCGAGGGTGGCGTGCCGCGCGCGGCTCCACAGGTCCGCGTGCGCGGCCCCGAAGCCCGCCAGGTCGTAGGTGACGATCCGGTACTCGTCCGAGAACGCCTCGACCTGCCGCGCGAAGACGTCGCTGGTGGAGCAGAAGCCGTGCGCGAACAGCAGCGTGCGTTCGCCGCGTCCGTGGACGCGCACGTTGGACCGGGCGGCGAGGGAGACGAGGGAGAGTTCGGCCACTGTGTACCTCCGCGCGGGCCCGGGTCCGGATGGAACCACGCGGGAGGGTTCCCGAGGCGGTCTCCGGTGGGGCGTGGCCCGCGTGTGTTCCTCCAGCTTACGTCAAGGAGCCGTGAGGAGCGCCGTTCACGTGGTCTTCACGGGGACGACGCGGAGGACCCGAAGGACGCGACGAGGACGCGCGTGGCGCCCACGTCCACCTCCCAGGTGCTGGTGCCGCGCGCGCCGTTCACCCGGCCGGGCAGCACGTGCGTGTCCACGCCCGGCTTGGTCGCGGCGAAGGCCAGCAGGCCCGCCACGTCCACGGGCGTGAGGGTGGAGCGGA
>NZ_KI912670.1:45454-46074 GCF_000519345.1 Deinococcus pimensis DSM 21231
CGGCCCACGGCGTACCCCAGCAGGGCCGCGCCGACCCCGCCCAGCGCGGACAGCGCGGTGCCTGCCGCGACGCCGTACAGGCTGCCGTACGCCACCATCACGACGCTCGACGGGACGGGCAGCAAGACGTCCGCGACGAGCAGTGCGGTGCCCACCACGGCGGGGACCGCGCCCGAGCCCAGCCACGGCGTGGGGTCGGTGAGCAGGGGCAGCCCGAGCGCCTCCACGACGACGAAGAGCGCGCCGAGCAGCAGCAGGACGGCCAGCGCCACACGCCACAGCCAGCTCAAGCCGTCCTCCCGGGCGGGAAAGCGGAGCGCAGGGTCAGGTCCTCGCGAGAAACGCCCGCAGGGCCGCGTTGAAGGCGCCGGGCTCGGTGCGCATGGGCAGGTGCCCCACGCCCGGCAGGAAGACCAGTTCGGCGTCCGGAAGTTCCCGGGCGAGGTAGTGACCCACGGCCTCGGGGATGGCCACGTCCGAGCGGGTCTGCGTCACGAGGACCGGATGACGCGCCCGGGCGAGGAGCGCGCGGCAGTCCGACTCGAAGATCGCGCGGGCCGCGACGCCCGCCACCTCGGGCGCGACGTCCTCCACGGCGCGGGCGACGTCGCGCAGGGTCG
>NZ_KI912670.1:46174-47931 GCF_000519345.1 Deinococcus pimensis DSM 21231
GGGCGTGGGCCTCGCCGGGGGCGACCGCCGCGCGGGCGCGGGCTGATTCCTGGGCTTCTCGGCGGGCTTCTCGGCGGGCTTCACGGTGGGCTTCACGGTGGGCGCGACGGTCGGCGCGGGCGTCTCGACAGGGGTGGGTTCCACGGGCGGCACCGTCACGACGACGGTCGGCGTGGGTGTCACCTCGGGCGCTTCCGCGCTCGCGGGGGGTGTGGACCCGGACGACACGAGCCGATCGGGGCCGCGCCGCGTGCCGAGCGTGACGAGGAGGGAGACCGCGAGCGTCACGAGGACGGCGAGCAGGACCAGACGGTGCCGGGGCATCGTCGTCATCATAGGCGGCGCGGCCGGGCATTGGATGTCGAAGTCCGTCCTCACGGCCTCGCGTGCGGCTATCCTGCCGCCATGAACCACGAGGTTTCGTTCGACGCCGCCCTCCGGGACCTGACGGAGTTCACGTCCCGTCAGGCCGACTTCCTCGCCCGCACCACTCCCGACGCCGACGTGCTGCGCGCCGTGGTCGGCATGGAGCGCAAGGCGCAGCTGGAGATGAGGGCCGCGCTGGACGACGCCGGGAGCGCCGTCGCGGTCCGTCCGACCGCCCCCCTGGCGTCGCTGTCCGCTCGCGATCTGGCCCGCGAGCTCCTGGCGACGCGGCGGGACACGCTGGCCCTGCTGGAGGTCGTGGCGTCGGCCGGGCCTGCCACGCGGGTGTGGTCGATGGGTGAGCTGGTGGGTCCCGCGCGGTACGCTACCGAGCTTCTCGGACGACTTCGTCGGCTGGACGACCGACTCGGAAGTGTCGCCTCATGAAGTCTTCTTCATGAAATCTTAGGATGACCTCACTCGCGGACGCGTGGGCGTCCCGCAGGGAGGTCAGGTGCTCACGGAACTCGAAACAGACCAATCCGGCGCTTCCCCCTTCCGCTTCCGGGGGATCATCGAGGGATTCTACGGACGACCGTGGGCCTGGACCGAACGGCACTCGACGCTGGACTTCATGGCGCGTGAGGGCCTCAACACCTACCTGTACGCGCCCAAGAACGAGCCCCTCCACCGCAACCGCTGGCGCGAGCCCTACCTGCCCGAGGACTGGGCCCGCTTCGCGCGCCTGCACGAGCACGGCGCGCGGCTCGGCATCGACGTCGTGTTCGGCCTCAGCCCGCTCGAATTCCACTACGGGGACCCGGACGACCTGCGCGTCCTGCTCGAGAAACTCCACGCCGCCCGCGCGGTCGGATACCGCTCGTTCTGCCTCCTGCTCGACGACATGCCCGACACGCTCCGCCACGAGGACGACCGCCGCCGCTTCGGGGCCCTGGCCGACGCGCAGGCGTGGCTGCTGCGCCGCCTGCTCCCCGACGTGCCGGGCGACCTCTGGTTCGTCCCGACCGAATACCACGGGACGGGCACCTCGGCGTACCTCACCCGGCTCGGCGAGGCGAGCCCCCCGCGGGTGCGGATGTTCTGGACGGGACCACAGACGGTCTCACGCACCATCGGCGCGTCGGACCTGACGGGCGTGAACGCGGCGCTGCGCCGCCGGGTGGTCCTGTGGGACAACTACCCCGTCAACGACCTCGACATGCGCTTCCGCCTGCACCTCGGACCCTACGAGGGCCGCGCGGCGGACCTCGCGCGTGCCTGCGACGGCGTCCTCGCGGCGGGCGGTCTGCAACCTCACGCGCACCGCATTCCCCTCGCGACCTTCGCCGCCTTCCTGCGCGCCCCGGACGCCTACGACCCGGACGCGCAGT
>NZ_KI912670.1:48031-54704 GCF_000519345.1 Deinococcus pimensis DSM 21231
ACGTAGGTCATCACCAGCAGGACGTCGCGCTCCGGGCTCGCCGGGAGCCCCAGGGCCAGCGCGAGGCTGATCGCGCCGCGCAGACCGCCCCACGTCATCACGCGCCGCGTGAAGGGCGAGAAGCGCCGGGCGCGGCCCAGCAGGACCACGGGCAGCTGCACGCTCGCCGCCCGCGAGAGCAGCACCAGCGGCACCGCCAGCAGGCCCAGCACGAAGGCCGTCCCGGAGAAGCGCAGCACCACCACCTCCAGCGCGAGCAGCACGAACAGGAAGGTGTTGAGCAGCTCGTCCACGAGGTGCCAGAAGCGGTCGAACTTGTCCCGTGAGGACAGCGCGCTCGGCACGCGGTCCGTGAGGGAGCCCACCAGCAGGCCCGCCGCGACCGCCGCGAGCGGCGCGGACACGTGCAGCGCGAGCGAGAGCGGGGCACTGCCCATCGCCACCGTGAGAGACACCAGCACCTCCACCACGAAGTTCCTCGACGGAGCTCAGCCCGAGCCACGCGGTGGCCGCGAGGGTCGCTGCGAGCAGCAATCCCCCGAGCGCCTCGCGGGCGAACAGCGCGGCGACGCCGCCCACCGAGAGGGCCGCTTCGTCCGCGCCGTGCCCGCCCCCGGCGATGCCGGACAGCACCACGAACAGCACCACGCCGATGCCGTCGTTGAACAGCGATTCCCCCGCCACGAGCGTCTCGATCCGTTTGGGGACCCGCGCCTGACGCAGGATCGCGAGGACCGCCACGGGATCGGTGGGGGAGATCAGCGCGCCGAACAGCAGGCACGACACCAGCGCCGCGTTCAGGCCGAAGGCGTGCAGCAGTCCGTACGTCAGGCCGCCCACCAGGAAGGTCGAGATGACCGTGGACAGCACCGCGAAGATCAGCACGGGGGCGCGCAACTGCCACAGCGCGTGCGAGTTGAGCGAGAGTGCCCCGGCGAACAGCAGGAAGCTCAGCACGCCCTCGAAGACGAAGCCGGAGAAGTCCACGTCACGGACGAGCTCCACCGCCTCGCGGGCGAGCGGCACGCCCAGCGCGACGAGTCCGAGCGCGACGGCGCTCGCGAGCAGGCCCACGACGGTCACGCCGATCGCGGACGGCAGCCGCAGCACCCGCGCGTTGAGCCAGGCCATCGCGGCCGTGACGACCACGAGCAGGGTGATCAGGTTGAGGAGCTCCACGGGGACATCGTCTCATCTCCGTGGTCTGGCGGCGCGCCGACCCGGGCCTCGCCGTTCAGGCGGCGGGCACGCCCGCCTCGGCGAGGACGCGGTCTCGCCCGGCCTGCTTCGCCGCGAGCAGCAGGGCGTCGGCCCTCGCGAAGAGGGCGTCGAGCGGCTCCTGGTCCACACGTTCGGCGATTCCGGCGCTGAGGGTGATCGCCGGAAGGCGCGCCCGCGCCGTCTCCGTCCGCAGACGCGACCGGACGCGCTCCAGGACGGCGGCGGCCTCGGCGGCGCGTGTGCCGGGCAGCAGCAGCACGAACTCCTCTCCGCCGTAACGGGCGATGACGTCCGAGCCGCGCGTCGTGTCCTGCAGGACCCGCGCGAGCAGTTCGAGGCAGCGGTCCCCGGTCGTGTGGCCGTGGTCGTCGTTGACGCGCTTGAAGTGGTCGAGGTCCAGCACGGCCAGGCTGAGCGGCCCCCGTCCGTCCGCCTCGGCGCGGGCGTCGAGGCCGCGGCGGTTGAGCAGCCCGGTGAGGGGATCGGTCACGCTGAGCCGATCGAGGTGCGCGTGCAGGGCGCGCACCTCCTCGCGGCGGCGGTCGTCGTGCAGGACGAACAGGCTGAGGGTACCGCCCAGGACGAACACCACGAACGACGTCACGTACAGCAGCAGCAGCACGGGCGACAGGTTCAGGACGGCCAGCGCGCGCGGCGGCGAGCCGAAGGCCACGAAGAGGCGTGGAATGGCGAGCGTCACGATCGTCAGGAACGTGACGGCGCTCAGCACGAACCCCACGCGGCGCGGGCCGGGCATCAGGGCGCGCCGCAGGCTCATCACCACGACCGCGAGCGCCGCGGCGTAGGTGTGCAGGGTGATCAGCAGCACCCGGACCCGGATGTCGGGCACCACCGCCGTGAAGTACGCGAGCCCCAGCAGGACGAGGGGCAGCGCGAGCAGCAGGGCCCGCTCGACCCGGGGGCCCGCGCCGACGAACCGGCGAAAGGCCCGCACGGCGAGGATGCCGCTGACGCCGAGCAGTGCGTTGCCGACCAGCACGGACGCGAGCAGCGTCTCGGGTGAACGGGCGAGGCCCGCCGCGACGCCCGCCACGAAGGCCACCATGCTCAGCGTCCACGTCCGCCACCCGGGGTAGTTGTCCCTCGTCGCGGAGATCACGAGCGTGAAGCCGACGCAGACGAACGCCACGACGGCCGCGACGAGGTAGGGGAGGGTGACGGAGAGCGAGTTCATGACGTCGTCTGAATCCGTACCTCAGAATATCGGCGTCAGCGCCGCGAACATGAGCAGGACGAGGTCGGGCCCACGTCGTTCATGAGACGTTCCGCCGTCCCAGCAGCCAGGCGGCCAGCCCCCCCAGGACGAATCCCCAGAAGGCGCTCCCCACGCCCAGGAAGGTCACGCCGGAGGCCGTCACGAGCACCGTGAGGACCGCCGTCTCTCGCCAGCGTTCGTCCGACAGGGCCGCCGTGAGGCTCGACAGGATGCTGCCGGTGAGGGCGAGCCCCGCGAGGGCCGTGACGAGCGCGCCCGGCAGGGCGACGAACACCCCGGCGAGCAGTCCCGCGCACGCCGCCGCGACGAGGTAGCTCACGCCGCTCGCCACGCCCGCCACCCAGCGGCGCCGCTCGTCCGGGTGCGCCTCGGGACCCGCGCAGATCGCGGCGGTGATCGCGGCGAGGGTGGTCGTGTGCGCGCCGAACCCTGCGCTCAGCAGGCTCGCGAGGCCCGTCCAGCCCACCAGCGGCGAGGCGGGGACGCGTCCGTACCCGCTCGCGCGCAGCACTGCGAGTCCGGGGAGGTGCTGCGAGGCGAGCGCGAGGAGCGTCATCGGCAGGGCCAGCACGAGCGTGGCCTTCACGCTGAACTCCGGGAAGGTGAGGACCAGCGTCGGCGCGGCCGCGCCGAGCGTGACGGGCGCGACGGCGCGCGTGACGAGCGCCACGGCGAGCCCCGAGGCGAGCGCGGCAGGCACGGCGTAACGGGGTGCGAGCGCGCGCAGCGCGAGGTACGTGAGGATCATCGCGCCCACGAGGAGGGGCTGCGCCGGGAACGCGCGGAACACGCCCAGCCCGAACGGCAGCAGGATGCCCGCCAGCACCGCCGCCGCGACGGGGCCCGGGACGCGCGCGACGAGGCGGTCGAACAGCCCCGTGAAGCCCAGCAGGGTGACGAGCGCCGCCGTGACGAGGAGCGCGCCGATCACCTCGGCGTACGGGATGCCGCGCGAGGCCTGCGCGAGCAGCGCGAGCCCGGGCGTGCTGAAGGCCGTCACGACGGGCGCGCGGTACCGCCATGAGAGGAGCGCTCCGCTCACGCCGATCGCGACGCACACGCTGGTCAGCCAGCTGGTGGTCTGCGCGGCGCCCAGGTTCATGGTGGCGCTCGCCGCGACGAGGAGCGCGAGCGTCCCGGAGAGGCCGATGAACATCGCGAGGAAGCCCGCGAAGACCGCCTGGAACGACGCGTCGCGCCGCAGGTCGGAGAGGCGGGGCGAGGGGGATGGGCTCCGGTCGGGCGTCGGCGTCATGGGTACAAGGTACCCGCGTGAGCGCTCCTCAGTCGCGTTCGCGGTCGTCGAGGAGCAGTTCGACGAAGACGAGGTCGAGCCAGCGGCCGAACTTGCGGCCCACCTGCCGGAAGTGCGCGACCCGCTCGAAGCCGTGCCGGGCGTGCAGGCGCAGGCTGGCCTCGTTGGCGGCGTCCACGCCGCCCACCATGGCGTGCAGGTCCTGCGCGCGGGCGCGGCTCACGAGCTCCGCGAGGAGCACCCCGCCGACCCCTCGTCCGCGCGCTTCGCGTGAGACGTACACGCTGTGCTCGACGGTGTAGCGGTAGCCGGGCCAGGCGCGGAAGGGACCGTAGGAGGCCCAGCCGAGCACCTCGTCCGCGCTTTCCGCGACGAGGACGGGCAGGTTCTGGTCGCGGCGCGCGTCGAACCACGCGAGCCGCGCGTCGAGCGTGGAGGGCCGATCGTCGTACGACGCCGTGGTGTGCAGCACCGCGTCGTTGTAGATCTCCAGGATGGCGGGAAGGTCCTCGCGCGTGGCGTCCCGGACGTGCGGGGCCGGGGCGTCGTCGGGGTCACGGTGGGACGGGCACATGATGCACTCACCGTAGCGCGTCGTCGGGTCCGGCGGGGCGTCCGCGCGTGTCCTGGATGGAGCCCGGCACTCCTTCATGTCCAAAGGGGCGGATGTGACAAAAGTGTGACGCCCTTGATCTAGAGTTAAGAGAAGGTTTTCTCACGGTGAAGACGACGATCCCTCCCCACGAGCATCAGCGCCTGCGACTGCTGCGGCGGCTGCAGCTGCTCGACACGCCGCCCGAGGCCGCCTTCGACCACGTCGCCCGCGCCGCCGCCGCCGCGCTCGGCGCGCCCATCGTCCTCGTCAGCCTCGTCGACCGTGACCGGCAGTGGTTCAAGGCCTGCCACGGCCTCGACCTGCGCGAAACCCACCGCGACGCCTCCTTCTGCGCCCACGCGCTCGACAGCGACGACCTGCTCGTCGTTCCCGACGCCCTGCGCGACGAGCGCTTCCGCGACAATCCCCTCGTGCTCGGCCATCCCGGCATCCGCTTCTACGCGGGCGCGCCCCTCGTCGTGGAGGACGGCCTCAGCGTGGGCACCCTCTGCGTCATCGACACGGTCCCCCGCGCGGGCCTCGCGCCGCACGAGGAGACCACCCTCCGCGAACTCGCCGCCCTCACGGTGGGGCAGATCCGCGCGCGTGAGGACGCCATGCGCGCCCACGACCTCGAACGCCTGCACCGCGACGTCGTCGACCACATCCACGACGTCGTCTTCCAGACCGACGCGCGCGGGTGCTGGACGTACCTCAACCACGCCTGGACGGTCCTCACCGGCCACGACGCGCCCGAGAGTCTCGGCCGCTCCTCGCTCGACTTCGTGCACGTGGACGACCGGCCCTACATCCGAGAGGTGTTCCGCACGCTCCTGACCGGCGAGGCCGACACCCGCCGCCACGAGGTCCGGCACGTCACCACGGACGGCTACGCCTGGGTCGAGGTCCGCGCACGCGGGGTCCGCGACGTGCACGGCGTCATCACCGGCACGAGCGGCACCGTTCGCGACATCACCGCCGCCAAGCAGGCCGAGCTGGACCTGCGCGACGAGAACGCCGCGCTCGAACGCCGCGTCCGTGACCGAACCCGCGAACTGCAGCGCGTCAACGAGCAGCTGCGCCACGACGCCCTGCACGACCCGCTCACCCGGCTCGGGAACCGCGCGATGCTCGAATCCCGCCTTCACGCCCTGCTGGAGGGCCGCCGCGTCACGGACCGGCTGAGCGCCGTCGTCCTGATCGACTGCGACCGCTTCAAGCAGCTCAACGACACCCTGGGGCGCGCCGCGGGCGACGAACTGCTCAAGATCCTCGCGCGCCGCTTCGAACGGGAGCTGCGGCTCTCGGACCTCGTGACGCGCTTCGGCGGCGACGACTTCGGGATCCTGCTCGACGGGCTCGAACGGCCCGAGGACGCCCGCGCGGTCGCCGAGCGGCTCAGCCGCGCCGTGGAGCGTCCCGTCCGCGTGATGGGCCGCCAGTGGCACATGCGCGCCAGCGTCGGCGTCGCCCTGCTGAGCCCACGAGGAGGCGCCGTCGAGGACGTCCTGCGCGACGCGGAGATCGCGATGTACCGCGCCAAGGCGCACGGCCCGGACAAGGTCGTCGTGTTCGAGCCGAGCATGCACGAGACGCTCGCGCGCCGCACCCTACTCGAAGGGGACCTGCGTCAGGCGCTGCGCGCCGGTCAGGTCGCGCCGCACTACCAGCCGATCGTGCGGGTGGACACCGGCGAACTGCACGGGCTGGAGGCCCTCGCCCGCTGGACCCACCCCACGCGCGGCCTCGTGAGTCCCGCCGAGTTCATTCCCGTCGCGGAGGAGAGCGGACTCGTCATCGACCTCGACCGCCGCGTCTTCGAACTCGCCTGCGCCGAGGTGCGCGGCTGGATGGACGGAGGCGCCGCTTCCCCGGACCTGACCCTGAGCGTCAACGCGAGCGCCCGGCAGTTCCTGCTGCCCGACTTCGCCGACTTCGTGCGCGGCACGCTCGAACGCACCGGCTTCCCGCCGGGCAACACCCGGTTGGAGATCACCGAGAGCCTCCTGCTGCACGAGGACAGGGTCGTGCGCGACAACCTCGCGGCGCTCTCCGCGCTCGGCGTGCAGGTCCACATCGACGATTTCGGCACGGGCTACTCGTCGCTGGCGTACGTGCAGCGTCTCTCCGCGTCCGCCCTCAAGATCGACCGCAGTTTCGTCGGGCGGCTCGGGACGGACCGCGCCGGGGAGGAACTCGTCCGCGCGGTCCTCGTGATGGCGCGCGCGCTCGGCATGAACGTCGTCGCGGAGGGCGTGGAGACCGAGGCGCAGTGGACGTGGCTGCGCGGCGCCGGGTGCGGGCTCGCGCAGGGCTTCCTGTTCTCCCGCCCGCTCGACCCCGCCGCGACGCTCACGCTGCTGCG
>NZ_KI912670.1:54804-54899 GCF_000519345.1 Deinococcus pimensis DSM 21231
CGCGACGAGGCCGTGCATCTGCCCCGAGAGGCCCAGCGCGAGCACCTCGCGGCCATCCACGGCCCGCACGACGTCGCGCAGGGCCGACCAGGCCG
>NZ_KI912670.1:54999-55708 GCF_000519345.1 Deinococcus pimensis DSM 21231
GGGCGGCGCGGTGCACCTCTTCGCGCGGGGCGTGCTGCCGCGCGTGGTGAAGGCCGACATCGCCTCGCTCTACCCCAGCCTGATCCGCACGCACCGTGTTTCCCCGTCGTGCGATCCGCTCGGGGTGTTCCTGCACCTCGTGGACCGCCTCACGGAACTCCGGCTGCGGCACAAGCGCGCCGCGAGGGAGGCCGCGCCCGGCTCGCCCGACGCGGTGCGTCACGACGCCACGCAGGCCGCGATGAAGGTGATGATTAACTCCGCGTACGGCTACCTCGGCGCGGGCGACATGAGCCTCTTCGGGGACGCCCGCGCCGCGGACGAGGTGACCCGGCTGGGCCGCGAGACGCTCGGCGCCGTCGTCGCGGGGCTGGAGGCGGGCGGCGTGACGCTCGTGGAGGCCGACACGGACGGCGTGTACTTCAGCGTCCCCGAAGGCTGGACGGAAACCGACGAGCGCGCCCTCGTCGCGCGGGTGGACGCGTCCCTGCCGCCGCTCGTGCGCCTGGAGTTCGAGGGCCGCTACCGCGCCATGCTCAGCCACGAGGTGAAGAACTACGCCCTGCTGGGCTACGACGGCACGCTGACCGTTCGCGGCGGCGCGATGCGGTCGAGCCGCTCGGAACGGTACGGCGACGACTTCCTGCGCCGCGCCCTCACGTGCCTGCTTCACGGTGACGCGCACGGCGCCCGCGCCGCCTTCGACGAC
>NZ_KI912670.1:55808-56661 GCF_000519345.1 Deinococcus pimensis DSM 21231
ACGCTCACGCTGCTGCGCGGCGCCCGCCCGCCCGCCCTTGCCTGAGCGCCGCGCGCTCCCGCTAGACTCACCGCATGAGCGCGGCTTCAGCGGACGTCCCCCACCCCTGGCTGGACGGCGAGGACCCCACGACGGGCATCGTGAGCGTCCACGCCGACGCCCGCGGGGACGCGCTGGTGTGGCGGCGCGTGGACGGGCGCGTCACCTGGAGCCGCGAGCGCTTCCGGCCCTTCGTGTTCGCCCGGCACCTCGACGACCTCGCGCACGTGGAGGCCCGCGTGGGCGCGGGCGAGCACGCCGAGTTCGGCGTCACCACCCTCACGGGCGACGAGGGGAGCCTGCGCTTCCTCGTGCACGCGAGGAGCGGCGTGGCGCTGAGGCGCGAGCTTCTCGCGGGCGCGTCGCGCAGGCTCGGACGGCCCGTGGGGAGCCTGCACGACCTGCGCGACTACCACGTGCTCGGACCCGTGGAGCAGTACCTCTCGGCGACGGGCCGCACGTACTTCAAGGGCATGACGTACGCGGACCTCGCGCGGCTCCAGTTCGACCTGGAGACCACCTCCCTCGACCCCGAGAAGGGGCGCATCTTCATGGCGTCCCTGCGCGACAACGCCGGGCACGAGGTGGTGCTCGAAGCCCCGCGCGAGGAGGACGAGCGCCGCCTCCTCCTCGACCTCATGGCCGCCGTGCGTGCTCGCGATCCGGACGTGCTGGAGGGCCACAACGTCAGCGCCTTCGACCTTCCCTTCCTGCTGCGCCGCGCCGAGGTGTGCGGCGTTCGGCTCGACCTGTCGCGCCGCCCCGGTCCACCGGGCGTGTGGCGCGCGCAGGACGGGCGGCGCAGACCGCACTG
>NZ_KI912670.1:56761-56860 GCF_000519345.1 Deinococcus pimensis DSM 21231
TCACCTTCTACCGCCGCGCGGACGGCGCGAACGTGCTTCTGGAGGGGGACGCGCGCGACTACGGCGTGACGCACTACGCGAACGTGCTGCGCGACTCCT
>NZ_KI912670.1:56960-57153 GCF_000519345.1 Deinococcus pimensis DSM 21231
CCCTCGACGACGTCCGCGAGGTGGACGCCCTCAGCGCGCGTCTCATGCCGACGTCGTTCGCGCTGGCGCGGCTCGTGCCGCGCCCCTACCACCGTCTGCCCTACGCGGGCACGGCGACGGACATGCTCGAACCCATGCTGGTCCGCGCGTACCTGCGCGAGCGGCACGCGCTGCCCGTGCCGTCCCGCGCGTC
>NZ_KI912670.1:57253-70305 GCF_000519345.1 Deinococcus pimensis DSM 21231
CCCGCGCCCCGTCGAGCACGGTCGGGAAGTCCGCGACGAGCGGATCGGGCGCGCGGCCCTCGGTCCGCGCCCGGATCGCCTCGGCCGCGCCGCGGTAGACGTTCGCGAAGGCCTCCAGAAAGGCCTCCGGATGCCCGGACGGCAGGCGCGTCGCGGCCTTCGCCTCGTCCGAGAGGTACGCGCTGCCGCGCGTGCGCAGCTGACGCGGCTCCCCGGGCAGGTCGACGCGCAGCACGTTCGGGTCCTCCTGATGCCAGTGCAGGCTGCCCTTCGTGCCGAAGACGCGCAGGCGCAGGTCGTTCTCGTCCCCGATCTGAATCTGCGAGCACCACAGCACGCCCCGCGCGCCGCCGACGAAGCGCAGCAGCAGGTTCGCGTCGTCGTCGAGACGGCGGCCCGGCACGAAGGTCGTGAGGTCCGCGCAGATCGACTCGATCTCCAGACCCGTGACGGTCGCGACGAGGTTCTCCGCGTGCGAGCCGATGTCCCCCACGGCGCCCGCGATGCCGGACCTCTCCGGGTCGGTGCGCCAGTCGGCCTGCTTGTTGTGCGCCTCCTCGAGCTTCGTGGCGAGCCAGCCCTGGTTGTACTCCACGATGACCTTGCGGATCTCGCCGAGGGCGCCGCTCCGCACGAGCGCGCGCGCCTCTCGGACCATGGGGTAGCCCGTGTAGTTGTACGTCACGGCGAACACCACGCCCGCGCGCTCGGTGACCTCCACGAGGTCGCGGGCCTGCTCGGACGTGTGCACGAGCGGCTTGTCGCACACGACGTGCACGCCCGCCGACGCGAAGGCGCGCGCCACCTCGTGGTGCACGTGGTTGGGCGTGACGACGCTCACCACCTCGATCCGCTCGCCCTCCGGCAGGGCGAGCTCCGCGCCGAGCATCTCCCGCCACGAGGCGTAGGACCGCGCGGGGTTCAGGCCCAGCGCGGCGCCGGACCTGCGCGCCCGCTCTGGATCGCCGGAGAGCGCGCCCGCGACGAGCTCGTACTGCCCGTTGAGCGCGGCGGCCATGCGGTGCACCGCGCCGATGAAGGCGCCCTCGCCGCCGCCGACCATGCCGAGCCGCACGCCTACGCACGCCCCGGCCTCCTCCTGCTCGCGCGCGAAGGCCGAGTCGAACGCGCGGCCCGCCGCCGGGAAGTCCAGGCGGCGCGTGAAGGCCGCGCTCTCCGCCGCGCCGAACACGCGGTCCATGCGGGCGTCCTCCCACTCGACGCTGAGGGGCCCGGCGTACCCGATGTCGTTGAGGGCCACCATGACCGCCTCGAAGTCGATGTCGCCGCGCCCGACGGAGCGGAAGTCCCAGTAGCGCGCGGCGTCCCCGAAGGGTCGGTGCCCGCCGAACACGCCGACCTCGCCGTCGCCGCGGCCCCACCAGACGTCCTTCATGTGCACGTGGAAGATCCGCTCCGGGAAGACGCGCAGGAACTTCACGTAGTCCACGCCCTGGTAGCCGAGGTGGCTGGGGTCGTAGTTGAAGCCGAAGCGCGGGTGGTTCCCGACGGCGTCGAGCGCCTGACGTGCCGAGGCGACGTCGAAGGCGATCTCGGTGGGGTGCACCTCCAGCCCGAAGTTCACGTCCACCGCGTCGAAGGCCTCCAGGATGGGCGTCCAGCGGCGCGCGAAGTCCTCGAAGCCGCGCTGCCAGTACGCCGTGGACGTCGGCGGGAAGGCGTACAGGCTGTGCCAGATGGACGAGCCCGTGAAGCCGTTGACGACCTTCACGCCGAGCCGCGCCGCGGCGCGGCCCGTGAGGATCATCTCCTCGGCGGCGCGACGGCGCACACCCTCGGGGTCACCGTCGCCCCAGACGTGCTCGGGCACGATGTCGCGGTGCCGCTCGTCGATCAGGTCGCACACGGCCTGCCCGACGAGGTGATTGGAGATCGCGAAGAGCGCCAGGCCGTGGTCCGCGAGGAGTTCACGGCGCTCGCGGACGTACGCGTCGTCCTCGGCGGCGCGGCGGACGTCCACGTGATCGCCCCAGCAGGCGAGTTCGAGGCCGTCGTAGCCCATGCTGCGCGCGAGCGGCGCGAGTTCGGCGAGGGGCAGGTCGGCCCACTGGCCGGTGAACAGGGTGACAGGGCGGGGCAAGGTGGGACCTCCTTGGAAGTGGTCAGCCTTCAGCGGTCAGCGTTCGGTGAAGGGCTTCAGTCGTCGGTAGCGTGAGGTCGGCTGTCGGAGCTCGACCGTCAGGGAGAGCTCAAACCACGCGCGTGAGGTGAGGGTGAGCTCGCCCGCACGTACCGACGACGGATGGCTGACCGCTGACCGCTGCCTAGAACGGCGAGTTCGGGTAGTAGAACTTCGACGCGTTGCTCTTCGTGACGAGCACGGACGGGATGATGGTGCTCTTCGGCATCGCCTTGCCCGCCACACGCGCCGCCACGGCGAGCTTCATGGCGTCCGCGATCATGGACGGCGGGTACGTCACGTTGGCGCGGATGAGCTTGTCGTTGCCGTCCATGACGCGCTTGATCATCTCCTTCATGCCCGCGCCGCCCAGCACGAGCTTGACGTCGGTGCGCTTCGCCTGCTGGATGGCGCGCAGCACGCCGACGGCCATGTCGTCGTCGGACGCCCAGACCGCGTCGATCTTCGGGAAGCGCGTGAGGTAGTCCTGCATGACCTTGAAGGCGTCGTCGCGGTTCCAGTTGCCGAACTTCTTGTCGAGGACCTTCACGCCCGGGTACTGCGCCTTGAGGGCCGCCTCGAACGCGTCGACGCGCTGGTTGTCGATGACGGTGGGGATGCCGCGCAGGATGACCACGTTGCCCTTGCCGCCCATCTCCTTGCCCATGTACTGCGCGGCGACCTTGCCGAAGCCGGGGTTGTCGCCCGCGACGTACGCGTCCTGCGCCGAGGCGTCGGTGAGGCCGCGGTCCACCACGACGGTGTACACGCCCTGCTTCTTGAGGTTCGCTACGGGCGCGGTGAGGGGCGCGCTCTCGTACGGGAGGATCACGAGGGTGTTGATCTTGTTGACGGTGTAGAGGTCCTGGATCTGGTTGGCCTGCTCCGTGGCGTCCTTGGCGGTCTTGACGATGATCGTGGCGTTCGGGTACTGCTTCTCGAGCGCCTTTTTCGCCTCGTTGGCGTGGTAGACGACGCCGCCGGTCCAGCCGTGGTCGGCGGACGGGATGGAGACGCCGATGACCTGCTTGCCCTGCGCGAGCGCGCCCGAGACGCCGAGCGCCATGGAAACCAGCAACGTGTACGTGATGTGCTTCATGTCTTCCCCCCTGTGAGTCCTGCGAATGGCCTGCGTCCGGACGCCGCGCCGACTCGTCCTACCTCCTGCCCCGCTGGAAGAACGCCACGAGGATGATCACGACGCCCTGGACGGCGGCGTTGAGGTACACGCTGATGATGTTCGTGAGGTTGAGCATGTTCTCGATCGTCACGAGCAGCACGGCGCCGACGACGGTGCCCCATACGCGGCCCGCGCCGCCGCGCAGGGCGGTCCCGCCGATGATGACGGCCGCGATGGCTTCGAGCTCCCACAGCAGCCCCGTCGACGGCGACGCCGAACCGAGCCTCGGGACGTACAGGATCGTCGCGAGCGCCACGCACACGCCCTGCACGACGTACGTGAGGATCTTGACGCGCGTCACGTCGATCGCGGCGTAGCGCGCGACCTGCTCGTTGCTTCCGATGGCCTGCACGTACCGCCCGTAGCGGGTGCGGTTGAGGACCAGTCCGCCGAGGAGCGCCACCGCGACGAACACGAGGATCGGCACGGGAATCCCGAGGACCGACCCGTAGTACACGGGCGAGTACGTGTCGGAGAGCTTCAGGTCGAGGGTGATGCTGCCGCCCTGAGAGAGGTACGTGAGGACGGCGCGGAAGATGCCGAGCGTGCCGAGCGTGACGATGAACGGCTCGATCCGTCCGCGCGTGATGAGCGTGCCGTGCGCGAGCCCGGCGAGCGCGCCCACGACGAGCGCGACGAGCATCCCGACCATGACGGTCGGCACGCCGCTCCCGAGGGAGGGCGCGAGGGCGTTCATGATCAGAATGACCGTGCCCGCCGTGAGGGCCGCGAGACTGCCGACGCTGAGGTCGATGCCGCCGGAGATGATCACGAAGGTCGCGCCGACCGCGATGATGCCGATGAACGCGGCGCGCGTGAGGACGTTCGAGACGTTCGCGAAGGACGCGAAGTCCGGATTGAGGGCCGTCGCGAGGAGCGCCACGGCGATCAGTCCGAGCAGGGGGCCCAGGCTCCCGACGCGCGCGAGGACGCTCCGCGCGGTCCGCGGGGTGGCGGTGGGGTCAGTGGTGGGTGTGGACATGGCTGGCTCCTTCTTCCCGCGTGAGGCCCGTGGCGAGGCGGATCACGTCCTGCTCGGTGAGGCCGTCGCCGCTGAGCTCCCCGACGACGCGGCCCTCCCGCATCACGAGGATGCGGTGACACAGGCCCAGCAGTTCGGGCATCTCGCTGGAAATCACGACGACGGCGCGTCCGCCCGCCGCGAGGCGGTGGACGAGGTGGTAGATGTCGCGTTTGGCGCCGACGTCCACGCCGCGCGTGGGCTCGTCGAGGATCACGACGCGCGGGTCGACCTCCAGGATGCGGCCCAGCACGAGCTTCTGCTGGTTGCCGCCCGACAGGGCCGAGGCGGGCACGTCGAGGCGGCCCGTGCGGACGCCGTACTCTTTCGCGGCGCGTTCCAGCGCGCGCTGCTCCGCGCGCGGGTCGAGCAGGGGCCGCGCGTAGCGCTCCAGCGTCATGAGGGTGAGGTTGGGCCGCAGGGGCATGTCCACCAGGAGCCCCTTGCCCTTGCGGTCCTCGGAGAGGTAGACGACGCCGTGCCGGGCCGCGTCGCCGGCGCTGCGGATGCGGACGGGCCGCCCGTCGCGCTCGACCCTCCCGACGCTGCGGCGGCGCAGCCCCAGCAGGCCCTCGAAGGCCTCGGTGCGTCCGGCGCCCACGAGACCCGCGAAGCCCAGCACCTCGCCGCGCCTCACGTCGAAGTTCACGCCGCCCGCGAAGCCGGGCACGTCGAGGTCGCGGACGGAGAGCGCGACCTCGCTGCCCGGCTCGGCCTTGCCGGGGAACATGTCGGTGAGCTCACGGCCTACCATGAGGTTCGCCATCTCGTGCGGGCTGAGGTCCTGCGCGGCGCGCGTGGTGACGAGCCGTCCGTCGCGCAGGACCGTCACGCGGTCCGCGACGGCCTTGACCTCCTCCAGCTTGTGGCTGACGTACAGCACCGTGACACCCTCGCCGCGCAGACGGCGGATGAGGTCCAGCAGGGTGCGCGTCTCGCTCAGCGTGAGGGACGCGGTGGGTTCGTCCATGACGAGCAGGCGCGCGCGGCGCGAGAGCGCCTTGGCGATCTCCACGAGCTGCTTCTGCGGCACGCTGAGGTCTCGCACGCGGGTGCGCGGGTCGAGCCGGACGTCCACCAGCGCGAGCGCCTCGCGGGTGCGGCGCACCATCTCCGCGTCGTCCACGAGTCCGCGGCCCGGTTCGTGCCCGAGGAAGACGTTCTGCGCGACCGTGAGGTCCTCGGCGAGGTTGAACTCCTGGTGGATCAGGACGACGCCGAGCGCCTCCGCGTCGCGAGAGGAGCGCAGGGTCACGGGCTGTCCGTCCACCTCGACGTGGCCCGTGGTGGGTTCGTGGTAGCCGGCGAGCATCTTCATGAGGGTGCTCTTGCCCGCGCCGTTCTCCCCGATGAGCGCGTGCACCTCGCCGCGCGCGATCTCGAAGGTCACGTCGCGCAGCACCTCCACCGCTCCGAAACGCTTGCCGACCTCGCGGAACGCGGCGTGGACGTCGTTCCTCACGGGCGTCCTCCCCGGTCGAGGACGCCGAGCAGACCGAGCGCGGCCGCGCCGAGCACCCCGCCGCGCTCCCCGAGGGTGCTGGGGCGAATCTCGATGTGACGGGTGGACAGCGCGAGGGAGCGCCCGTACACGCTCTGCCGGATGGAGGCGAGCCACAGCGGGCCCATCCCGACGATGCCGCCCGTCAGGACGATGTGCGAGGGGTTGAAGAAGTTCACGAGCGACGCGAGCATCATCCCGACGAGCTGCCCGGAGCGCTGCACGATCGCGAGCGCCACGGCGTCCCCCTCGCGGGCGGCGCGCGCCACGTCGGGCGGCTCGAGGCGGCCCGTCTCCGCGAGGACCTCGGCGAGCCGTTCGCTCTCCCCGGCCTCGGCGGCGCGGCGCGCGTCACGCGCGACGGCGGGTCCGGCGGCCATCGCCTCGACGCAGCCGACGTTGCCGCAGTGGCAGCGCGGCCCCAGGGGATCGACGCAGATGTGCCCGACGTCACCGGCGGCGCCGTCCGCGCCGCGGTAGATGCGCCCGCCGCTCACGATGCCGCAGCCGATGCCGGTCCCGACCTTCACCACGAGGAAGTCCCCGGCGGGCTGTCGGGCGTGCCAGAGCTCGCCGAGCGCGAGGACGTTCACGTCGTTGTCCACGAGGACGGGCGCGTCCACGAGCCCGGCGAGGTCCTCGCGGATGGAGAAGCCCTCCCAGCCGGGCATGATGGGTGGGCTGACCAGCAGGCCGCTGTGGACCTCCACGGGGCCCGGCACACCCATGCCGACGGCGAGGACGTCCTCGGGCCGCAGGCGCTGCTCGGCCAGCAGGTCGCCCAGCAGGGTCTTCACACGTTGCATCACGCGGCCGGGGCCGTGCCGCACGTCGGCCACCTCACGCCGCTCGGCGAGCACCGTCATGGTGGGCGCGACGAGCGCGACGTGCAGGCTCGTCGCGCCGAGGTCCACGCAGGCGAGCACGCCGAGGTCCGGCGCGAGCGCGAGGTGCTCGGCGCGGCGTCCGCCCGTGGAGCTCAGGGGGCCGAGTTCCTGCAGCAGGCCGCCCACGACGAGGTTCGAGACGACGGCGTTGAGCCGTGACTTGGAGAAGCCGAGCGTGTCCGCGAGCGCGCCGCGTGACGCGGCCCCCGACCAGAACACGCCCCGCAGCACCTGACGCTCCACGGGCGTCAGATGGTCCCAGCGACTGTACACCTGCGTCGTCACGTTCCCTCCACCTCGAAGTGGTTCCTGTCCTGATTGTCGGTCTGCTTCGAGTGTAGGAACGTCCGCTTCGGACGGTCAAGCCCGAACTTCGGCCCTCAATGGGCCGAAGTTCGCTGACGACGGGTTGATGGGGAGGCCGACGAGGGTCGTCGGGATGCGGCGCGCGGCGCGTGGCGGGGTCAGGCCTGCTCCAGGATCTCGGCGACCTGCTCCTCGGGCACTTCCGGCAGGTCCGCGCGGGAGAGCCAGAACGCCTCGTACAGGACCTTCGCGATGATGAGGAAGGGCACCGTCAGGAACGCCCCGACGAGGCCGAAGGCCGTTCCGAGCAGCAGGATGCCCGTGATGATCGAGACGGGATGCAGCGAGACGGTGCGTCCGAACAGGTAGGGCGACACGATGCCCTGCACGACCTGCACGGCGATCAGCCAGGCGGCCACGGCGACGGCGCGGCCGGGGTCCTGCGCGAAGGTCACGAGGACGGGGACGCCGTTGGCGACGGTCGGGCCGAGGTTCGGGATGAGCTCCCCGAGCGCGGAGAGGAAGGCGTACACGAGCGCGTTCGGCACGCCCAGCACGGTCAGGCCCATGAAGACGAGCACGCCGCCGCTCGCCATCACCGCGAGGGTGCTCAGGCCCCACACGCGCAGCGCGGACACGATGTCCTCGGTGGCCCGCACGACGCGGGGCCGCCACTTCTCGGGCACCGCGCCGATCAGGCCGCGCAGGAGGGGCTCGGGCCGTCCGAGGGTGTAGAGCATCAGCAGCAGCACCACGAACGCGTACCCGGCGAGCGCGAGCAGGTTGCTCGACACCTGCATCAGGCCGCGCATGAGTGGTCCGGGGACGGTGCGCAGGCTACGCCCGAACTCGGCGGCGGAGTCGCTCTGCAGCATCCTGCCGATCCAGGGGTTGGCGTCGCCATAGCGGCGGAGGTCCGCCGCGAACTGGCCCTGGTGTGTGAGGGCCGTCCAGGTGGCGCCGAGCTGCTCCATCAGGGTGGGCACCAGAAACCAGACGAAGGCCGCGAGGACGGCGAGCGCGCCGAAGACGGTTCCGAACACCGCGATGGGACGGGGGAGGCGCAGGCGTTCGTTCACGAAGCGCACGAGAGGGTAGAGCGCGGCGGAGAGCACGAGGCTGAGCATGAGGAGCATCACGCCCACCTGCACCACGCTCAGGAAGCGCCACAGCAGGGCCAGCCCGACCAGCACGAGGGCCGTGGGCAGCAGGTTCACGACGGTCACACGGGAGCCCATGAGAAATGTTCCCACCTCGCGGGGAGTGTTGGGAAGGGGCTCAAGGTTTACTCAGCGTGCGCTTCGTGGATCGTGAGCGTCGCGCGCGTCCCGCTCCATGCGGGCAACTCGCGCGCGGTCCGCAGGACGAACGCGCGCTCCAGCCGCTCGAAGAACGCGTCTTCGGCGGTGCTGCCGCCCGGACCGTCGCTGACCAGCGCGACCGTCCTTCCCGAATATCCTTCCAGGGCGTGCAGGGCCATCGGGTCGAGCGGGGGAGCCCAGCACAGCAGCAGAGCGCTGGGACCCGCGCGGGCGGCGGCGCGTCGTGCGTCCGCGCGGACCACCCGCGTCCAGCGCATGGCGCAGTACTCGTTGCGGTAGGGGCGCGCGTCCGTCGCGGTCACTCGGACGCCGCGCGCGCGCAGCAGGGCCGCCCAGTACCCCGTGCCCGCGCCGATCTCCACGAGCGGTCCCAGCCCGGCGAGGAGGTCGAGCGCGGCGTCGTCGGGGACGGCCCAGGCGTAGCGGGGCGTGATCACGTCGCGGGTCACGGCTTCCACCAGCGCGCGGGGCAGCCCGTCCATCCGTCCGAGTCGGGCCAGCGCGGTGGTCACCTCGTCCGCGAAGGGCAGGTGTGGTGGCGGGAGGCGCCCGGCCCGGGCATGCCTCCAGAATTCCAGGAGTGGATTGCCGACCGGGCGTGCTGTCCGGGTGAAGGGGTAGTGGAAGGTCGTCCGTCGGTTCATCTTGTCGGAGTTGTCGGGGATTCCCGTTCTGGTGGGCCGGGAGAGGGTGGGACGGGGGGGCTCCCTGTTGCTCCGTTTCTGCTAGTCTAGACAACTTTTATCCAAATTCGAAAAGGGGACGTTCGTTGGCGCGCTCCCTGCTGCCCGGGCCGAGGCCAAGGCACCGGAGAGGATCCCTGCGAGGTTCGCCGCCGCATCTCTCTTTGTTCATGTCGCTTCCCCATGCGAGTTGGACCCTGGAGCACCCGACTTTCTGCATCTATAAAATTCGTTGTCTAGACAGGTCGAGGGAAAGGCGAAGACCCGCACCCTCCCACCCGGACTTGCCCGCCCTTCACGCCCGCCAGTCACACTGATGTTCGTGCCCTCCACCCCCATCACGGTCCACCCATGATCACGAAACTCCTGCGCCACCTCGAAACCAGGCTCCCCGAGGACGACCTCGTCCGTGAGGCCCGACGGGCGCGCGACCTGGCCCGCACCCTGGACGTCACCTGGACACCCCGAGCCGCCTGGTGGCGGGCGGAGCTCCGCGCCGTGGACGACCTCGAGGTCCTGCTCGACACGCCGTTTGCGTGGCTCACGCGCCGCGCGGAGCTGATCGCCGCGTACCGACGAACGGCGGCACTCGACTGGAAGGCCGAGGTGGCGCTCCACGAGGGCGCGCACGCCTCGGCCGGGCTCCTCGCCGGCTTCGCGCCGTCCCTCTCGTGGACGCAGGGCCGCGAGGAGTTCCCGGGCGGCGTGACACGCGCCACCCGGCACCCGGGCCCCAGCGCGAGCCTGCGTTTCTCGTGGCGCGGCGAGCAGAAACGGGTCGTGCTCGGCGGCGGCGAACTCGGCCTCGACCTCGTGGAACGGACCGTGGCCTTCGGTCTCGCGCCACGACTGCTGACGCTCCCGGGCGGAAGGCCGCTCACGCTCAGCGCGCACGACGAACGGACGCTGGAGCGCGCCCTGCGTGTCGTCCCGGTCTCGGACCGCGAGACCCTCGTCACGAGGGTGGAGGCGCGCCTCCGGTCGCACCCGGACTTCGAGCGCGGCGCGCACGCCCTGGCGACGGCGATGCTGGAGCGCTGGCCCGCCGACCTCGACGCGGGCGCGGCGCGTGACGTGTTCCGCGAGGCGCGTCGGACCGGGCCCGACGCGCCCCCGACCGTCGGGTGATCCCGGCGGTGGGTGGTGAATCGTCGTCGATCCGTCCACGCCGATGAGCGTCCTTAGAATATCTCTTCTCTGCATGCCGTTCGCCGAAGGGCCCCTCAGCGCCCGACGAGGGCGCCCCTTCCGAGTGGGAGATCACGGTCCACCTCGTAGGTTCCTCCGGGCGAGGGTTTCCGGAAGAGGCGCACGAAGGTGGCGTGAAAGGTGACGGGCGTCGTGAACGTCTCCGTGGCCCTCGCGAGCGCTTCGTCGAAGCTCACCCCCAGTGGAGCGCGGCTCAGCACCAGCGTGAGGTGAGGGGTGAACGCACGCCGTCCCTCGAAGGGCGCGAGGGGAGCTCCGACCGCCCCGACGAGGTCGAGATGCAGGTCCCGCAGGCCCTCGCCCTGGACGCCGAGGTAGACGACACGGCGCCCGAAGGTACGTACGCCCGTGAGGGTCACCTCCACGGGCGGATGCGAGGCGCAGGCACGCTCGACGTCGGGAAGCCAGCGTCGGTCGGGCGTGAGGTGGTCCGGCGCCTTGACGGTGACGTGAGGCGTCGTGATGCGGTGACCGAGAGACGCCTGCCAGGCGACGACCTCGCGCGTGAAGCCGTCGGGTGGGACGAGGCCGAGGAAGTGGCGCACACCACACTGTCGCTCCCGGGCATGTGGGGCGTTCGCCGCCAGCGTGAATGGTAACAATGTTATGAATTCATTCTGCTGTTACAACAGGATCATGAATCGTAGAGAAGTCCTCAGGACCGCCGCGCTCACCCTGGGCGTTCTCTCCGCCGCGGGCGCGGGCACGCGCACTGTCGGCCGCGCCCGGGCCCGACAGGCCGAACTCGACGTCACGGCCTCGCCCCGCGTGGCGCCCGTCACCGTGCAGGTGTCCCCGAACGTCCGACTGCACGGCGTCCAGAGCGGCTGGATCGCCGTCAAGGAGGCCCACGTCCGCCTGCGCGGACCAAGCGCCCTCCGACTGCCCGCCATCGTCGCGGGCACCCGGTGGGCAGCCCCCATCCCGATCCTCTCCTGGATCGTCGAGCACCCCGAGGGCGTCGTCGTCGTCGACGCCGGGGAGCGAGCGGACGCCCGCGACCTGGACGCCTACACCCGCCACGCGGACCCCGGCAACCGCTTCATCATCCGCGGCAACTTCCGCGTGAACGTCCACCCCGACGACGAGCTCGGCCCGCAACTGCGCCGACTCGGCCTCTCCCGGCGCGACGTCCGCCACGTCGTCCAGACGCACCTCCACTTCGACCACGCGGGCGGCCTCACCCACGTCCCGCGGGCCGAGGTCCTCGTCGCACGGGAGGAGCTCGACGGGCAGCGCGCCCTGCCCGTCGGCGCACTGCGCAGCGTCTGGCCGCCCGAACTCGAACCTCGCCCGGTCGACGTCCGGCCAGCAGACACGCCCGGCTTCGCGCGGGAGCACGTCCTCACCCGCGCGGGCGACGTCGTGATCGTCCCCACGCCCGGACACAGCTACGGCCACCAGTCCGTCATCGTCCACGGCGACGACCGAGCCTACCTCCTCGCGGGCGACGTCACCTTCGACGAGGCTCAACTGCTGCGGCGCGAACTCGCGGGCATCGTGCACGACGTCGCGCGGGCGGCGGACAGCCTGGAACGGACCCGCGCCTTCGTCCGGTCGACCCCGACGGTCTTCCTGCCGAGCCACGACGCCTCGTCGCTCGCCCGGCTCGCCGCCCGGCAGATCACGACCGTGCCGGACGCGGGCTGACGCCCGGCCCTTCATGTACGCGACGTGGGCGGACGTCACGCCGTCCTACGTGGAGTATGCTCCCCCGTATGCAAACCAGGGAATTCTACGCGTACCTCACGCGGGCACGCCGCGTCCTGTGGGCCGCGCTTCGCGCCGTTCCCGAGGAGGACCTCTCACGCGCCGTCATTCCCTCGGACGGCGCTCGGTGCGTCAAGGACCTCGTCGTGCACGTCGCCGTCGTGGAGGACGGCTGGGTCCATGGGGACCTGCTGCGCGAGCCCTTCGTCGCGCAGACCCTCGGGCGGCCCGAGCCGCGTTCCGCCGACGAGTACTGGCACCACGAGACCGAGCCGCTGAAGGACCTGCTCGCGTACTGGGAGGCGGACGAGAGCCGTCCGGAGACCTTCTCCCCGGACGAGGTGCTGTGGCACGTGATGCAGCACGAGGTCCGCCACACCGCGCAGATCGTGCTGACCTTGCTGATGCTGGGACACACGCCGCCCCGGCCCGACCTCGCGTTCTTCGCGGCGCGCTGACGCCGCCACGCCCGGGAGTTCGATAATGCCGCGCCCCCGCGCGGGGCGCTCCTACCGTGAGGGGCATGTCCTCCCGGCTTCGCGTCGCCCTGGTCCATCACCTCGACGTCCTCGATCCCCTCACGTGGTCCGGAACGCCGCGGGCGCTGCTTCGCGCCCTGCGGCGGCGGGGCGTGGAGGTCCTGCCCGTCTCGCCGCTCGACCGGGCCACGAGCGAGCAGGACCTGCGGCGGCACGCGCGGTACGCCCGCGAAGGTCAGCTCTACCACCTCGACAGCACGCCGCGCGCCGTGGCGGGCTACGCGCGGCAGGTGGAACGCGCCGCGCGCGACCTGAACCCCGACGTGATCCTCGGGGTGAACCCCATCGCGCTCGCGGACCTGAACGTGAAGACGCCCGTCGTGCTGTGGACGGACGCCACGTACGCGCTCCTGCACGACACCTACCCGAGCTTCACCCGCGTCTGCGCCGAGAGCGTCGTACGCGGGTGGCAGGTGGACGCCTCGGCGCTCGCGCGCTGCTCGCTCACGCTGTACTCCAGCGAGTGGGCGGCGCGCTCGGCGCGCGAGGACCTCGGCGTGCCCGCGGAGCTCGTCGGCGTCGTCCCGTACGGCGCGAACCTCGACGAGCCGCCC